>JBCQVS010000015.1:0-41910 GCA_047172885.1 Rikenellaceae bacterium | reverse complement strand
GCTCGAGTGTAACGGCGATACCCTAGCGAGCCCATCGAAAAGAGAAATGGGTAGCCTGTATTCATAAAGTCCTCCTTGGCGAACGACTTCACAAAATCGAAGGTCACAGCCGACGAGTCACCCATGTAGAACTCCACCGAGGGGTTGAAGATAGTCACTACGGCAGCTGCAACATTTAGCTTCACCTCGCTGCTTTGCGCAGAAGCGACAATGGGCATAAGTAAACCAAAAAGCAGAGTCAATATTTTCGAGTGTTTCATCTTGAGATAGCGCATAGAAGTTTATACCACAAAAATAGTGATTTATATCAGAAAACGGCCATTTTTTAATTATTTTATATAACTTTGTTCTTTAACCATTCAACATCCCAATAACAAAACAAAAAAGAGATATGAAAACCATCAATGAGTTAACTCCAGAAGAGAAGTACATAATCGAAGATAAAGGTACCGAGAAGCCTTTTACTGGTGAGTACAACGACTTTACCCTCGCGGGAACATATATTTGCAGACGTTGCAACGCTCCGCTTTATCACTCAACCGACAAGTTCAATGGCGGTTGCGGATGGCCCTCGTTCGATGACGAGATCACTGGCGCGGTTCACCGCTCGCCAGACCCCGATGGACGTAGAACCGAGATCACTTGTGCAGCTTGCGGAGGCCACCTAGGTCACGTTTTCCATGGCGAGCAGCATACCGAGAAGGATACACGCCACTGTGTAAACTCACTCTCGATAAAGTTTGTGAAGGCTCCCAAAACCGACAGAGCGATCTTCGCAGGTGGATGTTTTTGGGGTGTGGAGCACTTGATGCAGCAGATCCCTGGGGTTTTGAGCGTGGAGTCGGGGTATATTGGCGGCTCGGTCGAGAATCCTGCTTATGAGGAGGTTAAGGCACAAACGACGGGACATGCCGAGGCTGTCGAGGTTACATTCGACACGGAAAAGGTAAACTTCGAGACTCTGGCCAAGCTCTTCTTCGAGATCCACGACCCTGAGCAGACCGATGGACAAGGGCCAGACCTAGGTGATCAATACCGCTCGGAGATCTTCTATCTCACGTCTGAGCAGAAGGCGATAGCCGAACAGCTTGTAAAGCTCCTAGAGCAGAAAGGGTACAAGATCGCAACTAAGATCACCGCAGCATCGACATTCTACCGCGCTGAGGAGTATCACCAAGATTACTACGCCTTGAAAGGCACTGAGCCCTATTGCCACTCGAGGGTGAAAAGATTCTAAACGACCAAATTACAATTAACATTTAGATATTATGAAGAGAATTTACACAACCCTTCTTTTGCTAGGCTCGCTATCACTTACGGCACACGCAGCAGGAGAGGAGACAAAATTGTTGCGATTCCCCGCTTCGAATGGCGAGGATATCGTCTTTTCCTACGCGGGAGACCTCTACAAAGTTCCCGTTGCAGGTGGTGACGCTCAGCGACTTACCGCACACATTGGCTACGAGATGTTCCCTCGCTACTCGCCCGATGGCAAGAGCATTGCTTTCACGGCTCAATACGATGGCAACACCGAGGTCTACACAATCCCCTCGACAGGAGGTGAGCCACTTCGCTTGACCTACACACCAACCAACTCGCGCGACGATATCGGTGATCGCATGGGACCCAACAACATTGTGATGGGATGGTCACCCGATGGAGATGAGATCATCTATCGCAACCGTATCAGCGATGGCTTCACCGGCAAGCTCTACACTGTAAATCACGAGGGTGGCCTTTCGAGCGTTGTTCCACTTCCAGAGGGAGGTTTTTGCAGCTACTCACCCGATGGTTCACGCTTGGCGTATAACCGCGTGATGCGCGAATTCCGCACATGGAAATATTATCGCGGAGGTATGGCAGATGACGTCTGGATCTACGATCCTAAGGCTGAAACGGTGACCAATATTACCGAGAACAATGCTCAGGATATCATCCCGATGTGGATAGGCGAGAATATCTTCTTCCTTTCGGATCGCGATCGCACGATGAATATTTTTGTTTATAACACCGCAACTGCTCAGACCGAGAAGGTGACTTCATTTAGCGACTACGATGTGAAGTTCCCAAGTGCGCATGGCTCTACCATCGTCTTTGAGCAAGGTGGTTCGATCTTCACGCTCGACACGAATAGCCGCGAGGTGAAGAAGGTTTCGATCTCAGTTGCTTCGGACAACATCTACGCTCGCACGGAGTACAAGAACGGAGCTGACTACATCACCGCTGTTTCGCTCTCAACCGATGGAAAGAACATTGCGCTTACCGCTCGCGGTGAGGTGTTCAACGTTCCCGCAGGCAAGGGCGCTGTAAAGAGCATCACTCGCTCATCGGGAGCTAACGATCGCGTGGCGCAGTATAGTCCAGACGGGGAGTTGATTGCCTACATCTCGGATATCTCGGGCGAAACAGAGCTCTATCTTCAAGCAGTTGCGGGTGGCGCACCAGAGCAACTTACCAAGAAGAACGACACCTATATCCGCGACTTCACATGGAGTCCAGACAGCAAGTCGATCATCTACACCGATCGCAAGAACCGCATGAATCTGCTCACCGTAGCGACTAAGAAGATCAAGACCATCGACCAAAACCCTAGCGGAGAGTATCGCGGAGTTGAGTTCTCGGCAGATAGCAAGTGGATCACCTACACCCGCTCGGCAGAGAATGAGTTTGGTGTGATCTACGCCTATAACCTCGCTGAGGGCAAAGAGTATGCTATCACTGACGATTGGTACGACTCATCATCGCCAGTATTTAGCGAGGATGGTAAGTATATCATCTTCACCTCGGCTCGCGACTTCAACCCAATTTACAGCAGCACCGAGTGGAACCACGCATACACAAATATGAATGGCATCTATATGGCAATCCTCGCGAAAGAGACTCCATCACCATTCCTATACGAAAGCACTGAGGAGGAGAAAAAGGAGGAGAAAGGTGAAAAATCTGACTCACCTGCCGAGGTTGTAATTGACGCAGATGGCATCCTTGACCGTATCGTCAAGCTCCCTATCTCGCCAGGTCGCTACTACGGATTCTACTCGAATGGCAAAAAGGTATACTACAACAGCAACAAGGGCACAACGGCATTCGACCTTGCGACACAAAAGGAGGTTGTTGTGGCCGAAGGAGCGAGAATGACCATGAGCAATGGTGGCAAGAAGGCGCTATTTATGAAGGGTAAGTCTATCTATGTTGCCGACCTGCCTGCGGACAAAGCTCGCTTGGAGGAGGCTGTGGATCTTTCGAATGTGAAGATTGCGGTGAACTACAAGGAGGAGTGGGCTCAGATCTTCGACGAGGCTTGGCGTGCATTTAGAGATGGATTCTACGTCGAGAATATGCACGGCGTGGATTGGCAAGCGATGAAGGAGAAGTATGCTGCACTGTTGCCATACGTCACTACTCGCCTCGACCTGAATTACCTTATCGGTGAGATGATCGGCGAGCTCTGCTGCGGCCACTGCTACGTGAATCCTGGTGAGACTCCTCGCGCTGAGACAATCTCGATGGGACTCCTCGGAGCCGAGATCTCACGCGACAAGAGCGGATATTTCCGCCTCGAAAAGATCCTCAAGGGTGTATCGTGGGATAAGAGCCATCGTTCACCACTTACCGAGCAGGGGTTGAATGTCAGCGAGGGGGATTACATCATCGCAATTGATGGCATCGAGACTTCGTCGGTGAACGATATGTATAAGTTGCTTGTGGGTAAGGCTGAGGTACCAACGGAGCTTACCATCAACACTTCAGCTACAGCCGAGGGTGCTCGCACCATCACCATCCTTCCGATCGACAATGAGTATCCGCTCTATCACAACGAGTGGGTGCAGAAGAATATCGACGCTGTGGATAAGGCTTCTGGCGGTAAGATTGGTTATATCTACGTGCCCGACATGGGTGTGGGTGGACTCATTGAGTTTACTCGCTACTTCTACCCTCAGCTCAAGAAAGAGGGCTTGATCATCGACGACCGTGAGAATGGTGGTGGTAATGTTTCGCCTATGCTTATCGAGCGCCTTAGCCGTGAGGCTTATAGCTTAACTATGCGCCGCGGATCGGATGTGATCGGAACTATTCCTGAGTCTACGCACACCGGTCCGAAAGTGTGTTTGATCAACAAGTACTCGGCTTCGGATGGTGACCTCTTCCCATGGCGATTCAAGGCTCTCGAGCTCGGCAAGTTGATCGGAACTCGCACCTGGGGCGGTATCGTGGGTATCAGTGGACCACTTCAATATATTGATGGTACCGATATTCGCGTTCCATTCTTCACCAATTATGACCCTAAAACTGGCGACTGGACTGTCGAGAACCACGGTGTAGATCCCGATATTGTGATCGACAACGACCCAATCAAGGAGTGGCGTGGTGAAGATGAGCAACTTGATCGCGCTATTGAGGAGGTGATGCTTCAGTTGAAGGATCGTACGGAGTTCCCTGGGGTTCCTGCTCCTCGGGTTTGGAATAAGTAGGACTACTTTAGTTTCGTTTGTTGCTTACTGCCCTGCGCTTTCTGGCGGGCGGGGTGCTCCCCGCGGAGCTATGCCTTTCTTGCGTCTTGGGGCGCTGATCCTTTTCGGATCATCGAAATAAAAAATGTGTGATTTCTATTCTTTCGAGCGAGCTCGACGTCTAGAAATCACACATTTTTTATTTTTTTTTGCTTCGCAAAAACCTCCCCAAGCCGAGTGGCAGGTGTGCGTTGTCAACACTCATTAACAATTGCAATTGTAAGGAAAACGAAGTTTTCCGTATCCAAACTTGTTTGGTGCCCGCGCCGGCATTAGGCGCAGCCCCCTTGCTCTCGCCCTCCTTCACAAAAAAAGTGACCAATAAGCCAAAGCCCATCGGTCACCTCAATTATAACTTGCGAAGGATTACTCCACAGGAATATCTGTATTTACATTCTTGCAACCTACAAGTGCGTACCACAATAGGAATGCAGAGGCAGCTACGATAACCCAGTATGAAGCCATGTAGTTAGCTGTGATATCAGCTACGGCACCTTGGATAAGTGGAAGAACACCACCACCAACTACCATAACCATAAAGATACCTGATCCCATAGCGGTGTATTTACCAATACCCTCAACAGCTAGATTGAAGATACCACCCCACATGATAGAGGTGCAGAATCCACACAATACAAATAGGAAAACCGATAGAGGCACCTCAACTAGACCGAAGCTAATAGAAGATTGGAACACTGGCATCACAACAGAGACCGATGTTGGGATAAAGATTCCAAGAGTAACAAGGATCACAGACAACAGACTCACGAAAGTTAACTGAGCCTTAGCCGAGAACTTACCACCCAAGAAACCGCCCATAAGACGACCAATAAGCATCAAGAACCAATATGTACCAACAACACTTCCCGCAGCAGCAGTATCCATTCCGATACCCACAGCACCTACGGCATCCTTAGCACCTGTAAGGAATAGGTTGATAAAGTTAGGAATGCCCACCTCGATACCTACGTAAAGGAAAATCGCAACAGTACCCAACATAAAGTGACGGAACGACATTGCGCTATACTTGTCCTTTGGTTTTGCAGCCTCCTCAGCACTCTCCAAATGAGGCTCAGGGATAGATACGAACGAAAGAACGACCATCACCGTAACGAAGATACTTAGAGCGATAAGAAGCGCAGGAATAGCGTTAGATAGCTGAGCCTTAGCGATATCACCGATCAAATAACCTCCCAAGATTGGAACGATAGTAGCGCAGAATGAGTTCAACGAGCCACCAAATTGAAGAAGTTGGTTACCCGATTTACCCTCACCACCCAAGGTGTTAAGCATAGGGTTTACCACGGTGTTCAAAAGACACATCGAGAAACCTGAGATAAAGGCTCCACCGAGGTATACAAGGAAGATTGGAGTAAACGAACTCACGCCAGGTGTGTAGTTCATGTTAGCTGCGATAAGCTGAACACCTACTCCGATGATACCAACTCCGATAGCCGTTAGGGCTGTGAATTTGTAACCCTTGCGGCGAAGAATTAGACCCGCTGGAAGTCCCATAAATAGGTATGCGAAGAAGTTCGCGAAGTTACCCAATTGTGACATCCAGTTTTGGATTCCTGGTTGGTTTTTGATAATTACGCCCATTGGGTTCGAAAGACCCGTAACGAACGAGATCATCGCAAATAGCACGAACATCATTACGATAGGTAATGTGTAATTCTGTTTTGTCTGTGTTGTCATATTAAATTATTTATGTTTAGTTGTTTCTTTTTTGTGCCTCGGTGGTCATTCTTGGCTTTTTAGATTAGAACTCTTACTCGATCTTTCTCACTCTCTTCTCCCATGCCCATGCTGCGGCTAGGGTCTCCTCGAGTGTGCGCGTAGCTGACCATCCTAGCTCCTCATTGGCCAATGTTGGGTCGGCCCAGATTGCTGTGATGTCACCCTCGCGGCGAGGTACGATCTTGTAGTTGATCTCCAAGTTGTTGATGGCTTGGAAGCGGTTGATAAGCTCCAAAACCGAGACTCCATTTCCTGTTCCGATGTTGAAGATCTCGTAATCGGCCTTCGATTTGCCCTCAGTCATACGCTTCACTGCCACCACGTGCGCCTTAGCCAAGTCCACCACGTCGATATAATCGCGGATACATGAGCCATCGGGGGTTGCATAGTCGTCACCGAATACCGATAGACATTCGCGAAGACCCGCTGCGGTTTGGGTGATGTAGGGAAGCAAGTTTTGAGGAACGCCTTGAGGAAGCTCTCCGATAAGAGAGGATGGGTGAGCACCGATTGGATTGAAATATCTTAGGGCGATACCACGCATATTTTCGTACACAGCCATCGAGTCGCGCAAGATATCCTCGCTCATAGCTTTGGTGTTGCCATATGGCGACAAGGCTGGCTTGCGAGGCGTTTGCTCGGTAACGGGTTGAGCATCAGGCTCTCCATAGACTGTGCATGAAGATGAGAATAGGATATTTTCGCGACCATGCTTGCGCATTAGAGCGATTAGATTCATCAGCGACATCAAGTTGTTAGAGTAGTACTCCAATGGTTTTTGTACCGACTCACCTACTGCTTTTGACGCTGCGAAGTGGATTGCTGAGTTGAAGTTGTGCTTCTTGAAAACCTCTTCGAAGGCTGCTGCATCGCAACAATCGACCTCATAAAATGGGACATCTACGCCTGTGATCTTGCGCACTCCCTCGACCGCCTCGGCAGTTGAGTTCGAAAGGTTGTCGACGATAACCACATCGAAACCCGCCTCGATAAGCTCAACGGCTGTGTGTGAGCCGATGTAGCCCGCACCACCTGCAACTAGGATTGATTCTTTCATAACTATGCAAATAATTTGTTTGGATAATCTCCTGCATCAACCAACGCCTGAATCTTCGCGACAACGTCTGGTCTATCAGCTGCGTAAGTCACACCGAACCACTTTGAAGTGGTGTCAAGAACCTTAACCTTTGCTTCTCCAGATTGGATCAACTCATTAACCACCAATGGGATAAAGAACTCAGCCTTAGGGGCAGTAAGGTTTGCAGTGAGGAACTTGACAAACTCGCGCTCCGAGAAGTCGAAATAGTCGGGAGTGAATCCCCACATATTCATCGAAACTGGAGTGTTCTCGTGGATGGTTTGAAGCTCATCGTTCTCGTCTGGGAACTCAACTTCACCCGCTGCATTGCGTGCGATTGCTGTGCGCTCAACAACTGTTGTGAGGTAACCCTCATCGTTTGTGCCACATACGCCACGTGCTACGGTTCCGCTCTCCGAGAGGGTGTTGCCCACGCGGTAGCCTACCATGCAGTAGTCTCCTTTCTGAGTATACTCTTTCGAGAGCTCAGCACCAAGTACCGCGAAGCTATCACGGCCGTAGAAGTCGTCAGCATTGATCACCGCGAATGGCTCACGGATAACATCCTTACCCATCAAAACTGCATGGTTTGTGCCCCAAGGTTTTGCTCTATCTTCAGGGCAGGTGAAGCCCTCGGGAAGTGAGTCGATAGCTTGGAAAACTAGCTCTACGGGGATTGAGTTCTCATATTTTGGAAGAATCTGCTCGCGGAAAGCCTCCTCGAAATCACGACGAATAACGAAAACGATCTTACCGAAGCCGCCACGGATAGCGTCGAAGATCGAGTAGTCCATAATTGTCTCGCCATTTGGGCCAAGACCATCTAGCTGCTTAAGGCCACCATAACGGCTACCCATGCCTGCTGCTAGGACGAATAATGTAGGTTTCATATTTTAACCTGAGTTCGAAAATAGCCCCACATCGAACTCGTTTGTAGTGTTTTATACTTGTGTGGTGGGGCTATTCTCGACCACACGTTAAGCGTTGTTTTCAACAACGCGAGATATTTAAAATCTCCCCTAAATCCCCTCTTTGTTAAGAGGGGACTTTGTCGCAATTTTGCAAATTGCTCCGTTTTTGAACCTCATAACATTGATAAGTGGATGAAATTTTGGATATGGCAGGAGAGTCGCTGAAGGGAGCATACTTAAGTATGTGACCGAAGAGGCTCTCCTGTTATATTCGAAATTTCGCCGCTTTGCAATGTTATGCTAGTTTGCGTGCTCCGTCGCAAATTACAACTGGGATAATTTCGGGTTCAATGCTATATTCCGCCTTGAACTTCTCGATTGCAGTTGCGATAAATGCATCATACAACTCATCCTTAACAAGGTTAATGGTGCAGCCTCCGAAGCCACCACCCATGATGCGTGAACCTGTGACGCCACACTCGCGTGCTACGTCAACTAGGAAGTCAATCTCAACGCACGACACCTCGTAATCTTTCGAAAGACCCTCGTGGGTAGCATATACGTTAACTCCAACTGTCTCGAAGTCGCCAGCTTTCAAAGCCTCACATACGTTATATACGCGCTGCTCCTCACCCACAACGAATGTTGCGCGTTTGAAATCCTCCTCCGATACTTTATCTTTTACGGTTGCTAGGCTTTCGAGCGTTGCACCACGAAGCGATGGTTGGCCTAGTGCTGCTGCAACCCTCTCGCAACTCTCACGGCGTTTGTTATATGGAGAGTCCACAAGTGCGTGCTTAACCTTTGAGTTAACCAAAACCAACTTATAACCCTTAGCGTCGAATGGGAAGTACTCGAACTCCATTGAGCGGCAATCTAGGCGCATCAAGTGGTTTTTCTTTCCGAAGATCGAGGCGAATTGATCCATGATTCCGCACTTCACACCGCAGTAGTTGTGCTCGGTTGATTGACCGATACGAGCCAATTCGAATTTGTCGATTGAGTTGTCGTTGAAAAGGTCATTTAGTGCAAATGCAAAAACTGACTCCAAAGCTGCCGATGACGAAAGACCAGCACCTGCAGGAACAGAGCCCGAGAATACTGTGTCGAAGCCCTCGACCTTGCCACCACGCTTTACGATCTCGCAACATACGCCATAGACGTAGCGGATCCAGTGCTCCTGGGGAAGCTCCGTTTGGCCAACCTCGAACTCAGCGTAAGAGTCAAAATCGACTGCGTAAGCACGAACCTTAGATGTGCCATTAGGTTTGATTTCAGCTACGATACCTTGCTCGATTGCGCCTGGGAATACGAAGCCTTCGTTGTAGTCGGTGTGCTCACCGATAAGATTAATTCGACCCGATGAAGCGTATTGAACGCCTTGTGTGTTGAAGCGAGATGCGAAGATCTCTTTAACTTTTGTTTGCATATATTTAGTGTTATTTAAAAGGTTCACTTTGAAAAATCAACGTTATTGCAAAGGTAATTATTTTTTTCTACTAATTACTTTTTTCAACCCGATTTTTTATCTAAAACTGATTTTGTGTTACTTAGTGTATTATCGCGCCTACTCTAAAACTCGTTTGATTCTATCGAGAGCCTCCACCAAGATACTCTTTGGGCAAGCTACATTCATCCTCACAAAGCCCTCAGCGGTGGTTGAGAACATTGTTCCACCCTCCAAGATCACGTGGGCTTTGTCGGCTAATAGTGTCAGAAGCTCCCTTTCGTCAATGCCGTACGCGCTGAAGTCAACCCACATTAGGTAGGTGGCCGAAGCGGGGTTAAACCTAACTTTTGGCATATGGGTTTTTAGGAACTCCGACATATATAAAACGTTCTGGTCGATCACTCGATTCATCTCATCAGCCCACTCTCCACACTGGCTATATGCAGCGGTGCTGGCAGCCTCGGCGATAGGTGAGATGTGAACCATTCCGCGGTAGGCGTTTATTCGCTGACGAAGATTCTCGTCGGGAATGATTATATTGGTGATGTGAAGACCCGCGAGGTTGAAGGTTTTATTTGCGGCCGTAGCTACGATCACCCCTTTGGCGCTATCGAGGTTCAGGGTCGAGGTGAATTTTGCGTGTGCGCGGACGATATCGGCGTGTACCTCGTCGGAGAAGAAAATCACATTGTTGGCTTTGCAGATCGCTAACATCCGCTCCACATCCTCCCGACTCCAGATCTGGCCGATTGGGTTGTGAGGATTGCAAAGGATAAACATCGTGTTGGCAGGATCTTGGCACTTAAGCTCGAAATCCTCGAAGTCGATCGAGTAGCGGTTTTCGGCATCCTTACAAAGGTGATTCTCAACGACCTTGCGCTTGCACTCGCGCGTGATATTTGCAAAGGGATAGTAGACTGGGGGTTGGATGATAATTCCCTCACCCTCAGTGGTTAGAGCACGGATAATGTCGCGCAGAGCCGAGAGAGTGCCGTTGCTGAAAAGAACCTCCTCGGCTCTAAATTGCATCCCCAGACGGGTTTTGTACCAGCTGCTTAGCGAGTTGAAGTAGCTCTCAGCCACCCCCGAGTAGCCGAATGTAGCCCTAGCGACTCGCACTGCGATAGCCTCCACAATCTCGGGAGCGCAGACGAAATCCATGTCGGCAATCCACATCGAGATTGAGTCGGGATAGTAGTTCAATCCCAAGGCATCGTGGATTCTCTCCTTGTTAATTTTTATTGCTGAGCAGCCCGTTCTATCCGCTGCATTTTCGAAATCGTATCTCATCGTTTATCGTCTATTTGAATTAAACAAATTTGGTTTCTCAAATGTAGTGACAATATTTGGTAAAACGGGGGTTATTTCGACGAAAAAGTGGGGGGATAATATAAAAAGTTGGTTCTGGGGTTGTATTGCTGCGCTTTAGGTTGCTCGCTTACTGCGCTAATGCCGCGCGGGCACCAAGCGAGCTTGGATACGGAAAACTACGTTTTCCTTACAATTCGGCTTGAGGAGGTTTTTGCGAAGCAAAAAAAATAGACGCAACAAAAGATCAGCTCCGCGGGGAGCACCCCGCCCGCCAGAAAGCGCAGGACAGTCACCAGCACCCCTAGCGACGTCGCAGCTGCCGATAGCGTCTCATTCGGTACTCCGAATAGCGTTTATAGCCATAGAAGCCCAAGATCAGCAGTGCTGTAACGATGATAACGGCCAAGATTCCGCCGCTGAGGTTATCGCCCTTAACCATGGCCCACATGATCATCATATCTTCGGCGCGGTCGCCAAAGTCTCGAATCATGGAGCAGCGCTCGACAATCGAGAGGTCAGGGTATTGTATAGGATCTACCTGCACACTAGTTGCCTCGGGACCAAACATATAGCTCAAATCCGAGTAAGTGTCAAGCGACTCGTCAATCACCTCCTCCAAGATCTCGAGGGTCGCGACCGCGGGGATATATCCGATAGCATCCATATTGCGCAGTGCGTTGTCGGGGCGACACATAAAATTGATAAAGTAGCTGGCCGCCTTGACGTTACGCGCATATTTGGGGATCACCCAGCCATCGAACCAGATCACACTACCCTCCTCGGGCACAGCGTAGTTCAGCGAGACACCCACATCGGCACCCTCCTCGATAGCCCACACAGCATCGCCACTCCACGAGAGGCTGATGTCGGCCTTCTCTTTGGTCATCATCTCCTTACCGAAGTCGGACTCCCAACCAGCGATATTATCACGCGCCTCGAGGAGCTTTTGGGCAGCTCGCGAGATCGACTCATCGGAGTAGTCGTTGACAACTTCCGCCACGGTGGCGCTGCCATCGGCGATTTTGTCGGCATTGAGGTAGACCTGCACCACGCTATATACGTCGCGCACAGCATCCTTTAGAAATACGCGATTGCGGAACTTTTTATCCCACACTATCGACCAGCTTTCGACCTCCTCCTCGCTCACGGTGCGCTCGTTGTAGAGCAATCCCACTGTGCCCCACATAAAGGGGATGGCGTAGTCGGATGTGCGGTGCTCGGGTGTGCCCAGCAGATCAAACTGCTCGGTGAAGTATGGGGCGATATTGCCGAGGTAGTTGGGTGTAGAGCCAAAATCCTTCTCGATGGGTAGCAGCATATCGGCAGCCAACAACCTCTCGATGATATACTCCGAGGGGCAGACCAAGTCGTAGTCGGCCTTGGCACGTTCGATCTTGGCCACAGCCACTTCATTTTGGTCGAAGGTTTGGTATATGATGCGGATGCTCTCACCAGTCTGCTCCTGGTACCACACTTCGAACTCGTCCAAGAGCGATTCGTCCATGTAGTCCGACCAGTTGTAGATCTTCAAGATATTTTTTCGCGCCGCCGAGACCTCGAGAGCAGTGACACTCGAGAGGCACAACAGTGTAAGCAGCAGTATAAATCTTCTCATTTTCAAAAAGTTTACTCAAAAATTAGCATTACTTCGCCTCACGAGCTCGCAGCCTCATCGAACGATAGTTGACAAGCAGAAGCAAGAGCAACACAGCAACAAAGATAATGGTCGAAAGGGGGCGTAGCTCGGGGGTTAGACCTCCACGGCGAGCATCATTATATATATAGGTCGACAAGGTTTGCAGGCCATTGTTGCCCGAGGTGAAAAGTGTCACGGCGAAATCGTCAATCGAGAGGGTGAAGGCGAGGATAAATCCCGAGACCATGCTTTGGCGCATAGCAGGGATCACTACCCTATTTACCGCCTGCATTGGCGTAGCTCCAAGGTCGAGTGCCGCCTCGTAGACATTGGGGTTCATGCTCTGGAGAGCTGGCAAAATACTCAGGATAACGTAGGGAGTGCAGAAGGCCACATGGGCAAGGATCACGGTGAGGTAACCCTGCGTAATTCCCAGAAACACAAAGAGTAAGAAGAGTGAGATACCTGTGATGATATCTGGATTGAGCACAGGGATATTGTTCAAGAAGTCGATCACGCGACGCTTTTTGCCTTGCAGGGAGTGCAGCCCCACAGCGGTATAGCTACCAAGAAGTGTCGAGACAGCAGCCGAGACTAGCGCAATGATAAAGGTGTTTATGATTGCCGCCTGAAGCGCCTCATTTAATCCTCCACTAAAGACCGACGAGTAGAGCTCGGTCGAGAAGCCCGTCCAGTTGCCAAGCACCTTTGACTCGGTGAAGGAGAAAATTGCGATAACCAAGATCGGCAGGTAGAGGATTGCGATGATAATCCAAACGTATGCTTTTGCTAAAAATCGTCCCACTATATCAACCCTCCCTCATTTGATTTCGACTCGTCACCTCCCGAGAAGGCCATTGAGACACCTATTATAATAAGCATGATCAACGACAGGGCTGCTCCGTAGTTCCACAAACCTGTGTTTAGGTTATCTTGGATGGTTGTTCCGAACAATTTGATCTTGTTGAGTGTCAAGAGCTCGGCAATGGCGAAGGTGGAGATTGTTGGCATAAAGACCATCATAATGCCACTCACCACTCCTGGCATCGAGAGAGGCATAATCACGCGGTAGAAGACCGTAGACTCCTTAGCACCAAGATCTTGCGCAGCTTCGATAAGCGACGAATCCATCGACGAGAGGGTGTTGTAGATCGGATAGATCATAAATGGTAGGAAGTTGTAGACCATACCAAAGATCAAAGCTCCTTCACCCAGAGGGAGTTGCAGGAAGTCGAACAGCGCCACCGTGGCCAAGGTGCGGATCAAGATATTGACCCACATCGGCAGAATAAAGAGCAGGATCAGCAGCGAGGATTTTGTAAGTCGCTTATTACTAAGTATCCACGCCACGGGGTAGCCCAACACTATGCAGACCACCGTTGTGATAATTGCGATACCCACCGAGTAGATTAGAGTGTAGAGCTCCTCCTTGTGCGAGACAAAGCGCACAAAGTTATAGAGAGTGAACTCCCCCTTGCCATTGGTAAATGCGTAACCGAGGATAAGAATTAGGGGCAGGACAACAAAAATCGCAAGGAAGATGGCGTAAGGAATCGACCAATTCCTACGCAGCGTAAAGAGGTTTTGGAGCTTCTTTATCATTTTTTCAAGACTCTAAAGTGCGACGGAGAGATGATAACACCTAGACTATCTCCTCTATCCCAGATATCTTGGGTGTTGGCGTAGAATTCAGCGCCATCCGAGGTTTTGATCGTTAAATGCCAATAGTTGCCTTTGTAGAGCAGATCCGAGATATTTCCATTGAGCATACCTTGCTCCTTGTCGTCGACAAGCTCGACACGCCAGAAGTCAACTTCGGCCATAACAACCTCACCCTCAGAGAATCCGACAAGTGGGTCGACCTCGAATGTGTGACCTAGCATTTCGATATGGGTTGCATCTACGACCTTCGCCTCGTGGCTATTGCAGAGGCGTTCCTTTGGCATTAGGTGGATTCCGCTTGGCTCGATGCGAAGGGCAACCTCGCTGCCTGGTGCGATAGACTCGGTTTGGCTTTGGATCTCCCAGATGAAATCGTTGTTGGTTTTGACCTCCATTTCGTTGTATGCGCCTTTGAAGGTGGTCGAGAGAACCGTACCTTTGAGCATCTTCTCACCTTTTAGATCGGCAGGGATAGAGGCGATCGGGAAGATTCTGATCTTACCTGGGCGGATCATAACATCGACTGGGGTATTCGGCTCGATTCCCGATGTCTCGCACTCGAAAGGCTGGCCATCAATCTCTATCTTATTATCCTCTAAGAAGATACCATCTACGATATTGCTCTGACCGATGAAATCCGCAACAAACGAATTGGCTGGAAAATCGTAGATCTGCTTAGGAGGTGCAATTTGTTGAACCACACCTTCGTTCATCACAACAACCGTGTCGGAGAGCACCAATGCCTCCTCTTGGTCGTGCGTCACGTATATAAAGGTGATGCCGAGCTCCTTGTGCATCTGCTTTAGCTCCAATTGCATTTCGTGGCGCATTTTAAGGTCTAGCGCCGACATTGGTTCGTCTAACAGCAGCACTTCTGGCTTATTGACAATGGCTCGTGCGATGGCAACGCGTTGCTGTTGGCCTCCCGACAAGGAGTCAACGGCACGCTCTTCGTAGTCGCTCAGGCTCACCATTTTCAGAGCAGCGACGATCTCACGATCTATTTGGTCGCGGCTCAACCCCTTGAGTTTGAGGCCAAAGGCGATGTTGTCGTAGACATTGAGGTGTGGGAAAAGCGCATATTTTTGGAATACGGTATTCACTGGGCGCTTATGCGGAGGTGTTGAAGTGACCTCCTTGCCTGAAATGGTAATCTCGCCAGAGGTGGCCATCTCGAAACCCGCGATAAGCCTAAGCATGGTTGATTTACCACATCCCGAAGGACCGAGAATCGTTACAAATTCACCCTTCCCTACCGAAAGGCTCACATTGTCAAGCACGCAGTTGTTACCAAAATATTTGGTAATTCCCTTAATCTCGACGATATTAAATGGGGTTTGCATCTCCAAACTTAAAAATTAAATAGAATTAATAAAAGCCCTTCAATTAATTAACACTAAATGTGTTATTAAAGGAAACCATACATCTTACAAAGATATATATATTTTGGGTTGATCCAAAATTCAGAGGGATAATATTGAGGGTAAAAAGACGAAAAGCGGGCGACCAATAAGTTTTAAACTTATTAGCCACCCGCTTTTGCTATATACTAGATCAGGAATCTACTATTCGAAACCTGTCCAACGGTAACCGCTGAATACGTAGTACCAACCCTCATCGTCGCTAAACTCACATGTAAGAGTAATTGCGTCAGCTGGCATACCTGTAATTGAGATAGCACCATCAGTAGTGATTTTACCATCTGTTACATTTACAGTGATTCCATAATACTCGTCGTAAGAAGCTGTTGAAGAGAATGTCATTGCATCGTAGTCGATATCAACAATTGTCTTGAAAGCCCAGAAATTGTAGCAGTCGTCAACATACATCTCAGTTGGGATGTTTGCATTGGTGTTGTAAGTTTGGATAATAAACTCACCTACACCGTAGTAGTCACCATAGTTAGTGCCGTCGGGGCCAATCATATCAACTGAAACATACCACTCACCTGCCATATTCTCAGTTGCTGTTCCTCCAACCTCATCCTTCTCGCATGATAGAGTGCACAATGCTACAACTGACAATAGCAGAAAACTAAATATTTTTTTCATAATTTCTTCGTTTTAAATATTAAATATTAAAGAGCCATTTTTACAAAGAATGTCATGCAACCTGCATAATCAGTCTCCCACGAAACAACTCCTGTTGCTGGATCGTACGAAGCATTGTGGTAATCATCGTAGCTATCACCCCAACTTGATACATAACCATCAAGGAACTCGATAGAGTTATCAGCGTTAAGTTGGATATATCCCTGCATTGCGTAGTTAGAACCATATCCTACTCCTTGCTCGTAGTATGCACCGATTAGACAAGATACGTAGTACTGATCATCACCGAGGTGAAGGAAAAAGATTGAGTAACCAGAGAATGCGGTTGTTGTAGTGCTATCGCTATAATACTCACGGTAAGTTCCTGGTTGAACTGTCAAATATGCAGCGTCACAAATTGCTCCACCAGGAGCAGACATATATACTGTACGTGAAGTTGAGCTAGTGAAGCCATCCTCGTTTGTATATGAATAAGTTACAGAGTAGATACCAGCGTTGTTTGAATCAACCGTACTTGTAACAGTTGCCTCAACCTCCTCGCCTTCAAGCAAGCAGACACATCCTTCGTCAACATAAGTCTCACCAAGATCTGCATAACATACTGCATCACCGATAAGCTCGATAGAAGCGTAGTATGTGATACCAGTAAGGCCATCTGAAGTAACATCCTTACAACCCACAAAACCTAGGGCAACAGCAAAAGATGCTAAAGCTAAAATTATACTTTTTTTCATCGTTTTTCTTTTTTAATTGGTTATTACTCAGCCCAGAATACTGGTACATTCAACAATTTTGTAGTTGGTGAATTTGAATTAGTACTTGTAGATGACTGTGGGTATTTATAACGTTGGATAGTTTGGTTGTTACCGACCTCTGAGTCAACATATGTAGGAGTGTAAAGGGTTCCTGGAGTGTATGCTGAAGCGTCGTAAGTACCTGCACTCTCGCTAAAGATGCTTTCACCTGTGATTGACGAGTCGAACTTAGGATAACCTGTACGACGAACCTCACACCATGCCTCGAAACCGTTGAAGCCTGCAAGTGCAACCCATTTTTGCATATAGATCAACTCCAATGCTTTAGAGCTATCCCATGCGTAGATAGAGTTTGAGTAGATATCCGAAGCACCAGATACACCTGCTTGAGCGAATGAAGCCTCGATAGCTGCCTCGTAGTGAGCTTGAGCCTCAGTGTAGCTGCCCTTAGAAGCGTAGTACTCAGCAAGGAAGAACTCTGTCTCACAAACTCCGATCAATACAGCTGGAGTGTCATACTCCCACGCTGGAATACATAGGTAAGATGCACCAACCTCTGAAGTGTCACCAGTTGAGAAGTTAGAACCTGATACACCACCAACATACTCGCCATCAACGTTTGCTACGAAGAAAGCTTCCTTACGTGGATCGTTAACCTCCTCCATTGTACCTAGAAGTGCGATATTTACGATGCAGTCAGTTTGGTTCTTACCCCATGTAGAGATCTCCTCTTGATAGAATGGGTTAGCTTGACCAGAAGCGTTAGCGTAGATTCCAGAAAAAGCTACATCTTCTGTTGGGAAGTTATCCTCAGCTACCAAAGCTGCCAACTCAGTTGAAACACTTGCAACACCACTCATACGCATAAGGATTCTTAGCTTAAGTGCATTTGCAAACTTGATCCAGTTTGATGCGCTAGAAGAACCGTTGAATAGGAAGTTGTCACAAACTGTGTCGCCTGACGAGCAAAGCGCTAGTGCAGCATCCAACTCCGCTAGGATTCCGTTGTAGATATCCTCACCCTCATCATACGCTGGGCTAAGGTTTGAAGTATCCAATGCCTCAGAGTAAGGAATCTCACCCCATGCATCAACCATCGCTTGGTAAGTAAAGGCACGCATAGTAGTTGCAGCCAAGTAAGTACCCCACTCCTCAGCAGCCTCAGCCTTAGAGAGAATAGTTGCGATATTGTTTAGACCACGTACTGTAAGCTGAGTATAAGTCGAGCTCGAACGTGTTGCTGACATTGTAAATTTAGAGTAATCAAGGTAGTTTGAAGTACCGAAAGATTGTGCGTAGTGTTGCGCGTAGTACGAACCTGTCATGTGCATAAAGTTGTTGTAACTTGCTGAGATATTCATCTCAACAGCTGGGAACAACATCGAGCTAGTAACTACCTCCTCAGAAACTGAGTTAGGGTCGGTGTTGATATCTAAGTAATTCTCACAAGAGACAACACCCAAAGCGGCCATTAATAATATATATACTTTTTTCATCGTCTTCTTAATTTTTAAAATTTAACACCTAAGTTGAATCCATAGATTCTAGTTGATGGATTAGCATACATCTCACCGAACGCACCACTCAAGTCGTTACCCTCGGTTGTAACCTCAGGGTCGATAAATGTGTTCTCAGATGCTGTCCACATAAATGGATTGTTTACAAAGATTGAGAAGTTAACATCGCTCAAACCGATTTGCTTAACAACTTTTGTTGGAAGTGAGTATCCCAAAGAGATGTTACGAATCTTAGCGTAGCTACGGTCGATTAGGTAAGCCAAACCACCGTCACCATTACCATATGTATCGTAGTACTCTTGGTAAGTACCGTCACTTTGGCTGATTGAAGTTGTATTCTCGTAGTATCCACCATCGCCGTCAGAAACTACTGATCCTGGGATGATGAATGGGTTACGACTGTTGTATGTTGTGTGAGTACCGTTACCTGTAAATTGCATAAGGTTCTTAGTACGTGAGAACATGTAACCACCAACTGCTACGTCCAAAGTTGCACTAAGAGTGAAGTTGTATGCCGAAACTGAAGATGTGATACCTCCTGTCCAGTCGTGGTTTACATTAAGACCTGTATCTTGAACATCTGTAGTAAGAACTGGTTGACCATATGCATCAACGATTTGAGAACCGTAGAACTCGCTGCTCTTGTCGGTTACGTAAGTTGGCATGTAAGTGTAGAGTTGACCGATTGCCTTACCCTCTTCAGCGTACATATATACTGCATCGTTACCTGCTGCGTAAGAGTTGATAACAACTTTACCACCCTCCAAGCTCTCTGGAAGAGAAACAACTTTGTTGTAGTTCTTAGCAAATGTGAAGTTCAAGTCCCAACGGAAGTTCTTTGTTTGAACTGGAGTTGTGTTGATAAGAACCTCGAAACCTTTGTTACTTACCTCACCAAAGTTAGTTACCACATAAGAGTAACCTGTTGACGGCTCTACTGGAAGCGTAAAGATTTGGTCATCGGTTACACGATCGTAGTAAGCAAAGTCAACACCAAAACGACCTCCGAAGAATTGTAGGTTAGCACCAACCTCGAACTCAGTTGTGATCTCAGGGCTAAGAGTCGAGCTACCAGCAGTTGTACTTGATTGGAATGCATTAGTTGAGTTCATTGGGAAGTTAACTGTTGTTAGGTAGTAACCATTAGCGTATGCTTGGCTGTAGGTAGTTGATGTTAGATATGGATCAGCATCGTTACCTGTCATACCATATGCCAAACGAACTTTACCGAATGAAAGGATATCGTTCTTTGGAAGGTTCTCAGTGAATAGGTAACTTAGAGTTACACCTGGGTAGAAGAAGCTATTGCTACCAGCTGGAAGAGTTGACGACCAGTCGTTACGAGCTGTGATACCTAGGTAAAGGAAATCTTTGAAGCTAATTGTAGCATCTCCGAATACACCGATCATTCTACGCATCCATTGAGTCTCAGTAAGAGCGTCGATAGAAGAACCGTTACTTAGATCCCAGAAACCAGTCTCGAAAGTAAGACCAGAGGTTGTACCATATAGAGTTGTTGACGAGCGCTCATTGATGTTAGCACCAGCAGTAACTGTTACATCGAAATCACCGTATGAGTCGTTGAAAGTAGCCAAGAAATCGTGGTTAGTTTCGAACTTGCGGCTGTATTGAGTTGCAACAGCACCATCTTGGTTCATGTTAGATGGAGCGTAACCGTAATCCTCGTTGATTAGAGCATCGTCCAATGCGATTTGTGGGTAACCATACTTCCAATCGTAATCAGAGTAGTCGAAACCGTAGCGGTATGAGATAGTAAGTTGCTCGATAGGTTTGATATCGAATTGGATCTTACCAAATACTTGCTTAGAGTCTGTTACGTTGTAGTTGTTCTCCAATGCCCAGTAAGGGTTGGTGATACCGTATGGAGTGTAGTAAGCCTCTGGAGTGTTGAATGCACTTGAAAGGTCTTGCATATCAACGATAGAGATATTACGAGGCATCTCGTAAAGACCGTCGATTACTGAAGTACCTTGGTAAGTACCTACAACGCTAGTCTCAGAAGTTGCAACGTTAACAGCAGAAGAGATCTTCAACCATTTAACTGGCTCGTATGTGCTGTTGAAGCTGATAGTGTTACGCTTGTAAGAGTCTGAGTCAGTTGGCATGATACCATCCTCAGTTGTGTTAGAGTATGACAAGAAGTATGTCATATCCTCGCTATTAGAGATACCGCTCAAAGAGATATTGTGGTTGTGAGATACGCCGATATCGAAGAAGTCTTTCACATTGTTCTCAACTGCTGAGTACTCAGCGATAAGTTGTGAGTTGTTCCAGATAGGACCATAAACTTGAGTAGAACCATCAAGAGCAGGACCCCAAGATCCATTCTCGATATAGGTATAAGCACCATTCCAACCTTGACCGAACTCGTTTTGCATATCTGGGAGATAAGCAACCTCACGAAGTTGAAGACCACCATTGTATTGGATAGTGAAGTTTTTACCACCCTCTTTCTTACCAGTCTTAGTTGTTACAACGATAACACCATTGGCAGCACGGCTACCATAAAGAGCAGTCGCAGCAGCGCCTTTAAGGACTGTCATACTCTCGATGTTGTCAGCAGGAACGTTACCGATACCACCTGTACCGATAGTTGTTTGGCTAGTTGTGATTGTGTTATCTTGCAAAGGCACACCATCAACAATGTAAAGTGGTTGGTTATTACCATTGATAGAGCTAAATCCACGAATTACAACCGAGTTAGCAGCACCTGGTTGTGAAGAAGTCGATTTGATTTGAAGACCAGCGACCTTACCTTGAAGGTTGTTCATAACATTTGAGTTACGAGATGCTGAAACCTCTTCGCTATCAATACTTGTTGCAGAGTAACCCAAACTCTTCTCAGAGCGAGAGATACCCATCGCAGTTACAACAACCTCATCAAGAAGTGTTGTGTCCTCGTCAAGGACAATTTTAAATTGAGTTCTGCCAGACACAGGCAAACTTTGTGACTCATAACCAATGTATGAAACTGTGATAGTTCCATTATCTGGAACTGCGATAGCGAACGCACCATCTGAGTCTGAAGTTGTTCCTGCAGATGTACCTTCCACGATAATAGCAGCTCCTACGATAGGATTACCATTAACATCAGAAACACTACCAGAAACTTGTTTTCTTTGGGCTGAGGCACTAAATGCCAAGCTCAAAAAAACAACCAACGAAAGTAAAATCTTTCTTACCATAAGCGTTAAATGTTTTATTATTAAAAAATCTACGCGGCAAAGATAAGGATTAATAAATTATTTTACAAATACTTTGTTAAAAAAATGCACTTAAGTTGCAATATTTACTATTTATAATGTTATTAGTTTATATCTGTAAGTTTCGAGGGTCACTTGCAAACAGTCTGAAACATCATTTTTTGCATTCCAGCCACTTCTAATGCCATTTTCTAGAAATTTGAACAAAATAAAAATAGCTTTTTCACTTTTTAGATCTTTATGAGGTAGCTTAGGCGAAATATTAGGTCTAGAATAGATGATGTGGCAAAATTCGAATTAATAACAAAGTGTAAGTTTGCACTGCAATTTATGCAATAAATTAGCCCTAATTAGAGCCATTTTGACACTTTTAAATAAATACTACTTTTAATATATTTGGCAGTTATTAAAAATTATTGTGAACGACTGAATTCTATGATAAAAAAATTAACGAGAGCCCGAATAATTTTCGAACTCTCATTATATTGAATGGGTATATTCCGCTCTGAGCCAAACAACTTTAATTTAGGCTCTTAATGGGTAGAATACCTTATGTAATTAATCGAACTATCTAATTGGAATAGAGATATTTGAGTTATACATCTTCTCACGAGCCATAGCCTCCAAGAAGTAGTAATCAGCATAGTTCAGCGGAACGTCGATTTCCGATCCTGCAGGTTTGTGTCCAGTGCTGTGCATAAGCAAGAAGTTGCCGTTGCTACCCACCGCAGCAAAGTACTCTGGCGAGCGTAGTGAAGAGAGGATCTCGCTGGCGTAAGTGGCGTAGCTCTCGTCACCGCTTGCCTGAGCCAATTCGAAGAGTGCCGACGAGGTGATTGCGGCAGCCGAAGCGTCTCGAGGTTGCTCATCGGGAGTGCGTGGCACATGATAATCCCAATATGGGATTCTATCCTCGGGGATTGAGGGGTGACCCATAATATATGCGGCGATCTTTTGCGCACGATCCAAATATCGCTCATCACGGGTATAGCGGTACGACATTGTGAAGCCATAGATAGCCCACGCTTGACCTCGAGCCCACGAGGAATCGTCGGCATAGCCTTGATGTGTGCGTCGTCTCCAATAGCCGCCATTCTGTAAGTCGTAGTCGACAAGGTGGAATGTAGAGTAATCGTCGCGGAAGTGATTCTCAAGAGTTTTGTCGGCGTGCGAGACAGATATATTATATAAGGTAGTGTCGCCAGTCATTTGAGCAGCCTCGAAAAGCAGCTCCAAGTTCATCATATTGTCGATGATCACCGGGCACTTCATACCTTGTTGTATACGCTTCTCGGTTGTGTCCCACGATTGGATAATTCCAGCATCTGGAATAAAGCGAGTAGCTAGAGCATAAGCTGCATCGGTGATGATAGGCTTATATTCGCTCTTTGCGGCAAAGCGGAGTCCATTACCATAGCTGCAAAAGACCATAAAGCCCACATCGTGATGTCCGCTGAAATTTCTGAGTGGCTCCAAAATTTGAGTGAACTCCTCGGCTCTCTGCTTCCACTGCTCATTCTCGGTAAGGTGGTATAGGTACCAGAGCGAACCTGCGAAGAAGCCGCTGGTCCAATCCTCCAAGTTTGTATATTTGACACCCTCCGAGATAACGGTGCGTGGGATCAAAATTTGGCCATCCATCGCGCCGATCATCTGCTCGGTTTGCGCTTGCGCTATATCTAAAACATCGTCGCTCTTACATTGGCTTTGAGAGCAGCTGGCGAAGATAAGTTGTGCGGTGAGTAGAGTTAGGAAAATTCTCTTCATTATTTTTTTGGGGTTTAGTTAGGTTTATAAATTTGTGCAGCTATTCCATATATTATATACAGTTTTTCACTATTGCAAAGTTACAAAAAAATGGCCGTTAATATATAACGATAGTTCAAACTACTACAAAAGAAGTCCAAAAGGACTCTCTGAACGCTAATTATACTCTATTGTACGATTATTTTATATTATTCCTCTCTTAGTTTATATATTTGTATTGCCTATCGTGAGCAGTCACATTTTTTCGCGACAAAGATTTAAGAGCACCTAACAACAACTTAAAATATAAAACCCAAATGAAACCTAAATTTAACACTCTAAAGCCTCTTTTGCTACTCTCTGCCAGCGGTGCAGTTGCAGTTGGCTCAGCCGAGGCTCAGGAGCAACCAAACGTTATCGTAATCCTTGCCGACGACCTCGGTTGGGGTGATGTTGGATATAATGGCAACTCCGTGGTTCAAACACCAAGATTGGATGCAATGGCTCAAGATGGAGCTACGCTAACCAACTTCTACACCGCAGCTCCTTTGAGCTCACCGACTCGCGGAAGTATCCTTACGGGTCGTCATCCATTCCGCTTTGGAGTGTTGGCGGCTCACACTGGAGCACTTCGCTCGGGCGAGATCACATTAGCCGAGGTTTGCCGAGATAATCAATATGCAACTGGATTCTTCGGAAAATGGCACTTAGGGTGGATCGAATTGGCGGGCGACTCAGCTCGTGGCTACTACTCGCCACCAGAGTATCACGGTTTCGATGAGGTTTTTGCAACTCGCTCAGCGGTGCCGACTTGGAATCCGACTGTGACCCCCGATAATTTTAATATGTGGGGCAATGTTGCGGGAGGTCCATGGAAAGGATCTCGTTATCTGCACAATGGAGAGCCAGTGACCGAAAATCTTGATGGTGACGACTCACGTGTGATTATGGATCGTGTGATCCCATTTATCGACGAGTCGATCGCGAGTGAGAAGCCATTTATGGCGTGTGTATGGTTTCACACACCTCACGAGCCAGTTGTGGCAGGTCCAGAGTATTTAAAGATGTATGAGGGGCTCGAAGATGAGGAGCAACGTCACTACTTCGGTGCTATCACAGCGATGGACGACCAAATTGGACGACTTCTCGACCACTTGGAGGAGATGGGCGTTGCCGACAATACTATAATCTGCTTCACTAGCGACAATGGCCCTTCGGGTGGCGTAACAGATCGTGGAGTGGCTTCAGCGGGTGATTTCAAGGGTCACAAGCACCAGGTATACGAAGGTGGACTTCGTGTCCCTTCGATCATAACATGGCCTTCACAGATCGCAGAGGGTCAAGTAGTTGGAGGTCAAACAAGCACTTGCGATTACCTTCCAACGATCATCGAGCTTGCGGGGCTTAAGTTTAAACACCCAAGCAACTACTTCGTCGATGGTTTGAGTCAAGCACCTGCGCTACTTCGCGGTGAGACCGTGGAGCGTGAGCAAGGTATCTTTGCTGGATGGATGCGCCTAGCGGAGGGTACTTACGGACGAGCATTAATTGATGGTGATTATAAATTGGTATATCCTGAGAAATCGCAAGTAGCTGAGCTATATAATATTGCGTGCGATCCGAATGAGACCAATAATATTATAGAGGAGCACCCCGAGATTGTAGAGAGCATGATCGAGAAGATGACAGCACACGAGAAGTCATTCGATTATAGTTTAAAGGGTGGCGATTACAAGACATTCTAGGAAGATACAATCAACATAACCTACAAGAAATGAAAAAAGTTTTAAACCTACTTCTGCTCCTTGCGGCAGTAATAATAAGCAGTAACATTAAAGCTCAAGAGAGCTTCGATTACGATAAAATCGCACCACACCCACGCTTATTGATGCCTGCGGGTGGTGAGGATAAGATTCGCGAGTTGATCGCAGGTGACCAGATCATGATGCGAGTTCACACAGATATCATGGCAGCTTGCGAGAAGATGCTCTCATCAAAACCTGTAACACGCCGAGCAAATCCAACTAAGGAGAATAACATCTTAGGCTCGTCACGTACGGCCGAGGAGCGAATCTTCAACCTTTCGTATGCTTACCGCATGACTGGCGACACTCGATATGCTGACCGCGCTGTGGAGGAGATGCTCGCCGTGAGCGCATTTATCGATTGGAATCCACTGCACTTCCTCGATGTGGGTGAGATGGCAATGGCGTTAGCTTTCGGCTACGACTGGCTCTTTGATTATATGACAGCAGAAACTCGTGAGACTGTTCGCGAAGCGATTCTCGTTAAGGCATTTAAAACTGCCGAGGAGACTAACGCGCGTTTCTATAACGATATCAATAACTGGAATTCGGTTTGTAACGCAAGTTTCGTCTATGCAGCACTTGCCATCTTCGACGAAGCTCCCGAGGAGTCTAAGTTTGTGATCGAGAAGGCCTTAAAGACCAACCCATTGGCAACCGAGAGTTTCGGTCCTGATGGAGGATATCCTGAGGGGTACAACTATTGGGGTTACGGTGCGACGTTCCAGATGTTGCTTTCAGCAGGTTTGGATAGCGCTTTGGGTCACGATTGTGGCATTGCTGATGCTCCTGGATTCTTGCAATCGGCACGTTTTATTCAATTTATGACTACCCCACGCTTGGATAACTTCTCGTTTAGTGACTCGCCAACTGTTGGTAATAGCCACTTCTCACTGTTCTGGTTCGCAAAGAAGTGTGACGATCCATCGCTATTGTGGTTGGAGCGCAAATATATGGAGAAGGAGAATTGCAAGTATGCGGCAAATAGACTTATGCCAGCGCTGCTTATCTTCGCCTCAGAGCTTGATTATGATTGGAATACGGCACCAGAGCCATCGGAGAACTTCTGGTTCAATCGCGGTGACACTCCAGTGTTTATCTATCGCTCGGGTTGGGATCGCGAGGACGACACTTACCTTGGTGTTAAGGCGGGTTGCCCTCAAAATTCTCACGCTCACATCGATGCTGGTTCGTTTGTCTTCGAGAAACATGGTGTGCGTTGGAGCACCGACCTTGGAACGCAAGGTTACGAGATCTTGAACCACGGAGTTGACCTTTGGGGTAAGGGACAAGACTCGGATCGTTGGAGGATCTTCCGCATCTCGAACCAGGCGCACAGCACCATCACTGTAAACGAGGAGGTGCCGATCGTAACGGAGCGTGCCGACATCATCGAGACCTTTACTAAGAAGAGTAAAAAGGGTGCCGTGGTCGACCTATCGCAACTCTACGGCTTCGCACTCGAGAAAGCGGAGCGCACAATATGGCTCGATCGCAAGGATGATCTCACCGTCGTGGATGATATCGTCGGAGGAGAGGATGAGGCTAACATCCGTTGGGTAATGTGTACTTGTGCTGAAGCTGAGATCATCTCCGAAAGTGAGATTGAGCTTACTATTGACGATCATAAGATGATGCTTTGCGTGGAGTCGCCTGCAGAGTTTGAGCTTGCAATATGGTCGAATGTTCCTCCTCGCGACTTCGAGAATAGCAATGAGGGTACTCAACGTGTAGGGTTCACCACATCTGTTGCGGCTCATGAGGCTATAACGCTAAAGGTTACACTCAAAAGTATTGAATAAAGTAAGTTGGTTATTGTAGGCTGTCGTGCTGCTGGGGTAGGGAGTGAATAAAACGTGGGTTAAGTTGGCTATGTTGGGTGCGTTCACTTAATTTACTACCCCAGTAAGCGGGCAGTTTCATACGTTTACTTTAGCGAAAGAGAGCCAAAAACTCTCTTTTTTATTTTTTTTTGCTATCTTTGTATAGATGTTAACCACATCGAAGCTAAACCTAACGACCAATGTATAGAAAACTTCTACTTATGCTCATGCTATTTTTAGCATCGAGTGTTATGGGTGTGGCACAGCGATCTCAAAACATCAATGTGGAGCACTTGACCGTCGATGATGGCCTCTCGCACAATAGTGTCTTTTCGATCTTTGAGGATGAATTGAGCATGATTTGGGTGGCTACCAGCAATGGTTTAAATCGTTACGACGGAACATCATTTAAGACCTTCTTCCCATCCGAGGAGACTGGTTTCGTAGAGAATAATCTCAAGGGGATTTGTGGCGACATGAATGGACATATCTTTGTAAAGGGATATGAGGGTCTGTATGTATACGATATGCGCAAGGATCGCTTCACGCTTATCAAGGGCGATGATGTGGGTGCTATCTGCTACGCTGCCGATCGTCTATGGTACTCCGAAGGTGGCAAAATCTTTGAGCACAATGTCGCTGAGGGCAAGAGCGTTGAGTGGTTTCCGCTCTCGGAGGTGACCGATGAGTCGGTCTATATCAGCTCATTGGCCGTAAGCGATGAGGGTGTGCTCTATGTGGGAACTATCCGCCACGGATTATTTATCATTGATGGTGCGCAGAGCGTTGTGAAGCGATTAGATATCGGAGAGACCAACTCTATTACTCTCGAGCCTGAAGTTCAGAGAGCATGGATATGTGCGCGCGGTCAGGGACTCTATCGGGTGGATGAGTTAGGCGAGAGTGTCACCCACTACCAACACGGTCAGGCGGGCGATGGATCGCTGCCGAGCAATATCGTCAGACATATCAAACGCATTGATTCGACCCCTTATTACTATGTTGCCACCTACGATGGTCTCTCGATGTTTGACAGCACTAGCGAGGAGTTTGTCACTCTGAGGTATGACGACGATGTGAATTCGAATATGCGCTCGATAATCTCGATGTGTTTGGACTCAAAAGGGGTCTTGTGGTTGGGTTCGTTCTTCGATGGTATCCACTACTACAATCGAGAGAATAGTTATTACAACCGCTACTACATCCCCATTAGCGACAACCGCCAAGGTGCACGCTCGGGATCATACACAATCGACTCTATCACTGAGGATTACAACGGCACAAAGTGGTTCGCAACCCTAGGCATTGGACTATTATACCTCGATGAGCAGCAGAAGGTTCTCAAGCCATTTGCCAACAACCACCTGCTTTCGAGCCAACACGTGAAGTCGATCTATGCCGAGCGACAGACCTTGTGGGTTGCAACCTACGACAGCGGCATAAATCGCGTGGATTTGACCTCTGGCAGCGTGACTCACATCTCGACAACGCTCAAAGGTCCTTTGCGCAGGGAGTTGATAAATTATGGTAATATCGTGGCGATCAAGCCATATAATGCCGATACGTTGATGTTGGGAACAGACAATGGATTGCTGCTGCTCGACACCCAAACAAACCAAGTTGCTCCGCTCAACTTCAAAACTCCATCGCAGAATAGAACCCAGGTATGGGATATGGTTCGCGACGGCGATTATATTTGGCTGTCGACCTCAACGAACCTCTATCGCTGCAACGTAAATAGCAACGTCACGGAGATGTTTACTCGCAAGATGATCTTTGGTTCATCGCTTAAGAATCAAATATACAGCATCTATCGCGACGAGCAGGGCACAGTGTGGTTTGGATCGCTGGGCTTGGGTGTGGTGCGCTACGATAGGCAGAGTGAGCAGTTTGTTAACTACGGCGTGGAGCAGGGTCTTGGCAATGGCTTTGTCACCAATATCTACAAGCCAAATGGGCGCGATGAGTTGATTGTCTCGACAACGGATGGACTCTCGAAGCTCAATGTCAACAGTGGCCTTTTCGAAAATTTTGACCTAGATAGCGGCTTCCCATTTGGAGAGGTGCACTTCGGTGTGATGTATCTCTCGAAGGATGACTACATCTACACCTTTAGCTCCAATTCAATTATTGAGTCTAGGTACTCGGATTTGAGTCACCAGACAGAAGGCAGCAATATCTATTTTACAAATATCTCGGTCAACAACAAGGAGATAACCCCTTTGGCCGATGATGGCATCCTCGACGAATCGCCTCTATACCAGGATCATATAACGCTCAAATCGCAGCAGTCGCACATCCGCTTCACGGTGCGTAGCAACGACTACCGCTTTAGAACCATGTCGCGATTCGAGTATATGTTAGAGGGGTTCGAGAAGGAGTTTTGCCAACTCTCCGACGATGGCGAGATTGCCTATACCAACATCAATCCTGGGGATTATAGATTGATTGTCCGCGCTCGTTTCAAAGATAAGAAGGCGTTGTACCTCAAGCAGTTATGACACTGAAAGTTAAGGAGCATCCATTGCGAAGTGCTGTGGCGGTGATCATCTATTGTGCGCTGATTATCGGACTTATCTCATATATTTTTAGCCTCTACACGTCTCGAATTCGATTAAGCGCCACGCTTACCTCTGAGCTTACCGAGAAGGAGCTTATCGAGGAGACAAACCAATCGAAATTTAGATTCTTCACCAACGTTGCCCATGAGTTCAGAACGCCGATAACGCTGATCAGCGCCCAATTGGAGCAGCTTTTGGAGCGTCGCGAACTGTCGCCGAATGTCTATAATATGATACTCGGGGCTTACAAGTCGTCTCAAAGGCTTCGCTACCTGGTCAACGACATCATCGACATTCGCAAGCAGGAGCAGGGATTCTTGAAACTTAAGCCTAGGTGTATCGACTTTTGCAACTATGCTGAGCATATATACTCCAAATTTGAGAGCTATGCTCGGAGTCGAAAGATTGAGTATCTATTTGAGTCTCAAGGAGAACCAATTGCCTGTGAGGTGGATATTAACGAATTCGAGAAGGTTGTCGACAATATTCTCTCGAACGCCTTTAAGTTTACCCAAAATGGAGGTGCGATTTCGGTTAAGGTGATGCGTGATGAGAGCTCAAAGCAGACGATAATGAAGATTAGCGACAATGGCTCGGGAATTAGCGAGGAGGATTTGGAGCATATTTTCAAGCGTTTTTATCACGCTGAGCACGACTCGGGAGTCATTAGCTCTGGAATAGGTTTGTCACTAGCGCAGGGTATTGTGCAGAGGCATGATGGCCAGATCTCGGTCGAGAGTCAGGCGGGTGAAGGCACAACCTTTACGGTGAGCTTGCCTCTGAGCGACAAGGAGATAGAGCAAGATTGGAGCGGCTCGATTGACGAAAAGCAGCTCCAAATTGAACTTTCACAGCAGAAGGTTGAGAGCCTTGCCGAGGAGTTGCGCGAGAATAAACCTAACTACTCGGTTAAGATGTTGGTGGTCGAGGATAATGAGGGAATTCGCAATATGTTGCGCGACCTATTTTCGAATATGTATGAGGTTCACACGGCTAAGGATGGTGTAGAGGCGATCGAGGTGGTCAAGGAGCTGCAACCAGATATCATTTTGAGCGATGTTTTGATGCCCAATATGTCGGGCGTGAGGATGTGCGCTATGCTCAAGGGCGATAGGCAAACCTCGCACATTCCGATCGTCTTGCTTACGGCTCGCAACTCGGAGGAGTATATTGTCGAGGGATTGGCCACGGGAGCCGACGATTATATCATTAAACCGTTTAGCGTTAACGTCTTAGTTGCGCGATGCAACAACCTTATCGTTAGCCGTCGCAGGCTTCAACAACGCTACCAACAAGAGCAGCTATCCGTTGAGCAACTTACCACAAATATCGACGATATGCAGTTGCTCAAATCGGCCGAGCAGATTGTCTCTCGACACTTGAGTAACCCCGAGTTTAATGCTCTTTTGTTCGCTAGCGAGATGGGGCTTAGTAGGACCTATTTGTTCACCAAGATCAAGGGGGTAACGGGGCAAACCCCCAACGAATTTATCTTAAATATTCGTCTAAAAAATAGCCTTACAATTCTTAAGGAGAATCCGAGAGTTTCGGTAAATTCGCTCGCCTACGATTGCGGATTTAACTCACCGAGCTACTTTATAAAATGTTTCAAATCGGCCTATGGCAAGACCCCAAAATGCTACAAAAATGAGCTGATGGGGGCAGACCTTGCGGAGGAGTCGAGCGAGGAGATCAGCTAAAAATTGAGGCAACAAGAGCTGCTGAACGCAGTTTGACAGATAACAACAAATCGAATACTCAATAGCACTTGCAGCTACTATTATCAATGTGAATTGCGGCCTAAATGCTACCACAAAGCGATTTTGGATATTTGTTGTATTATTTTGTACATATCTTTTATACCGCGCAGTAGGTTTTTCGTAGCTTCGCTTTGGATTTGGTAGAGTAAAATTTGCCCGATTCAACTAACCAACCACAAACCTAACCAACCAAGAAAATGAGAAGAGAAAAGTGCCTGCTTTGGACTTTATTGCTGCTATGCATGGTGTCGACGATTTCGGCATCTGAGAGGGTGCAATATGGGATAAATTCCGTGTGGGAATTCTCAAAAGATTCTCAATTTGCACAGAGCGAAATTGTAAGCATTCCTCACACTTGGAATGCCGAGGACACTCTCGACGAGGTGGATGGCTACTACCGCGGAAAGGGTTGGTATCGCAGAAATATCAACATCGCAAAGAGCGACGATTCTCAGGTCTACATCACCTTCGAGGGAGCTAACCAAACCTTGGAACTTTTCATCAACGGAGAGAGCGTTGGCATCCACCGCGGAGGCTACACTGCATTTAATTTCAACATCACCGATTACATCATAAATGGCGAGAACGAGTTCCTTTTGGAGGTCGACAATTCGCACAATCCTGACATTCCACCTTTGAGTGCTGACTTCACATTCTTCGGTGGAGTTTATCGCGATGTATACATTACGCACCTTCCCGAGCAACATATTTTCGATGAGCAGTACGCTTCGTCTGGCGTTATCGTTTCGCAGTCGATCGAGGATGCTTCACGCGTTGAGCTTAGCATTGCAACTAAGGTGGTTAATGCCGCGAGTGACAAGGCGACGCTTTATGTCGAGAGTACAGTTGTAGATCCTTGTGGAGAGAGTGTTGCCCAGGTCAAAGAGAAGTATAAAGCACCCGCTGGCACTTCGACGTGTAACGAGACGGTTGTAATCGAAAATCCTACTTTGTGGAGCACTGAGACTCCCAATCTTTATAAGGTTTACACTCGCTTGCTTGACGCCACTGGCAACGAACTTGATTGCGTAGTCTCGGCTGTTGGCGTGAGATGGTATCACTTCGACTTGGACAAAGGTTTCTTCCTTAATGGTGAGCCGTTGAAGTTGATGGGAACTAATCGCCACCAATTCTTCGAGGGTAAAGGTAGCGCGTTGGAGGATGCAATGCACGTCAAAGATATCAAGCTCCTAAAGGAGATGGGTGGTAATTTCTTGCGCGTTTCGCACTATCCGCAGGATCCAGTTTTGATGGAGATGTGCGATAAGTTGGGTATTCTCACTTCGGTTGAGATCCCGATGGTCAATGCCATTACGATGAGCCAGGCACATTTGGATTGCGGTGTGGAGATGGCCAAGGAGATGGTTTATCAGAGCTACAATTCGCCTTCGGTGATTATCTGGGCCTACATGAACGAGATTATGTTGCGCCCTCCTTATAGCAGTGACGATAGTATCGACCCAGAGGAGTATGGTCGTTATACATATAAGATTGCCAAGGCGATTGACGACGAGATCAAGACGATCGACAAGGAGCGCAAAACGATGTTCGTTTGTCACGGAAGTATCGACATATATAAAAATGCGGAGCTAACGGAGATAGCCGATATCTTGGGATGGAATCTATATAATGGTTGGTACAGCGGCTCGTTCGATGGTTTCGATGAGATGCTCGACAAATTGAAGGTGACCTTCCCTGATAAGTATCTGATGGTGACCGAGTATGGTGCCGATGTTGACCCTAGGCTTCACTGCTTCGATAGTGCCGAGAGATTTGACTTTAGCTCGGAGTATGGTGTGAGTTACCATAAGCACTATATCAAGGCGATTATGGAGCGTGATTTTGTCGCTGGAGCGATGATTTGGAACCTCAATGATTTCTATTCTGAGTCGCGTCGCGATGCTGTACCATATGTAAATAATAAAGGTATCACGGGAGTTGACAGAGAGCGTAAGGATAGTTACTATTTATATAAGGCGCACCTCAACCCAGAGCCGATGGTTCACATTGTCAATCGTGAGTGGAGGATTCGCTCGGCAGCTACTTCGATAACTCAAAGCGTTGAGATCTATTCGAATCAGCCTGCCGTTGAGCTCTTTGTGAATGGTCAAAGCTGCGGTGAGAAGCAGCTTGAGAATCATACAGCGATGTTCGAAACCCAGTTTAAGCAGGGTGACAATACAATCTTGGCGATGGCCAAAGATGCTCAAGGTAATATTGTTAGCGATCAGGTCAAAGTGAACTACCTACTTGTACCAGATAAATTTGAATCATGCCCAGAGCCATTCACCTCAATGAACGTTATGATGGGTTCACGCCGCTACTTCGAGGATCGCGAGAACGACGTATGTTGGATTCCCGAGCAGGAGTACACTCCAGGCAGCTGGGGATACGTAGGAGGCGAGCCGTACAGAGGAAAGACCCGCTATGGAACTCTCCTAGGTTCGAGCAACGACATTATGGGCAGCGACAACGACCCGATTTTCCAAACCCAGAGAGTTGGTCTCGAAGCTTTCAGAGCAGATGTTGAGGATGGTCGCTACACTATAGACCTATATATAAGCGAGCTACTGAGCACCAAGGCGCCTGAGGCACTAGCATATAACTTAGGTAACGACGTGATAGCTGAGGAGTTCGACTCTCGATCATTCGACATCTCGATTAACGGCACAAAGCAGCGCTCCGAGATTGACATAGCCAAAGAGTATGGCGGTTCTCGAGCAGTGATACTTCGCTTTACAGTTGCTGTGACTGGCGGTGAGGGAGTAAACATCGAATTCACGCCCAAAGTAAGCGAACCCATTTTGAATGCGATAAGAATATATAAAAATTACTAACATTAAAACAAAACAATTAAAAATTCATGAACTAAAACAGAGAAACCAACTAAACACAAACAAACAAAAATTGCTATAAAGTCATAGCAGACTGAAAAAGTAAACCAAAAATCGAGTTAGACTTTTGAAGATAAGCTCGGTTAACCTAAAACAATTTATTAACCTAATAAAATTTTACTATGAAAATTATGAACGCTTTTTTTAGAGGGGGACATACGTTTGTTATGCTACTACTCTGTTTAGCGACAGTTGCTACCGCGTCGGCACAGCAACGGGTTACAGGTAAGATCGTTGATGGCACAGGCGAGCCTCTTGCAGGTGTTGCTGTCATCGACCAACAGACCAATAAGGGTGTGGCATCGGATATTGATGGAAATTATGCTATCGACGGTGTTACCTCAACTTCAGTATTGGTATTCTCTTACATCGGTATGGAGTCACAAGAGTATACCGTAGGAGGAAGAACAGTACTTAATGTAACAATGGCATCTGACGACACAGTTCTTGACGAAGTTGTGGTTGTCGGTTACGGTTCTATCAAAAAGGAGTCTCTAACTGGTTCGGTAGCGACGGTTAGTGCAGCCAAATTTGAGGACCAAGGAGGTCTATCATCTCCACTTCAAGCGATCCAAGGACAGGTTCCTGGTGTTATGATCACTCGTACATCTTCTGCTCCAGGTGAGGAGGGTTGGGAGATGGTTCTTCGTGGACGCTCATCATCCAATACAGCTGACCCAATGGTAGTTGTCGATGGAATTACTTATAACAGTATTACCGATTTGAATATGTTGAACTCAGACGATATCGAGAGTATGAACTTCCTAAAGGATGGTTCAGCTGCGATCTACGGTTCTCGTGCTGCAAATGGTGTAATCCTTATCACAACCAAGAAGGGTAAAGTTGGTAAAGTAGAGGTACAATACAACGCTTCTATGACAGTTAAGACTCCTGGTATTGAGATGGATTGGTGTACTGCTGAAGAGTGGGGCGAGGGTATGATGACAGCTCTTGAGAATGCAAACAATACTTCTCACCAGATGTATCAACTTGCAGCTCAAATGTCGAAATACGCTGGCTACTATGTTGACTACCAAACTCAAGCTAGAACCCTATCATCAGGTTTCGCAAGTAAGCTTGATATGCCTTTCGATGCAACTAGTGACCTATCGAGCGACTTGTGGCAAACTGCAATCTCTCAAGAGCACACTTTGAGTGTTTCTGGAGGTACTGAAGCTTCGTCATATCGCGTATCTTTGGGTTACAACTACGATGATTCTAACCTTAAGTGGGGTAACAACAACAACCAACGTTACAACATCCGTGTGAACAACACAATGAAGCTTTCGAAGGCTATCACCCTTAACTCTGTTATCGGATACAACCGCACTGAGCGTGTTGAGCCAACAGCTCAAAGTTCACTATCTCCAGGTAACTTTAGCCAACCAGGTCTTCCTTCATGGACTCCTAGTGGACTTCCTTACGCTTACGAGAACTTGGAGTCTATTCCTGCAGCTCTTGAGCTATCGGGAGATACTGAGTACTCTAAGAAAATTCTAAATATCAACGAGTCATTCAAAGTTGATTTCAATGAACACCTTAACCTTAATGTAGATTTAGGTTACACTCAACTTACACAAAATGAGTTTATCAAGTATCAATCAGTTGATTATTACAACTACACTGAGACTACAGTGGTTATGACACTTCCTGAGGCTGCAAATACATACACTCAGGCAACTGTTGACAACAAGGATTACTACACTTCTGCCGGTTACTTAAACTACAGCAACCAATATGGGGATCACCTTGTAGCTGCTACCCTCGGAGGGTCATACGAGTATACAACTTCTAACGACTACGGTATCAAGATGACCAACATTGACCCTACTTTGGATGTAGTTAATGGTACAGGTGAGGTTACTCGTACAGGTGTAAACAGTTGGGAGACCTCTTTGGCTTCAGTATTTGCTCGTTTCAACTACGACTACGACTCACGTTACCTTCTTGAGGCTAATATGCGTTATGATGGTTCTTCTAAGTTCGCTAAGGGTAACCGTTGGAACTTCTTCTGGGGAGTTTCTGGAGGTTGGAGAATCAACCAAGAGGAGTTCTTGGAGGATGTAAACTGGCTAACAGACCTTAAGCTTCGTGGTTCTTACGCTATCATGGGTAACCAAGATGGTATCGGTAACTACGATGGTGTTCAGCTATACACTCTAACAACTGGTGAGGGTGCTTACATCGGGGAGGAGTATCTTTCATACATCTCAGCTCAAGATCTTGCATCTGACTCTCGCACTTGGGAGCGTATCGAAAACTGGAACGTTGGTCTTGACTTCAGCTTGTTCGGCTTCTCAGGATCGTTCGACTATTGGAGAAAATATAATGGCAACATGCTTATCTCTGTAACTTATCCTAACACTTTGGGTACAGGTACTCCTGATACTAACGTTGGTAAGTTCGAGGCATGGGGATATGAGGGGTCATTGCAGTATAGAGGCCAAACAGGTGACTTCACTTACTTCGCAGGTGGTACTTTCTCGTTCGCTCGCAACAAGATTCTTGACAATGGTACTGACGTGAGTGTATTCTCGTCTGGTTACTCTTCAACTCGTGAGGGTTACCCACTAAGTGGTCTATTCGGACTTGAGGCTACAGGTAGAGCTCTATCTGACGAAGAGGCTCAAGCATACTATGCACAATACAACGACGGTTGTACATTCTCTATGCCAGCATCACAATGGTGGACAACAGGTATGTTGATGTACAAAGATCAAAATAATGATGGTGTTCTCGACGAAGAGGACCTTATCTACCTAGGTACTGACAACCCAGAGATTTCATACTCACTGAACGCAGGTTTCGGATGGAAAGGTCTTGAGGTTAGCGCTGTATTCCAAGGTGCTGCTAATCGTGTAATGTACTACGGTGAGGGTTATGTAACAACTCCAATGCGTAGTAAGTTCCACAACTCTACTTCGGCTTACATCGGCAACACGTGGTCACTAGACAACCAAGATGGTTGGTTTAGTCCACTTATCACAGGTGATGCTTCTGGAGTAAATACTTGGAACTACGGTATCCCATCGACTCACACAGCTGTTAGTGGTGACTACATCCGTTTGAAGAATATCACAGTAGCATATACACTTCCTAAATATTTGTTGGCAAACTCTAAGTTTATCACAGGTATTCGTGTATACGCAACAGGTACTGACCTTTGGGAGAAGGATTCTATCCCATTCGATGTTGACCCTGAGGCGTCACGCTCAAGCTTTAGTGGTTCAAACTACTACACATTCACTCGTAATATGATCGTAGGTGTTAACCTTACTTTCTAATTTGTTTAACTTTAAATAACGAATATATATATGAAAAAGTTATATATAGCTAGCATGGCTTTAGTGGCGCTTTGCACCACGTCGTGTATGGATTTTTATCCAACAACAGCTCTGAGTGAGGATCAAGTTTGGACTTCAGCAGAGAACTTCCAGCTTTACGCTAATCAATTCTACGGATGGCGTGTTGGCATGGGTAACCTTACCTCAACTAGCGACTTTGATGATAGTTACCTTAACTCAGACCTTTCAACAGGATCTGGTAATGATGTATATGAGACTGGTACTAACACGTTGGAGACTTCGAGTGGTAACTACTCTACTCCTTACACTCGTATCTACGACGCGAGTCTTATGCTTGACGCAGCTGAGAATTACTCTAATCAAGACGAGATCGCAGTGCCTATCGCAGAGGCTAAGTTCTTTAGAGCTATCGAGTATTATAACCTAGTACGCGTTTATGGTGACGTGATTCTTGTTACTCGCGCACTCGACACTGACTCACCTGAGCACAGCGCTGAGCGTAACGACAGAACTGAGGTTATCGACCAAGCTCTTTCTGACCTTTGGGATGCTGCAGACCTTCTTCCTGAGGAGTCGACTGCAACTGGTAAGATCAACAAATATATCGTTCTTTCGATGCTTTCACGTATCGCACTCTTCGAGGGTACTTGGCAAAAGTTCCACACTTCGGAGTTTGGCGGTGGTAACTCTACAAAGAGCAACGACTATTTGGATCAAGCGATCGAGGCAGCTAGTATGGTTATCAACTCTGGAAAGTATGAGCTATTCTACAGCGATCTACTTACTCCAGGTTCTGAGAAAGATGCTGTAATGGCTGAGCACAGAGAAAGAGCAGGTATTGACTCAGATGCACCTCACCAAAATGAGAGTTATCGTGTTCTATTCCACCTTGAGGATGACGTTCAATCTAACGTTGCTAACTTTAACAAGAGCGACAACAAGGAGTTTATCTGGGCTTACACTTACGTGTATGGTTACAAGAATACAACTGTTCAAGGTCTTTTGGCTCACACAGCTACTCAACACACAAGAAAGATGGCTATGATGTACCTTTGCGACAATGGTTTGCCTGCATACTACAACGGCCAGCAAAACCCTCGTTTCTTAGGTTTCGATGGTATCTATGATGAGTATCAAAACCGTGATGTTCGTATGGAGAGTACATTTATCAACTACTTGAAGCCATATTGGAGATACCAATGTGCTCGCGTATCATGGACAGACGATGAGTACACAGCTACTACTAACACAAGTGCTAGTGGTGCTTATATGTACACTCCTGATAACGTTAATGCATCGGGCTCGATCGGTTACATGAACTACAAATGGACATCTGAGCGTGCTCACTTGGAGTATTACCAATCGTTTGACTACCCAATCATTCGTTACCCTGAGGTACTTCTTAGCTATGCTGAGGCGGTTTACGAGCGTTATGGCTCTATCACTGATGCTCAATTGGATTACTCGTTGAACGTTGTTCGTTTGCGTATGAACCCTGATATGCCAGCTTTGAGCAACACATTGGTTTCGACTTACGGCCTTAATATGCAAGAGGAGATCCGTCGTGAGCGCGCTGTTGAGCTTGTTTTGGAGTGTAGACGTGCTGAGGATATCAGACGTTGGGCTATCGCAACTGAGGTTATGAATGAGCCTAAGCTAGGTGTTAAGTATCTAGGTACTGAGTGGGAAGAGAAATCATGGGAGGATGCTTCATTCTACACTGGTGCGAATCTTTACTCAGGTGATGATTACGGTTGTATCCTTCGTCACGATCCAAGCGAGTTGCACTGGAGCGATAAGAACTACCTAAAACCAATCCCAACTAACCAAATTCAGTTGAATCCAAACTTGGGCCAAAATCCAGGCTGGTAGTAGTTAAAGAGTATTTAACGTATAAAAAGATTAAATTTATGAAATTAAGATTAAAATATGGCATGTGCTGCTTGGCAATGGTGGCACTACTCGGATTCTCTACAACGTCTTGTATTGAGGCTGAGAAGGATATTCCAGATTTGGAGTACGCTTACACTCCTGCTACGATGACAGTAACTTGCGAGTCGATGATGGAGTATGCTTATGCAAATGGATCAATTAACGCATATCCAGTTGTTTCTGGCGGAACAGTTGTTCTTAAGGCGTTGATGACACCTTATAATGTAACATTCCCTGAGATCATCTGGCTATCCTCTGATGAGACTATCGCTACTGTTTCTTACCCTGAGGATAACCTTGCAACTGTTCAAGGTACTGACGGTGTGACTAACAATGGTACAGTGACTGCTGTTGGCTCGGTAGGTGAGTCTACAAATATCACTGCTCGTCCTCCAATGGAGGTTTCGGGACTTACTACAGTTCAAATTCCTGTGACTGTTCGTATCGTTTCGTCGCTTACTCGCACAACTTCGATCACTTTGAATTCTGAGGCTGAGACACTTAGCGTAGGTGACACTTTCGTAGCTACTGCAACAGCATCTGCTGGCGCAATCTATGGCAACGAGGTACTTTGGAGCACTTCAGACGCGTCTGTTGCTACTGTCTCTGGCGGAACTATCACTGCTAAAGCAGCTGGCAGCGCAACTATCTCAGCATCATCGTTGGATGGCTCACTAACTGGCTCATCGGTTAGCGGATCTATCGTTATCACAGTTGAGGCAGCTGAGTAATCGCAGCACGTCATAGGTAACTTATAGTTACTTATCCACACTAGATGGTGTGATCTGAATAGAATCAGATCACACCATTTTTTTGAGCATTCGTGATAGGTATACCAAATGAAACAAAAAAATCCCTGAAATTCAATGAGTTTCAGGGATTTGCGACGATTTGCGTCTTTCAATAGTGGTGCCACCAAGAAATGAACCTTAGCCTTAACACCTTATATCTCACGCAATTACTTGCGTCTCAAAATCTTTTCCAACCAATTTTAGATTCGCTTTTTTTCGCATATTTCGGTGCTTCTCATTGCACATCTGTTTCGTATTGCAAAGATAGTGAATCGAACTGGGATTTGCAAATGTGCATATCAGTTTTACGATCTATTTGAATCAAAATACTTACGCAGTTTCTCCACCCCTGCGATGAACTTATCGTGGTTGGTTAATTTAAGTCTTACGATGTTTTGCAACTTCCACATTACAGATGGGTGTTGGCTTAAATCTCCTGCGCAACATATACCCCAATTGGGTACACCCATCTCAAATGAGAGGATGAATGCTTGATCTTGCTCATTGAATATTGAGCGGACGTTGTCAATAAGAGTTAGTCGAGCTTTCTCAAAATCTTCGTAGGTGAATGGAGTATCAGTCATTCCGACGAATTGGTTGTCGAGAGCTTGGCGTTGATCTGTTAGATTTGGATTCAACGATTCGACAATTGGCTTGTCACTGCCGAGTAGATACAGCATAAGACCATCTTTGACTCCGCTGAAACTATCCATCTCCATATACTTACAATCGAATAGATCTCGTGGGTGTTGTCGAGATAGTGCTGCTGCAACCTTACCTCCATATAACAATGTAAGCGGTACAATTCTCGCTTCGCAGTATAGCCCAAACTCCTCTTGTGCTTTGTTGCACAACGGTATCGTAACGACATCACCACCAATAATTCCTCGCTTAGTTTGATTGACCTCGATTTTGATTTGCGCCCCTTGATAGGTACAAAGCAGTTTGCAAACGTCGGGTTTATGGAGTGTGCGAACACCGTTAATTGCTCGCTTGATCTTCTCCTCAACCTCCTGCAGACTACGATTTATTTTATCAAGGCTTGTTTGTCTATCCTCCAACGGCAGGTAGGTAATATCTATGTCAACCTAGTAGCGAGGCATATTTTTGACGAAGAGGTTTATCGCTGTTCCGCCGTGTACTGCGAAGTGTTCAACCTCCGAAATTATCGGAATTACCCTCAACAGTAGCCCCACTTGCTTTTTATATATGCTATTCATAATCAACTAATTCATTAGGGAGTGTTATCATATACTTCGAGTTGTACACTCCATTTTTCTCTATCATTCGCTTCCCGCTACCCAAATCTATCTTGTCGAGATCCAACGACCTGAACCAACTGTGCCCCGACTTTTCAGCCATATAGAGAAATAGTCGCTTGACCTTAACCGAGCTGCATAGTTCAAGAAGTTGCTGCAATAGTTTTGGGCGAAGCGTGGTGAGCATC
>JBCQVS010000014.1:0-44209 GCA_047172885.1 Rikenellaceae bacterium | reverse complement strand
CATCGGCTATCCAAACGCTGAGCCAGTGGTAAAAGATAAGTGGAATCCAGCTAAGGTTCACTATAATAAGTTCTAAACACACGTAACATAAAAAAGTGCTTCAAACTCGGAAAGGTTTGAAGCACTTTTTTATTCTATCAATGTCGTCTTAGCTCAACAACGGTTTCAAGTAACCGAACATAAGCAAAGCAACCACCAAAGTGACAATAATATTGAATCCTTGAGCGATCAAGAAAACATACATCTGCTTGCGGTTCTCCTTAGCGAAGATCTCGCTGAAACGTGTCTCAAGACCGATGCAAACGAATGCGATTCCAAATAGAGTGTTAGTCATTGATTTCGTTAGCTTACCAACGCTTTTGGCAGCCTCAGGCGAGAAGCAGAAGCTAAATATAAGCGAAGCTACGATAAAGCCAACTACGAACTTAGGGAAGCGATCCCAAATTACACCAACGGTTGGCTTTCTGCGGCTACCTTTTCCTTTGTATGTCCAAATGACAGAGATAAAGAATGCAGCAACTCCCAACAACACGTTTTGAGAAGATTTAACGATGATCGCAGTTTGAGCGGCAACATCACCTAACATTGTTCCCGAAGCAGCTACAGCACCCGTAGTGTCGATAGTACCTCCTAGCCAAGCTCCCGAAACCTCCTCCGAAAGACCCATCCAGTGACAAACGGGAGGCATGATATACATCATCGGAATTGCACAAACCAATACAAGTGAGATAACCGACGAAAGTTTCTTGTTGTCACCCTTGATAACGCCACAAGTAGCGATAGCAGCCGACACTCCACAAATACTAACGGCACTCGATAACATTGTGCGAAGCTCGCGATCAACACCCATCTTCTTACCTAACCAGAATGTGAAATTCCAAACGGTGAACACGACGATAAGCGATTGAACAAGACCGTAAGCACCCGATTTAAGAACCTCACCAAAAAGGATAGTCGAACCTAAGCAGATAATACCGATCTTGATATAAAACTCGCTCTGAATAGCTGGCTTCAACCACTCTGGAACACGGAAAACATTGCTGATAATAAGACCGATAAGCACCGAGAAGAGAACAACCTCTAAGCCAAGACCCTTGACAGAAGGAAGCTCAGCGATAAGTTGAGCCGCTACGGCAAGAGCAAAGACCACGAAAAGTGAAAGTGTTACACCCTTGAGCGAACGTTTTAGAAGTAGGTTTGCCAATAGGGTAATCAGGGTGATTAGCACATACATTGATGCTGCATTCATCCAATCAGCTTGAGCCGATAGAACCTTTGGCATAGTTGGCATCAGTGAGGGGAAAAGCACCGAAAAGGCAATAATAATTGTACCGCAAAGTACAATTACCCAATCCTCACCTTGGAATTGCGAAAAGAATTTCTTCATTGTTAATTATTTAATTTTAGTTATTTATTTACTCGTTAGGGTATAAGTATCGAAATAATGGTACAAATTTCGTAAAATAAAACTAAAATTCAATAAGTTAAAATACTCATTTTCGCACCTAGAGAGCCTATATCGCTACGATTTTATCATTTTTAATATACCAAAGATAGCCTGCAACGTCATCATACCCCATTTTTTTGAGCAATGTGATATACTCCTCAGCCTGTTTGATATACTTATTCGACTCCCTAAGGCCAAACTTATAATCGACCACGATGGCTCGATTATCTTTGACCATAACCCTATCGGGCCTCTTGAAATTCGATGACTTCGGCACAATAATGTCACACTCTCTATATACCTTATCCCATGGTGTTTCGAACCAACTTTTGATCGGTTCTCTCGATAGAGCCTCTCCGATTCTTTGCGCTAAAGCGTTGTGCTCCTCTTGGCTGATTTTTCCGTTGAGAAGCATTGAGTCTAACTGCTCTCCAATCTCTTTGGCCGATGTAGCCTCGGCGAAAACTTTGTGCATTAGTACGCCTTGGTCGCGAGCCGAAAGTTCACCATCTTGCTCGAAGTAACGTTGCGATGGGAGTCTAAGTCGAAGGTCAGCCACCGACGTGGGGTAGCTATCCATAGTATACAAATTCTGACTCCGCTCTTTTTTGCTCGAAATTGGAGCAGCCTTTTCACCAAAAGTAAAACGTGTCAACTCCTCCTCTCTAAAACACCGTCCTTGAATCTTTCCAAAGTCAAACTCATCCACTTGTCCTAATAACACCTCGGAGATCGCCTTGCCAACGCCAGGTTTACGTTCCTTGACAAATATATGCAGTGCTTGCGAGGCACGAGTAAGTGCAACGTACAACATATTTATATTGTCGATATGCGCATAGACAAACTCGCGATAATATTGTTCCGAGAATAACGACTCTCCCATCGCCTGTTTATACTTCACAGGGAATGCACCCAATTCGCTCAACTCGTCGGATGCTTCAGCCCACACAGCGTTGCTTTTTTGAGGCTTCTTTGCATCTGTTTTGCCTCCGCCACTGCTCTTTGGATCTAGCCCCCAAGTGCAATATGGGATTATCACAACAGCCTTTTCCAAACCTTTGGCCTTGTGAATTGTGGTGATCTCGATCGACTTCTCGCTCTGCTCAACGCTAATCGAACGATTTGCTCCGTGTTCGCTCCACCACTTCAAAAACAGTGATATGTCGCCACTCTTGTTGCTGCAAAAGCTGCAGATTGATTCGTGGATAGCTTGCAGATAGGCGATATTTTTCTTCTGCCCGTCCAACTTATAATGGATCACAATGCTCTCGAAAGCCTCCTCGGTTGAGAGCAATTTTATCGACCTAAGTAGCGTGAGTTCCTCCTCTTGCAGAGGCTCGTTAAATTCTCGATCGCCTAAAAAACGGTTGTAAATAGCGCGTTGAATCGTATCTTCTTCATTTAGCGAGAGCATAAGTGTCGCGATGATAAATTGGCTCACTGGTGCTAATCCCACCACCAAAGCCTCCTGGGTCATAACGTCGAAATAGTATCTCGGCTCTTGGTTCTCGCGCTTGAATTCAAGTAATTTGTTTGCAATCTTCACTCCTTCGAGGTTCGAACGTACTAGGATCAATATCTCGCAGGGTTTAAAGCCTAGGTCTAAAACCTCCTTGATTCGCTCCTCGATCTGTGGCTCATCTCGATGCACGGTCAGCTCTATATAACCATCACTCTCACCCTTTTTGCGAGGTTGCTGCTCATGATCGGTGTATGCTTTTTTGAGCATATCCTTTAGCTCGGCGTTAGTTTCGGTGGTTATGTCACCTCGCTCGAGTGCTTCGTGGAGTTTGTTGTTGAGTGATGTGTTGTCGGCCGAGACAACCGCCTCGATAAGCGAGTTGTTGAATTCGACGATGTTGGGCAAACTTCTGTAATTCTCCTTGAGGTTGACCACTTGGGTGTTGTGTTTACCCAACTCCTCCTTTGCTCGAGAGTGAAGTATTCGCCAATCGCCACCACGCCAACGGTAAATCGACTGCTTGATATCGCCCACAATAAGCACCGAACTCTTTTCGCTCTGCGACATTGCATTCTCGAGTAGCGGCAAGAAATTGTGCCACTCCTTAAGTGAGGTGTCTTGGAATTCGTCGATCATATATCGCTCGAAACGATTACCAACCTTCTCGTAAATAAACGGAGCATCGTTGTTGGCAATAAACTCCGAAAGGATTAGCTTGGTCTCGGAGAGAAGCATCATATTTTGCTCATTACTCACCACCTTGACCATACTATATAGATCGCTCAGCAGAGCAAAACTTCTATAATTTTCACGAAGCAGAGTTGCGGTGTTCCACTCCTTGATATTTTGAAAATAGCAGTCGACAATTTTTGCCAAAAGTGGTTGCACCTTATCAGCAGTTGCTTCGACTCCCTTTCCCCAACCATCTGTCGATTGTGCTTTGTCTCTGATTGTTTTGCCAGGTTCTTTGATCTCGCCAGAGGCAACAAGGGTGAAATATTTTGCAAAGCTGCGACTCTTACCACTGAATGACTCTACGCTAAGTCCATCCTGAGAGATAATCTCCAAGGCAGAGGTTGCATACTCGCGCATCTGAAGTTTGCTCTTTTCGCTATTTCGGCTAAATCGCTCGACAATCTCCTTGAGTTGCTCTTTGGAGCTTGGTCGCTCAAGGGTCTCACGATTCGACTCTTTGAAAATCTCGTTACCCAACGAAAGGACACCTTCGTGAATATCCCACGAGCGACCATCCTCGATTCTCTCCTCGACAAACTCGCTGATCCATTTTTTTAGCTCATCGTTGCTGCTAACCTCCTCGATAATTCGGTCGGCACTCTGCGATAAAAGTGTAGCTGGGTCGAGCTCGATATTGTAATTTATGTCGATGCCTAACTCTTGGATAAATGCTCGGATGATACGTTGAAAAAAACGATCTATCGTAAGGATCGTAAAACGAGAGTAGTCATGAAGAATACTTCCGCGCACCTCTAAAGCTCGTGAGCGTATCTTTTTTTCGCTTAGCTGAAGTTCACCTTGAAGTTGCGCCAAATAGTTACTCTCATATCCAGCAGCTAGGGAGTGTATCTCGCTTAGTATACGACGTTTCATCTCCTCGGTAGCCTTGTTGGTAAAGGTTACAGCCAAGATATTTCGATAAAGCGTAGGCTCCTCGATTACATCTCTAACATATTTGTATGCCAGCGTATAGGTCTTTCCCGAACCTGCACTAGCATTGTATATCGTTGCTCTCAATGGTGTGTCGTTTTGTGGGTTTTAAAACTCAAAGGTAGTAAAAATATTTAGGCGATGGGCTCTGTGTCTGCCAATTTTTTTATATCTTGCATCGTTTATTAATAATTTTTGGTGTCTAATGCGAGGATTCTTAAATGAAGTTGCCGAGAGGCTGTATGAAAAATATGGGGCAGATGTAAGCTCACTAAAGCTAATCTTTCCGTCGCGCCGTTCGCGCATCTTCTTCACTGAGGCTCTCAGTGAGGTTGCCGAGCAACCAATCTGGCAACCTACTTGGAAGAGTTTGGATGAATTGGTGGCCGAAGTAACTCCCTTGCGCCATGGTGAGAGCGTTCGATTAATCGCGGAGTTATACAAAATCTATTCGCAGTATCATGCCGAAAGTTTCGATAAATTTTACTTTTGGGGTGAGATTCTGCTCTCGGATTTCGACATGATCGACAAATATATGGTCGATGCCGATATGCTATTTTCAAATGTCTCAGATCTGAAAATCTTGGAGTCCGATATTTCGTATATGACCCCCGAGCAGCTGAAGATAATTTCGTTTTGGAGCTCGCTCGAAGATGGAAAGGAGCTCTCGCGCGAGAAGCAACGCTTTTTAAAGGTGTGGGAGTCGCTGCCCAAAATTTATCACCAATTTCGTGAGCGATTGTCCGATCTCGGTATCGCATACACTGGCATGATTCAACGCTCAGCCGTTGAGCGAATTGCCGCAGGTGAATTCTCATTTTCTACTTCCGATCGCTACGCCGTAGTTGGTTTTAATGCCCTTTCGGAGTGTGAAAAGAGGATTTTTGATGCTCTCTCTCTCGACTCGTCGGTCGACTTCTTTTGGGATTATGACAACTATTATACGGCTGATTTGAAGCAAGAAGCGGGACTATTTATCCGCGAGAATTTGAGTAGATATGGAACGCAGGCTGATATATCGCACCAAAATTTTGAGAATCACAAGGAGTTCAATGTTGTCGCAGCAGCCTCGAATGTCTTGCAATGCAAATACGCCTCGAAGATCATCTCGGATCTGGTTGCCAGCGGCGGGGTAGACAAACAGACGGCTATTGTCCTGACCGATGAAAACCTATTAACTCCGCTTCTCTATGCTCTGCCCGCAGAGGCTGGAAAGGTCAATGTTACAATGGGCTACCCCTTGAAACAGTCGCTTGCATATTCGCTTCTCGAAAAGCTTTTGGCTCTGCAATCGCAGGCGAAAAAGAGAAGTAGCTCAAATCCTCAATTCTATTATGTCGATGTGATTGCACTGCTATCGCACCCCTATGTCAACGCCATCGACAAAGAGCTATTCTCGCAGATCACCTCGCAGATTAACTCCGAAAGGTTGATTTCGGTCGATCGAGCGACAATCTTGAGCGATAGGCCACAGTTTTTATCTACGATTTTCGAAGCGTGCGACAATTGGATCTCGCTCTCGGAGTACCTACAACGTGTAATTTCGTTCGTTGCTCAATATCCTTATCAAGCTGAGGACTCTTTTCGTCGTTTGGAGTTTCTGGCTACCATTTCGGAGAATATTGTTACGCTGCACAACTCTCTTTTAGGTTGTGGAATTGAGCCATCGCTTACTATTTACCTTTCGCTTCTTCGTCGATTGCTTCAAGGTTTGCGAGTGCCTTTCGAGGGGGAACCACTTGAAGGTCTTCAAGTTATGGGAATATTGGAGACCAGAAATCTCGATTTCAAAAATGTGATTATCCTCTCGATGAACGACGACACCTTCCCAGGAAATCGACTCACAACACCCTCGTATGTTCCATATAATATACGAGCTGCATATGGTGTGCCGACACCTGAACATCACGAAGGAGTCTTTGCTTATTATTTTTATCGACTCATCCAGAGAGCCGAAAGGGTGTGGATGTTATATTGCTCACACGCCGACGACAAAACAACGGGTGAGGCGAGTCGATATATCTATCAAATGGATTATGAGAGTAGTTTCACGCTCAATAAAGTTGACGTTGGAGTCGATGTAAATCTATATGAGCAGAGTTGCATCGAGGTTGCTAAAGTGGGTGAAGTGGATAAATTTTTGTCGCGATACACCGATAAGCAGAATCCTCAAACCTTGTCGCCATCGGCTATAAACAGATATGTCGCTTGCCCAATGCGCTTCTATTTCCAACATATTGCTCGCATTAAGGATAGTGATGAGCTAAGTGAGGATGTCGATAATTCGATGTTCGGAAATATTCTGCATGGCGCAATACATATGCTCTACTCGCCACTAATAGGTCAAAATGATATCTCCTCTAAACTCGCTGATCTAAGGGCAGACAAGCCTCTTATTGAGAGGTTTGTAGTTGCAGCAATGCGAGACGTGTGTAAGATTAGAGAGAGTGTGTCGGTTGAGAATTTCTCAGGCGATCTGCTCTTGATTAAAGATATTGTCGTGAAGTATATCGTCGATGGCGTTATGGCTTACGACTCGGCCAATTCAGAATTTGAGGTCTTCGGAGCGGAGCAGACTCATCGACACTCTCTGCCGTTGCCATCGGGTGACGCCGTCACAATCGAGGGAACATTGGATCGTGTCGATAGGCTCAAGAGTGGACGATTGCGAGTGGTTGATTACAAGACTGGCGGTCAACACTTGGAATTCAAATCAATAGATGCGCTATTCAATGGAGCAGGCAAGGAGCGTCAAGGTCATATTATTCAAACCTTGACCTACTCGATGCTGCTGCGCAACTCCTTGGGTGTTGAAGTTGTGCCATCGCTCTACTACGTGCGATTTATGCACAATCCAACATACTCGCCACTGCTAGTCGATAAATCGGAGGCTGAACCCATTGCGACCTACGCGGCAAAAAGTGAGGCATTCGAAGAACACCTCACTGAAAAGCTCTCGGAGCTTCTAGATCGTACGATTCCATTTCGTCAAACAGAGGATCAAGAAGGGACGTGTACCTACTGCGACTTTAGATCAATATGTCGGATTTAGGCCTTAGGTAGCTGCACCTTGATATAGTGTGCACCACTCTCGATAGCTGCTTGAATTCCAACTGGAGAATCCTCGAAGATAAGTGACTCAGCTGGAGTCATTCCCTCGCGGTTCATCGCCTTGATATAACACTCAGCCGATGGTTTGCTATTTTTAACATCTGCACCAGTGATCAATCCATCAATCTTGTCGGTTAGCGAGAAGTGGTTCATTACGTTGCTGATGTTGATAGCTTGGCCAGTTGAGACAATCCACACCTTGCCACCTTCGGCTCTGAATGATTGAGCATAATCCCAGAGGGGTTGGTTAAGGGTGATAATGTTGAAGTGCTTAGGATAAATCTCTATCTTGCGACGACGCATTCGGTCAATTTCATATGAGTCAGTAAAACCTAAACGACGCATAAATTCGCCGCAGCGCATACCGAAAAAGGTGTTTAAGTACTCCTCTTCATCAAGGTCAAAATTAACCTCTTTCAATACATCTCTATATGCTCTGTAGTTCGCTTGGCGTGTATCTACCAAGGTGCCGTCAAAATCTATTAAAAGTAATTTAATTTGCATGATATTAGTGTTTTGAGTTAATAAATTATTAGTCGAATGATTGCATTCCCGATTGAGCGATCTTAATTATCCGCTGATACTCTTCGGGTGAAAGTTCCATAAAAAAGTAGTGTATTGGGTCTACTCGCATACCGTTGTAGCTCACCTCGTAGTGCAGGTGAGGGGTGATCGAAAGGCCAGTGTTGCCTGAGTGAGCTATAATGTCACCCCTCTTTACGCTCTGCCCTTTGCCAACGGTTGTTGAGTTGATATGGCTATATGATGTGGTGTAGCCATTTCCATGGTCGAGAGTGATCTCCTTTCCCGATGTTGAATTGGTTGTTACGCTTTTGACAACTCCATCGGCAGTTGCGAAGATACGAGTATTTTCGGGAACGGTGAAGTCGACACCTTGGTGCGATTTCAAGGTCTTGTAGAATGGGTGCATACGCATTCCATAGGATGCAGTAAGCAGGGTTAGCTGCTTATTGCTGATCGGTTGAATCGCAGGAATATTGCGAGCTTCAGAGCCCATCGTCTCGCTATTTGCTTGCATCCTCTCGGCACTTCTCACCAACTCCTTCATCTTCTCCGAGACATCAACCATGCGCTTATTGAGTTCACCTTCGAGAATTCTATTCGATTGCGTGAAAATCTCCTCGTACTCTTTCAATAGCTCCTCGCTGTTGTCGTCACCAAAGTTATATGGTTCCGATTCGAATATCGTGCGGAACACCTCTCTGTCGCGCATTTCGATATTATCCAAAACCATCTCCAGAGAGTCGTAACGCATAAGTAAAGTTTTATACTCAGCCTCAAACCTATTTGACGACTTTTTCATGTAATATTCGTGTGGCGTATCAAAGAAGATCGAGAAGCCGACGTAATAGAGCACAGCAGCTCCCATCCACGCTAAGGTGTGGATAGCCAACTTCAAAAAGTTGCGTTGGTGGCGCTTGCGTGCCTTAATTTTTTGGTATCTGCTCTTGTTTGACATTCTCTTACTCTATTCGTATATCTTTGATTTGCTCTCATCGGTTAGCTCCAAATACTCCTCGTTTGACATATTTCTGTCGAAGTAGTTGATTGGATTAACCACGCCTCCTTTATATATCACCTCATAGTGAAGGTGTGGTGATGTTGAAACTCCTGTCGATCCAACCTCTCCAATTATCTGTCCGCGTTTTACGCTATCACCTTTTTGAACATATCTCTTGCTCATATGTGCATAACGAGTCTTATACCCAAACTCGTGATTTATCAAAATCTCTTGTCCATATCCGCTGCGAGCTAAGCCTTGGACACTTGTCTCAACCACTCCATCACCCGTGGCAAATATAGCTGTTCCACGAGCTGCTGCCAAGTCGACACCCTTGTGCATTCTGTAACCTCCATAAACTGGATGGTTGCGCATTCCAAAGTGGCCAATTGATCTTAACTTCGTCCTGTCGATAGGCCAAATTGCAGGCAGAGCAGCCGTCATACTCTCCTTGTTTTGAGCCAAAGTTTGAAGCTCATCTAACGAAATTGAACTTTTATAAAGTTTTTTTGCAAAATTGTCAATTTTTTTCCAACTATCTGTCATAATTGGTGAAAAATTGTCATTTTGCAACTCTGTGTACTTAGAATCGGGGTAAGGGTAGCGAGTCTCTTCGATAAACATCGAGTCGACACCAAAAAGTGAGCGATAGACGTGGTTGTCACGGTGCGAAATTTCGGCCAATAAACTTTCGGCTGCTGCAATACGATTGTTGAGCAGGCTATACTTTATCATCAATTCGCGATTCTTTTTGTTGATATTGTGCATCTTAGGAGTGTAAAACATTTGCGAATAAATTCCATTTGCGATTGAAATAAGAATAAATCCGATCAAAATTTTTCGAACCGTCGAGTACATTTTCATCCTCAAAGAGGTGTCTTTGACTCTGGCAACTCTCTGATTTGGCTCTATATTTTGATTTTTTTGCTCCATTTAATAAAAAAACTCTCCTAGTTATAATGCAAAATTAGCTTAAATTGTCTAATTTTGCAACCTATGAGAGAAACAAACGAAACGAAATTAAAATATTTTATGGAATCTAATAAAGTAAGAGAGCATTTTCTTGACTTTTTTGCGAGCAAAGAGCACGCAATTGTCCCCTCTGCGCCAATGGTTGTTAAGGGTGACCCAACGCTAATGTTTACCAATGCAGGTATGAACCAGTTCAAGGATATATTCTTGGGCAATGCACCTCGCAAATGGGCCCGTGTGGCCGACACTCAAAAGTGTTTGCGCGTATCGGGAAAGCATAACGATTTGGAGGAGGTTGGACACGATACCTACCACCACACGATGTTCGAGATGCTTGGCAACTGGTCGTTTGGTGATTACTTCAAACGTGAGGCGATCGACTGGGCATGGGAGCTTCTTACTAAAGTTTACGGTCTAGATAAGGATCGTATGTATGCTACCGTATATGAGGGTAGCGAGGAGGATGGTGTGCCATTCGATCAAGAGGCATACGATATGTGGAAACAATACCTCGACGAGGATCATATTATAAAGGGTAACAAACACGACAACTTCTGGGAGATGGGCGAAACAGGTCCATGCGGTCCATGTAGTGAGCTTCACTATGACTTGCGTGACGAGGCGGATATCGCTCAGATTCCTGGTAAGGATATGGTCAACATGGGTCACTGCCTAGTGATCGAGATTTGGAACCTTGTATTTATGCAATTCAACCGCAAGGCTAATGGCTCGTTGGAGCTTCTTCCAGCTAAGCACGTTGATACAGGTATGGGCTTCGAGCGTCTGTGTATGATTCTTCAAGGCAAGAAGTCGAATTACGATACCGACGTATTCCAACCAACGATTAAAAACTTGGCAGCAATGTCAGGCAAAGAGTATGGCGTGGATGAGAAGGCGGATATCGCAATGCGTGTTATTGCCGATCACTTGCGTGCTATCGCATTCTCGATTGCCGATGGCCAATTGCCTTCAAACGTTAAGGCCGGTTATGTTATTCGTCGAATTTTGCGTCGTGCTGTTCGTTACGGATATACCTACCTTTCATTCTCTGAGCCATTTATCTGCAAATTGGTCGCTGGTCTAGTAGCTCAAATGGGTGGTCAATTCCCAGAGCTTAAGGCGCAACAAAACTTGGTGGAGAGAGTAATCGAAGAGGAGGAGGCATCGTTCCTTCGCACTTTGGCAACTGGTATTACTCTGTTGGATGGCGTTATCGCAGCTTGCGGTGGTACAATCTCGGGTAAGGATGCATTCTTGTTGTACGACACTTACGGATTCCCAATCGACCTTACGGAGCTTATCGCAAAGGAGCAAGGCGTTGAGGTTGACCTTTCAGCATTCGAGAAGGAGTTGGCAGCACAAAAAGAGCGTTCACGCAACGCAGCGGCAGTAGATGCCGACGATTGGCAAGAGCTTATCGCAATCAAGCAGAGCGAGTTTGTTGGTTATGACTCATTGTGCTGCGATGTGAAGATCGCTCGCTACCGTCGTGTAACAACAAAAAATAAGACTGTATACCAATTGGTATTCGACCGTACTCCATTCTATGGAAATTCGGGTGGTCAATTGGGTGATACAGGATATATCGCAAATGGAGATGATAAGATCGAGATTATCTCAACAGAAAAGGAGAATGGTCAGAATGTTCATATCGTAAGCAAATTGCCAGAGGATCTAGAGTCAACTTTCGTGGCTCAAGTATGCGAGTCGACACGTCAAAGCTCTGCAAACAACCACACCGCAACCCACCTTTTGCACCACGCATTGCGCGAAGTGTTGGGTGAGCACGTTGAGCAAAAAGGATCACTAGTAAGCCCAGATGGTCTTCGATTCGACTTTTCGCACTTCCAAAAGCTAACCGCTGAGGAGTTGCGTGCAGTAGAGGTCAAGGTAAACCAGGCTATTCGCAAAAACTCACCACTCGATGAGAACCGCGAAGCAACTCAAGAGGAGGCTGCAGCAAGTGGCGCAATGATGCTCTTTGGTGAGAAGTATGGCGATAAAGTTCGTGTAGTTCGCTTTGGCGACTCGGTGGAGCTTTGTGGAGGTACTCACACTTCGGCTACAGGTAACATCGGTCTATTTAAGATCACTAGCGAGGGAGCAATCTCGGCAGGTGTTCGTCGTATTGAGGCTACTTCGGGAGCTAACGCTGAGAAGATCTTGTATATGGCCGAGGATATCATCAAAAATATCTCGGAGCACGTAAACAACAACCAAGTTTTGCAAGCTGTCAAGAAGCTAGTTGATAGTAATGAGACTCTTTCGAAAGAGGTTGAGGCAATGCGCAAGGAGCAAACTGAGGCGTGGGCAAGCAAATTGTTGGCTAACACCCCAGAGAAAGATGGTGTGATTCTAATTAGCGGTGTAGCGAAACGTGCTGGTGACTTCCAAAAGGATGTGGCTTACAATTTGCGTGCTAAAGCTAAGAATGTGATCTACGTTGCAGGTAACAACGCAACCGAGAAGCCAATGCTTACAATCATGTTGGGTGACGACATTGTAGCTAAGGGGGCTAATGCAGGTCAAATCATTCGCGAAGCCGCTAAATTGATGCAAGGTGGCGGTGGTGGCCAACCATTCTTCGCTACGGCGGGAGGTAAAAATATCGACGGACTCCAAGCAGCAGTTGACAAAGCAGTAGAGCTAATTAAAGAGAAATTGTAAATTTTAAAAGATAAATTTTCTAATGGAAAACAAGAAAGTATTACTTATGATCCTCGACGGTTGGGGAAAAGGTAAGCAAGACAAAGCGGATGTAATCTTCAATATGCACCCTAAGTATATGGAGAGTTTGACAGCTGCATATCCAAATGCAGAACTTCGCACCGATGGTGAGAATGTAGGTCTGCCAGAGGGCCAAATGGGTAACTCTGAGGTGGGCCACCTAAACATCGGAGCTGGTCGCGTTGTATACCAAGATTTGGTGAAGATCAACCGCGCGTGTACAGATAACTCAATTATGGCGAATATCGAGGTTGTTAAGGCATTTGAGTATGCTAAGAGCAATGGCAAGAGCGTTCACTTTATGGGTCTAGTTTCTGACGGTGGAGTTCACTCATCATTGGATCACCTATTTAAATTGTGCGATATTTCGGCTCACTACGGCATCGACAACACCTTCATCCACTGCTTTATGGATGGTCGCGACACTGACCCACGTAGTGGAAAAGGCTTTATCGAGGCTTTGGAGGCTCACACAGCATCTTCGGCAGGCGTTGTTGCTTCGATCATCGGTCGCTACTACGCGATGGATCGTGACAAGCGTTGGGATCGCGTGAAGAAGGCTTACGATCTTTTGGTATCGGGTGTAGGTGAGGCTTCAACCGATATGGTTGCCTCTATGCAAGCATCGTACGATGCGGATGTTACCGACGAGTTCGTTAATCCTCTGTTCCGCGTGGATGAGAATGGTGAGGCTGTAGGTCGCATTGCAGAGGGTGATGTTGTTATCTTCTTTAACTATCGTAACGACCGTGCTAAGGAGCTTACAGTAGTTCTTACGCAAGAGGATATGGAGGCAGAGGGAATGAAGACGCTTCCATTGTACTACTGCTGTATGACCCCATACGATGCTAAGTTCCAAGGCCTACACATCTTGTTCGACAAGGATAACGTTGCTAACACTTTGGGTGAGTTCGTAGCGTCGAAAGGCCTTTCGCAATTGCGTATTGCTGAAACTGAGAAGTATGCTCACGTAACATTCTTCTTGAACGGTGGTCGTGAATCGGAGTTCGATGGCGAGGAGCGTATCTTGGTATCTTCTCCAAAGGTTGCTACTTACGACCTTCAACCAGAGATGAGTGCTTACGAGGTTAAAGATAAGTTGGTTGCAGCTCTTGCGACTCAAAAATTCGACTTTATCTGCCTTAACTTCGCAAATGGCGATATGGTAGGCCACACAGGAATCTACTCGGCAATCGAGACAGCTATCAAGGCTGTCGATGAGTGTGTTGAGGCTGTTGTTGAGACTGCTAAGGCTAACGATTACGAGGTTATCATCATCGCCGATCACGGTAATGCTGATAACGCAGTAAACGCAGATGGTTCAGCTAACACAGCTCACTCGCTTAACCCAGTGCCGATCATCGTTGTTTCTGACCGTGTGAAGTCAGTTAAAAGTGGTATCCTAGCAGACGTTGCTCCAACTCTTATAACACTTATGGGATTAGAGAAGCCAGCTGATATGACAGGTGATTCACTCGTTGAGATGAAGTAAGCATATTAAATTACGAATCAATAGAAAAAGTGGTAAGTTCCTCGAAAGGGGATACTTACCACTTTTTCATTTAAAGAGCAGAAGAAGTTGAGTGAGTCGCTTAATTGCGCAATCGTAGCCATATCTAAGCAGCGAGATTATGCTCATAGCTCGTTGATACTCCTCTCGCAGTTCTTTCAAGGCTGCCGACAGTGCAATCTTGTATGTCACCCAAGCCGAAATTGCCATTGCGACTCCCGTAATGCAGAGTGAAAGAGGAAGCGAATTAATAACCTCGGCAAACCAAATCACAAAGGCGAAAAGCAGTAGCGCTAACGACGAGAGTGAAAGTGCCGCTACCAACAATATCGAGACAACCAAATTTTGCCTGCTCTCGCCCTTCCCTTGACTCTCCACTACTCCTTAGGACAGTTGCAAGCGGGATCATCGCAGCTGCAAAGCTCCTCTGGCTTGTGAGCTGCTACATAAGCACGGAGTTGCTCGAGCTCGTCCATAATCTTTTTGTGAATGTCACCCTTGTTGAGCTTGCACGCTTTGCTGTGTACAAGGCAAGTTACTGCCGATCCTAGTGCGATACCACCTAGTAGTGATGCGATAATAGATGTGTTTTTCATAATTTATCCTTTTTTTTATTACAACTCATCTCGTTGCAAATATTGCACCACGATCAAAATTATGCCTCGATCTTTTGCTTTTCGATCTCGACTACCTCTTCGCCCTCCTCGGCCGGAGTAGAGGATGTAAGTGCAAGGTGTAGGTTTCTGTATGTCGCAGGAGTTTGTAAATAAGCGCGTTTGAACAACTTTATAAAGTGCGAGGTATTCGGAAATGAGCACTCCTCGCCAATTTCGGCAATAGATCGTCGAGTAGAGATCAACAACAATCGAGCATGACTAAGTCGCTGGCGTAAGAACCATTGGTGGGGCGACGTATCGAAAATTCTGCGGAACTCCTTCTTGAATGAGGTGAGTGAACGATTGCACAACATCGCGAGTCGTTCGATTGGAATGTCATTGAAAGTATTTGCGTAGATAACCTGCTCGAACGAGCTCTTATCCAGGTCAATACAGCCGATTACCTTATTTTTTAAACAACCATTGTCATGAGTGATAATATGATAAATCAGCTCGGTCATTTTGATGCTCTCGGCAGCTTGGTCATGAGCAAAATTCTCATCGTATAGATAATCGACAGCACTATTGAAGAAGTTTTTTAGAAAGGTTGGTGCTTTGGCGATTAATGAATTTCCTGTTCGACATTGATTGCAACAGTGGTCGTTTGTGATATTGAGACCATAGGTGATACTAAAAGTGGTTATTATCTGCTTTAGATCCTCCGAGCTAAAATAGAACGTCACCTGCTCATAGTGCGAAAATTTCTCTGAAACATTCTCAATGTGGTGCACACCCTTACCCATAAAAAATATATCGCCTCTTTGAGCATGAAGCGATGTGTCGCCATCGTAAATATATTTCTCACCTCTTACAACGTAACCAATCGCGTGACGAGCGATAGTTATCGGTTCAACTCCACTGTTCATCGAAGTGCTAAATCTCACAATCATTGGTTGGTCGTTCTCTTTGTCAATCATTTGTCTCATACTTTTTTTGGTTTATTTTAAGATAATTGTTGTTTTGCTAGCGCAAGTTAAATATAAAATTGTAAGATGCAATAAAATATTGTAAATATTTGCAATTTTTTGCATATTCAACAACAATTCAGCTTTTAAATAGTATTCAGTTAGCTATAAAGGGCTTGATAAGAGTGTGAAACATTTTGTGATATAATGTCTAAAATGCACCCGAGTCCAATCATCTATTTCCATCATGATTTCTAAAGTGTCCGAAAAAACAGCAAGTGTCCGTTTTCGGACACTTTCATTTTAGCGATATTGTTGATTATCAACGCATTAGTATTTTGGCACGGTTTTTATCTAATAAAGGACAAAACAGACCAAATAAAACAAACTTATGGATAAACAGATCGACCCAAAGATCCTACGAAAGGAGAAACAAACGCGTTACATCAAAATCGCAGCGATATTTGCAGCCGTTGTCATTGCTTTTATAGCAATAGGCGCTCTGCTCCGCCCAACAATTCAATCCGACGAGTTACGATTCGGAAAAGTGTCACGCGGTGATGTGATCCTCTCACTCACTGCCCAAGGTTCGGCACTTCCGATCAGTGAGCAAGTTATCAACTCTCCGATCACCTCGAACATCTTGGAGGTCTATAAACGCAGCGGCGACTCGGTAGTTGCAGGTGAGTCAATCATGAAGCTCGATCTTCAAGCTGTCGAAGCGGAGCGGAGTCGACTTTGCGACGAGATGAATATGAAGACAATTCAATTCGAACAGTTGATTCTTCAAAACCGAAGCGACATCTCGAACATGGAGCTCAACCTCGAGGTGCAAAAAATCGAGCAAGAGCAAGTTGTCGAGGAGCTAAAGAACGAAATCTACCTGGATAGCCTCGGAGCAGGAACTCCCGAAAATGTGCGCAAAATGAATATCAACGTCCGCCTAGGCGATATGAAACTCAAGGAGAGTCAAGCACAATTAGAAAACGCGCGAGCTTTGAAGCTAGCCGACCAAAAGGTAAAGCAATTAGAATTAAATATGCTAAAGCGCGACGTAGAGCAAAAACGCCAATTAGTCAAAGAGGCTCAAATCATCTCACCCAAATCCTCGGTGCTCTCGTTTGTCAACGAGCAAGTTGGTGAGCAGGTGAGTGCAGGTAGCAAAATCGCCATGCTCTCGGATATCTCTGCCTTTAAAATCTCAGCTTCGATCTCGAATAGCTATGCCGATCGAATTCGAACTGGTGGCGAGGTCGTCGTTATGGCTGGCAAAGAGCGGTTAAAGGGTGTGATTAGCAATATCAACCCCATCGCGCAAGACAACAGTATCGACTTCACAATCCAATTAGAGGATAGCCGCAACAAAGTTCTCCGTTCGGAACTCTCGTGCGACGTGCAGATCATCGAGTCGCGAATCGAAAACACGATGTACATTCCCAAGGCGGCCTACTACATGGGTGAGGGCTACTATAAAGTCTTTGTCGTCGAGGGTGACAAGCTCATCGGACGCAACGTGCAGCTAGGACGCAGCAATTTCGAACAGGTTCAAGTTATCTCAGGCTTAGATGAAGGCGAGGAGGTAGTAGTGAGCGAAATGTCGAAATATTTGAATAGTGATGAACTAAAAATGAGATAAATAATAACTAAAACAGACAATAACCATGATCAACTTAACAGAAGTGTACAAAGTGTACCGCTCAAACGAAATCGAAACCACAGCGCTAGAAAATGTGAATATCACCATCGACAAAGGCGAATTCGTCTCAGTGATGGGCCCCTCGGGATGTGGAAAGTCGACCCTATTGAACGTAATGGGTCTTTTAGATAGTCCAACATCGGGCACAGTGGAGCTGTGCGGCGAACGTCCACTATTGAAAAACGCAACGGAAGTGGCTCGCTTCCGCAATCAGCACCTAGGCTTCATCTTCCAAAACTTCCACCTTATCAACTCCATGTCGGTGATCGACAACGTCCAACTAGCTCTCTACTATCGAGGCGTAAAACACTCGGAGCGCATCAAACGCGCCAAGGAGGTCTTGGAACGCTTAGAGATCAGCCACCGTATGTATCACCTACCGAAAAACATCTCAGGAGGTCAAGCGCAAAGAGTTGCCATCGCCAGGGCGATTGTCGGAAATCCCGATATCTTGTTTGCCGATGAGCCAACTGGTAACCTCGATTCAAAGATGGGTGGCGAGGTGATGGATATTCTCAAAAAACTCAACGAAGAGGATGGACGTACGATCGTAATGGTGACCCACAACCAAAAGCAAGCTGAGCAGACTGATCGCATTATCCTCTTTGCCGACGGTTGCCAAATTAAGTAACCCAACAAAAAAACGAAAAATTATGAAGAAAATAATCGAGCTGATAAAGCTACATAAATTCTACTCCCTGACGATGATCCTCAGCGTGGCGGTTACAATCTGCTTTTTGATGAGTATCTATGTATTCTATGTGATGATGAGCACCGATGTCGGACCTGAGGTTAATCGTACACGTGCATTAGAACCATACGCTCTAGTAGCCATCAAAGAGAGAGATGGCGAAGTGGTCAAAGAGTACACAGTCTTTAATGAAAATACAGCCAAGGAGATATTAGGAAATGTCGAAGCAATTGATTTCTACACCCTAAACTCTACTTTTTACTCAGCGGGTGCAGGTAATGTATTTATTGCTCATGATAATTCCAGAATAGCTTTGCGAGCAAGGATTTATGATGAGAATATCTGGAGACTTCTCTCTTTCGAGTTTCTCGAAGGCCGTCCATACACAAAAGAGGAGGTTGAAAGCGAAAGCAAAGTGGTGGTACTAACAGAGTTTACAGCCTTTCGACTCTTCGACAGATCAACGAACATAGTTGGTGAGATGATCTATTCCGATAGCGATGGCGAAGGGTATAAGGTTGTAGGAGTGGTGAAGAATATAAGCACTCTATACAGTGGAGCATTTTCAGATCTTTGGTTGCCAATGGTTCTTGATACCTCTAAACCTCGGGTTGATTTTATTAGTGAGGATTTATTTGGTACTTGTAATGCAGATGTAGTCTTGAAACCAGGGTACTCATTTGATGACTACCAAAAACAGTATTTTGCGAGTATTGATCAGTTTAATCTGTCGACACTTGGTGGAGAGGATTATAAGTTGTCAACTTCTCACTATCGAAATAATAGGTCCTACTATCCTCGTGCGATAATGTTTGGAAGAACGGCATGGATATTTTTTGCTGTTGTCTGCATAGTCTTAATTATCCCCGTGATAAATGGTTTTGGTATCTCGACATCTTATATCTCGAGCAGACTCTCCGAGATCGCTATTCGCAAGGTGTATGGAGCAAATGATAGGGGCTTGATCTTTCAATTGATCTTGGAGAATTTCTTAATGACAATAGCTGGTGCTTTTGTTGGTCTATATGCTGCGTCGCACGTTGCTAAGGTGATACTCTTAGTTGGTACATATTATAATACTGAGCTATATGGCCATTTGAGTTATATCCCTGTCGATATATTCTTCAACTACAAAACCATTATAGTGCTATTTATCTTCACTGCACTCTTCAACGCTCTGTCGATCTATATCCCTGCACGCAGAGCAACCAAACTACCAATTTCAATCACGATAAAAGGAGACTAAAATGATACGAATATTATTAAAACGAATTAAAACACAGCGAGCAAGCAATATCTGGTTGATCCTAAGTTGCTTTGTTATCTCGCTACTGCTTTTCTCGCTAGTCGATCAAGTTTTGATTACTTACCAGACTAGTAAACTCCCCAAGGGAATTACATTTGACAAGGAGCACACATACGTTGTTGCGGTGCAAGCATCTAACAACCTGCTCAATCAAGTCAAAGAGCGTGGTGACGACGAGCGAGTATTTCGCAAGAAAGCGATGTATGATATCCTCGAGGCGATCAAAGCCGATCCCGCAGTTGAGGAGGCAGCCTTTTATATGCCACTAGGCTACAAGCAAATCAACTTAAAAGAGGAGCATAAAAAGAAATATTATCCCGTTACAATGGTCGACACCACATTCTTTAGGATTGTTAAGCCCGATATCCTATTTGGTGAGTCGAATCTTACAAGTAGTGAGTTTAACGAGAAGTGGACTATCGAGGGTGGATATAGACCAATCATAATGGATAGGTCTGTTATCAATCGCATATTTTATGAAGACCCAGAGCTAGATAATGCATATCAAAATCGCTCTTATGCTTATATCGAAAAACGAAATGATAACGACTATATCAACTGCCTAGGCCGTGATGTGCTCTATAATATTGGTCACTTCACACCATATAAAATCATCTCGGTGATGGATACGTATACTGATGATGCTGACGCAGCTGGCCTCTGTTATATGCCTCTGCATGAACGCCATATTGGTAACTATGGATATATGCCAAAGTATATGGTTAAGGTTAAACAGGGACAAAAATTCAATATGAATACCTTTGTTACGGGTCACTACTATTTACAGTCGGTTCAACTCTATATTGATGAGATTAAATATGCCTTTGATAAATATGGTTATGCGCGAATAATGAATCTGGTCTATTTGGGTGTATTTTTCTTCTTCTTCAACCTTCTTATCGGTATCATGGGGTCGTTCTGGTATCGTACCAATGCGCGAACCAAGGATATCGGAGTGCAACTATCGATGGGAGCTAGCCCAAGGAGTATACTTTGGGAGTTTATCGGTGAGGCGATGTTGATTCTCTTGATTGCTCTTATTCCGACGATTCTGCTTACTATCAACCAATTCTATTTCGAGGTGGTGGTTAATACTACTTATACCCCTATCACGGTGGGTAGGTATATTGAGTGCATCTCGATCACTGTGGCTTTGATGATTCTCATGATGCTTTTGGGTGTGATCTATCCTACGCTTCGTGCAACTCGGATTTCGCCTGCGGCGGCGGTTACTGCAAAATAATCTAAACGCTAAGCTTATGAAACCTTACCTATTATTAACGCTTCTGCTCTTGGCTCACATGGCTAAGGGTGCAGAGGTGGACTCGCTCGCAAGTAAGCAGGTTTTTCCTCTGAGTCTGAGTGGCGCTATCGCGATGGCTCAAGAGGAGTCGGTTGCCCTGGCCGAGGCTGAGAACACTATGCTTGTAGCAGATTGGAACTATCGACTCTATAAGGCTGAGCTCTTGCCTGAGCTCTCGTTTACAGGCACTTTGCCCTCTTATCAGCAAAATTACGTCTCGTATCAACACTCGGATGGTTCTTACTCCTTTGTGCAGAATAACTATCTTGGATTGGAGGGTGGGCTTTACGTCTCGCAAAAGATCCCTTTCACGGGCGGTTCGCTCTATTTGGAGAGTTCGGTGGATTATATTCGTCAATTGGGTGATGAGAGTAGCACCCAATTTATGAGTGTGCCGATTAAGCTGACTTTGTATCAACCTCTTTTTGGGGTGAATGATACGAAGTGGGATAAGAAGATCGAGCCGCTGGTCTACGAGGAGTCTATGCGCGAGTATAAAGAGGATCTGATTACCATTTCGCTCTCGGTGACCACTCTCTATTTCAATGCTTTGATCGCCAAATCGAGTTTGCAGATTGCAGAGGAGAATCTTAAAAATGCCGATTTTCTTTATCGCATTGCTCAGGCTAAGCGTGAAAAAGGGTCGATCTCGCAGCGAGATGTCGATCAGTTGCGATTGCAGGCGCTTCAGGCTAAGGCGACACTAACCGATGCTCAGAGTAGTATGCGTTCGCAGATGTTTCAGCTTACGGCCTATTTGGGCTTGAGCGACGATGTTGAGCTTGATATTACTTTGCCTGAATATACCCCCGAGGGGCAGATAAGTTATCGTGTAGCTCTCGATTTGGCTCTCTCGCAAGGGTCGTTCTCGACAAACGTCCAGCGACGCGATCTGCAGGCCGATTACTCGGTTGCCGAGGCTAAGGGAAATCGTCGACAGATTGATCTTTACGCTTCGTACGGCTCGTCGGGGGTTGACGATTCTTGGCGCAATAGCTACTTGAATCCTACTCGCAATCAATTCTTACAGGTGGGTTTCTCGATTCCGATCCTGGATTGGGGCAGTGGTCGTGCGCAGGTGGAAATCGCTCAAAGGAACCGACAAGTGGTCGATGCGCAGTTAGAACAGGAAGAAATTTCTTTTCGCCAGGAACTGTTTTTGCTTGTCGAGAATTTTAATAATCATGCTGCTCAGGTGGAGATTGCTCGCGAGTCTAACACCCTGGCCAGCGAGGGTTATGATATTGTTCTGCAAACCTTTATCTCGGGTGATACCGACATCCTAAGCCTCAATGATGCACGTTCCGATAAGGATACAGCCCAGCAGACACTCGTGCAGCAGACATATATGTATTGGTACTACTACTACCAAATCGAGCTCTACTGCCTAGAAAAACTCGAGAATATAGTTGCAAAAAGCAAATAAAATATTAAATTTGTAGTTATGATTTTGATTATAGACGACGATATAACAATACGCACCTCACTCTCATTTCTTTTGAAACGTGCGGGTCATGATACTCATGCCGTAGGCTATCCGCGTGAAGCGTTGGAGTTTGTTCGACGCACTTCTCCCAATGTGATAATGATGGATATGAACTTCTCGCTTACCACTTCGGGGCAAGAGGGGTTGGATCTTCTGGTCGAGATGCGTAAGCTCTGCCCTTATACTCCTGTGGTGCTGATGACCGCTTGGGGTAGTATTCAGCTTGCGGTTAAGGGTATGCGGTTGGGTGCGTTTGATTTTATCACTAAACCTTGGAATAATATTGCGATGCTCGGCATTGTCGATATGGCACTCGAGATAAATGCTAAGGAGCTTTTGCGCCAAGGAAGTAGTAAGAGTGCGGAGTATACTATGTCGAAGATCATCGGAACAAGCGATGCGATTAAAGAGGTGAAGGCTCTAATCAAGCAGGTGGCAAAAACCAACGCCTCGGTATTGATTACTGGCGAGAGTGGCACAGGAAAGGAGCTTGTTGCCGAGGCGATACATGGATCGAGTCCTCGTTCTGATAAGTCGTTCGTCAAGGTCAATTTAGGAGGCATCTCCTCGAGTCTATTCGAATCAGAGATGTTTGGCCATAAAAAAGGAGCTTTTACCGATGCTTATGCCGATCGCGAGGGTCGTTTTTCGGTGGCCGATAAAGGGACGATTTTCTTAGACGAGATTGGCGACTTAGAGCCGAGCAGTCAAGTGAAGCTGTTGAGGGTTCTGCAAGAGGGAACTTTTGAGAAATTGGGCGAAAGTCTCTCGAGAAAGGTCAATGTAAGGGTGGTGAGTGCAACAAATAAAGATCTGAGCAGGATGGTTGCCAATGGTGCGTTCCGCGAAGATCTATTCTTTAGAATCAACCTTATTCCAATCCATCTGCCAGCGCTTCGTGACAGAATCGAAGATATTCCTCTGCTTATCGAACATTTCGCTTCGCAGGCAGCCACGGCTAACTCACTAGGAACACCGAGCTTTACCGTGGAGGCGATCACCTATCTACAAACTCTGCCATACAAAGGCAACGTAAGGGAGCTGAAAAATCTAGTTGAGCGAGCGCTGATAATGTCGCCCGACAACAAGATAACCAGATCCTCGCTCGAGCGATTGCGATTCGCTGACAAAGATGGTGGATTGGCCGATATGACCCTCGAGCAGATCGAAAGGCAACGTATCGAAAAGGTGCTTATAGATTCCAAGTACAATATCTCGAAAGCTGCTATGTTGTTGGGGGTAAGCCGCACGGCTCTCTATCGACGATTGGAAAAGTATTCAATACCATATAACAAGTAGATATGAGTACACGGACAATATATTATTTGTTGGCGCTAGCCGTTTTCGCAATAGTGGGAGTTTCGGTTTGGATTACTGTGAAGTTCGAATTGGGGATGTATGTTGTTGCTGTTGAGGCTCTGTCGGTTGTGGTTATGGTTTTGCTTGTCGCTTTGTACTCTCAAACTATTCGTCCGCTGCGCACAATTGTGCAAGGTATTGATCTATTACGTACTCAAGATTTTAACTCTCGACTCTTGAAGGTCAATCAAGTCGAGGCGGATCAGATTGTCGACCTTTTCAATAAGATGTTTGACCAATTGAAAAAAGAGCGGATGGTTGCTCGCCAGGTTAATCAACTCTTGGCAACTTTTATCGACTCCTCATCTATGGGTGTGATCCTAATGGATATAGATGATAATATCTCGCTGATTAATCCTGCGGCCAATCTGCTGCTAGGCTACTCCGAAAAATCGACTGAGCCGATAGGATCTAGAATCGAACAACTCGATAGTGCGATGGCACACTCTATGGCTCAAATGGCCAAAAACAGCGTGAAGGTGATCTATAACAACGATGGCAATATCTATAAATGTACCGCTTCGCATTTCGTAGCTGGAGGATATAATTATAAGTTCTACGTTGTGGAGAGTATGACCGAGGAGCTTCTTCGCAAAGAGAGAGAGACCTACGAGAAGGTGATTAGGATGATCTCGCACGAGGTGAATAACTCAATGGCGGGTGTCTCATCGAGCCTGGATGCTATTATCGACTCTTTGGCCGATCTCGATGGCGTTGATCAAGATGTAGAGCCTTTGTTGAGTATCTCGTCGGAGAGATGTCTCAATTTGAGCCACTTTATCTCGCGATTTGCCGATGTGGTCAAGGTCCCCGAGCCTACGTTCAGTAAGATCCCCGTAGATGAATTTATCGAGAATTGTGTGAGGATGTTGGAGAGTCTTACAATTGATAAGGAGATAAATTTCTCGCGCACGTATAATGGTCATGATATGGAGATTCGCGTCGATGAGGTGCTGATGGAGCAGGTGATGATTAATATTATCAAAAATGCTTATGATGCCGTTTCCGCAGGTGATTTTATCTCGATCGAAACCTCGTGTTACCCATGTAGCATAACTGTTAGTAACAACGGTCTGCCGATATCTATAGAGGATGAACAGAAGTTATTTTCTCCATTCTATTCAACCAAGCCTAATGGTCAAGGTGTTGGTTTGATGCTTATTAAGGAGATCTTGTTGAAGCATAGTTGTAAGTTCGAACTTAAGACTCATAAAGATGGGGTGACTCGTTTTACCATTATTTTCCCGACAGTTTATTAGTGGATGAAGTGCATGATCAGCAATACGATTATATAACCCGCAAAAGCGACCTTTGCATTTACCCAGCAGCACTTGATTAGATCTTGATGAGTAAGTTCTCGACTTTTTTCGCCGATGTATGGCTTCTCTACCACCTTGCCAAAATAGACGTTCGGGCCACCGAGTCGACAATCCAAGATTCCAGCTATTGCCGCTTCGGGGTAGCCAGCGTTTGGACTCGAGTGGTGATTTCCAAATTTAAAAATAAAGCGAAAGGCTCTTATGCTCAATGACGTGATTGCCATTAAAAGAGCTGTAATTCGTGCGGGGATAAAATTAGCGATGTCATCCATCTTTGCCGAGAAAAATCCAAATTGGAGATACTTTTCATTTTTATAACCGACCATCGAATCGAGCGTGTTGATCATCTTGTAGCACATCATTGCTGGTGCTCCTCCGATGGCGAGAAAAAATAGCGGCGCGATAGTCCCATCACTTAAATTCTCGGCCAAGGTCTCGATCACTGCCGAGCGAATTTGTGCGGGTGATAGGCGTGAAGTGTCTCGACCGACGATCATGCTTAGTTGCTTGCGAGCAGCCTCGATATCACCACTTTGAAGCACTCGTTCGACTTTCAATCCCTCAACGATCAAACATCGGCTGCTTAGAGCCCAGTAGATTGAGAGTGAGGTGAATACGCACCATGCGATAGTGCTGTATTGCAATAGTAGCTCACTCAGAAAGAAAAATGCAGAGTAACTTGCACCCACGAGTGTAATCCACATCAAAGCCCCTTTTAATCGTCGCGCGTTGCCTCGATTTATCACTCGCTCCATAAGTGAAATCGCATTGCCGTATAGGCGCACAGGGTGAGGTGACCAATATGGATCACCGATAAGAGAGTCGAGGATAAATGCCGCTGTGGCCGACATTAAAAGTAAGAGGTTTAAATCCATTGCTTTAGTGCTACGATTAATTTTTCGTTAGCTTCGCTTCTTTGAGTTGCTATTCGAAAATGATAAGGGGTTAATCCTCTGAAATTTGAGGCGTTACGTATTAGTATGCCATGCTTTTCAATTAAATATTGATGCAGTTTTTCGGCTTTGCGACCATCGGTTATTTGACACAAAAAGAAGTTTGAATCCGAAGTGGTTACCTCTAAATAGCCAATTTTACTCAAGCAATTTTGCAGTTTCTGTGACTCGCAAAGCAACTCATCTAGATCAACTTTCAACGTTTGATAATTATCCATTACAAACTCTCCAGCGCATAATGAGAGTGCGTTTACACTCCATGGAGATTGCAATTTTTTTATCTCCTCGCAGTTCTCTGCTGGTGCAGTGATATAGCCTAATCGCACTCCTGGAATTCCAAATGATTTGGTTAGGGAGTGCACAAAAATGATATTGTTTGCGGCAATTGCCATTTCGCTATCCATCGAGGCCGAAAGGTCATTGTATGCTCTATCGACGATAAATTTGCACCCTGGATTTGCCTTCGCCATCGCCTCGATCTCATTGATAGAGATTCTCTGACCATCTGGATTGTTAGGCGTTCCAAGCCACGCACTGTCGAATGGTGAGTAGTCGATAGAGGCGAAATCATTGAGTGAGGTGAACTCTATCGAGTGGTCGTATAGCGAGCAGCTATCTTCATACTCGGCAAACGAAGGGGTGAAGATCAAGCTCTTGGTCGACCCTTTAGCTCGTCGCGCAATCCAGTGAGCAATCATATAAAACCCTTCTGTCGAACCATTGCAGACGACAACAGAGTCTATGCCAATTTGATGATGTTTGGCGATCTTACCTGAAAGGGTATAAGCAGTTGGATCGGGATAATTTTCAATATCTCGAAGCCTACCACCTAAAAATTCGACTATCTTTTTAGAGTGGTTGTTGAACGCAATATTCGAACTGAAATCAAACTTGATTTTAGCCCCATATTTATACCAGTCGTTACCGTGCCCCTGAATCATCGCTCATAATTTTATAAATATACTCCATATCGACACTTTGGCGAATGGCGTCGGCCAACAAGTCGTAATTGCGCTCCTTCATCGAGCGATAATCTTCAACTTCGCGCACCGCTTGATCTGCTCCATCTACGCATTGCATAATCGAATTAACAACGCCTTGGTTGTCGAAGATTCCATGGATATAGCTGCCCCAACACCTATCGCTTTTGAAATATCCATCCTCCTCGCCATTATCCATCTTCGCTAATGGAGAGTCGCTAGGGGTCTCTCCAGCGTGAATCTCGTAACCATCACCCTCAATCGAGCTATTTGCCATTTTGAAGTGGCATTGACGAGTAACCTTGCCCCGTTTTATTGTTGTCGAAACAGGCAAAATACCCAATCCTGCAATCTCTGCGACATCGCCTTCGATAAGCTCAGGATCGTAGACCATTTCGCCCATCATCTGGTATCCACCACAGATTCCATATATCGGCTTGCCTGCTTTGTGGTGCTTTAATATCGCTCCATCAAGAGCCATGCGACGAAGGTACACTAGGTCCGAAATTGTGCTTTTCGAACCAGGGAGAATCACAATATCGGCATCTTCGATCTGCTGCGCATTTTGCACATAACTAAGGTTAACACCGTTGCACATCGAAAGGGTGTTGAAGTCGGTGAAGTTCGAGATGCTGGGGAGTCGTACAACGGCAATCTTTACTCCTTGCGACTCGTTTTGAGCCGACTCGATATGCTCTAGCGATACGGAATCCTCCTGCTCGATAAATATATCTTTGAAGTAGGGTAGCACCCCTATCACCTTGACCCCTGTAATCTTCTCGAGGAGATCTCGGCCTTGGTCAAAGAGCGAAATATCGCCTCGGAATTTATTAATTATAACTCCTTTGATTAATCGTCGCTGTTCGTCGGGAAGCAACATGATCGAGCCATAGACCGATGCAAAAACACCTCCGCGATCAATGTCGGCAACCAAGATAGTTGCAGCATTGGCATATTGAGCCATTCGCATATTTGTAATGTCGCTGTCCCAAAGATTCATCTCCGAGATGCTTCCTGCACCCTCCATTACAATTGGGCTGTATTCTTGGCTTAGAGAGTCGAATGAACGTTTAACCTCATCGAATAACTGATCGCGGTTTGCTCCTCTAAAATACTCCACAGCGCTTCTATTTCCAATGGGCTTACCATGGAGAATTACCTGCGATGAGCAGTTCGATATTGGCTTTAGTAGCAGCGGGTTCATCAGCACCGAGCACTCTACACCAGCCGCTTCGGCTTGAACCGCTTGAGCGCGACCAATCTCTAAATTATCGGGCGTAGGGTAGCTGTTAAGCGACATATTTTGCGCTTTGAATGGTGCTGGTCTATATCCATCTTGTTTGAAGATTCTGCAAAATCCAGCATTAATAACCGATTTTCCAACGTCAGAGCCAGTCCCGACAAACATTATTGGCTTCATATATCTAATTTTATTATCTCTCCATATTCGATTGTTCGGTCGAAAATCTCTGCGGCAGGGGCTACTAAGGAAGCAACCATCGCTGCACGAATAAATCCTGCGTGGGTCACCACCAATATATCTCCTTTTTTGTCTTTAACCTCCTCGATAAAGCTTTTGGCTTTATGCACCAAATTACTAAATGATTCGCCTCGAGGTGTAGGGCAGTTGATATAGTTGGCAAACCACTCTTTGCCGCTTTGGGCTTCGAATATTTCGCTCCATCGCATCATCTCCCACTCTCCGAAATCCATCTCTTTGAGCCTAGCATCGAGGATTATTTCACTCTCCGAGGCGATTGCTTCGGCTGCTTGACGGCAACGCTTGAGTGGACTGCTGTAAATTGCATCGAACTTTACTTCGCTTATACCCTCTTTGATTTGGGCGATATCTGCAACGTAGCTCTTTGGGTCGAGATCCAAATCGGTTATTCCATAACAAATTCCAGCTTTAATATTGGGTCGTGTGTGTCGTAGGAAATAGATCATTGTTGACTATGAATGATGATTATGGTTATATAAAATAGTAGCTCTGCGATTTGCTGCATAGCTCCCAAGGTATCGCCAGTGCATCCTCCGATTTTGCGAATTATGTAACCTCTAAAAATAAGCATTGCGATCAAGGCCACGGCAAAATATGCCACCAAGATTTGGCAACCTAAGAGTATGGTTGGAAGAATTCCAAAAAGTGCAGCAACGACTACGTTTCCCCATTTTACACCCAATGCAGCGTGTGTCGCTTTCGATTTTGCGCTACTTACATATGGAGTTGATGAGAGTAGTGTGACTGCAATAAATCGGCTAGCACCCTGGGCAGCTACGATAGCTATAATGGTCGTTTGAAGATCGCCAAGCGAGCTCATCAGAGTGAATTTAAGTAGCAGAACCAAGGCAAGAGCCAAGACTCCATAAGTGCCAATATGGCTATCCTTCATGATTCTAAGGATGCCCTCTTTGTCTCGTCCAGCTCCAAATCCATCGGCAAAATCGGCAAGCCCATCTTCGTGAAATGCACCTGTTGTGAGCATCATCGCTATCATCGCCATTACCACCGCAACATTAAGCGGCAGGGCAAACGAGCAGAGCCACAACACACCAACACCAATTCCACCCACAATCAAGCCAACTAGTGGAAAATATCTAAAAGCTTGACTCAAGGTCTCCTGATTGCAAACCACGCTTTTGGGAACTCGAATGCGACTATAAAAGAGTAGTGCATTGAATAGAATATTTAGCTCTTTTCTCATCGCACTATTTTAATTTTAATGGTAATCCCGAGATCATCGCGTAGGCCTGATCGGCCCCTTGAGCGATAAATTGATTCATCCATCCTTGCATATCAACAAAAGCTCTGGTCGATGGCTCGATAGCAACTACGCCCATTCCGATCTCGTTGCTCACGACAATAAGCGTGAAATCTTGAGCAGTGAATCGCATCCACTCCTCCTTGGCCCACGCTAAGCTGCGTGCGGCATCCATGTCGAACTCCATAAAGATATTGGTGAGCCACAGAGTGACGCAATCCATCAAGACTACCGAACCCGATAATTCGTGTGTTGATATTGCCATTGGCTCCTCGAGAGTTCTCCAATTATCACCTCGGTCGCTTTGGTGGCGCTCAATTCTCTGTTTGAACTCCTCGTCCCAGCATTTTGCTGTTGCTAGATATATTGGGTTGTCAGACAATCCTTCGGCTGTTCTCTGCGCAAAGCTACTCTTACCTGATCGCTGTCCTCCACTTATATATATTACTTTTGCCATCTTCTCAGCTCTTGCTTAATCAAAATACTTCGACACATCGAAAGAGTCGAAAGAGTTCATTTCGTTGATCATTCTAACACCCGATTCGATGATAGGGTAGGCGCATAGAGCTCCAGTGCCTTCGCCGAGTCGCATTGCTAGATGCAGGATTGGCGAAGCACCTAAATACTCTAAGGCTGCTTTATGAGCTGCTTCATCGCCTTGATGTCCATATAGAGCGTAGCTAAGGACGTTTTTGTTTAATGCTGCCGCCATCATTATGCAGGCTGTCATAATAAAACCATCGACCACGATGATCATCCCAAGCTCGGCAGCTCGAAGCATTGCACCAACAGCCGCTACCATCTCTAGACCTCCGAAGTAGCGCATCACATCCTGTGGAGACCGATCACCGTGGTAATTGTCCAGTGCTCTGCTTAAAACATTATATTTATGTTCGATGATCCCACCAGAATGGTCACACCCAGCACCTACGCAATCAACCAAATCTCGATTCATAAGTAGGCTGATCCAAAGTGAAGATGATGAGGTGTTTGTTATCCCCATCTCGCCAAAGCTAATTATATTGCACCCTTTTTGGTGGCACTTATCAACTGCTGTTGCGCCTACCGAGAGTGCTTGATCGGCCTCCTCTTGGGTCATTGCTGCTTCATGTAGATAGTTGCGTGTCGAGCATCTTACTTTCAGGCGGGACAGCGATGCGTATTTTTCGGGGAGCTCGCCATCAACTCCAACGTCGTATAGCTCTAAAGCGATGCCATGTTGACGAGCCAAAAAATTGCATCCTGCACCACCCTCGATAAAGTTGAACAGCATCTGTCGAGTCACCTCCTTCGGAGATAAACTTACACCCTCTGCAACTATACCGTGATCGGCTGCAAATAGAATATGATACGGATCGCAAAGTTTAGGAGAAAGAGTCCCCTGGATCATTCCAACTTGAAGTGCAATGTCCTCGAGCAGACCTAATGAGCCTTTCGGTTTTGTTAAGTTGTCAATTTTTGCTTGAATAGCCTCGCGTAGAGACTCATCGAGCGGTTTTATATCAAAATCTCTCATCGACTTATTGCTTATGTTAAATTTATCCTCTAGCGAGCTATTTGAATATTAACAATTGCTCCATGCCTCCGTGGAACGTTAATTATTATCTGTTGTGGCAGGTTTCCTGACTCGTTCTAGATTGATCGAGGCCTTCCCGCTTACGTGACCCATAATATATAGGTATAGTAAAAGCAGTGGCGATAGATTCGATCAACTACCATTTGAACTTACAGTAGCGGGCACTGTTTTGGATTCTCACCAAATTCCCTTTTATATATCGTCGTTGAATCGGACGGTATATCACCATAACTTGACACAAAGTTATATATAAAAAAGTTTGTATCCAAGAAATGAAAGATATTTACTTAGCTTATTTTAACTAGTGCCTAATTGATAGGTAGTTAGTTGTTTTTCTCGATTATTTTTTGTAAATTTACATCCCAAACCTAAAACAATAACATGAGTCAATTATATAACAACAATACCAAAACTGCATCGGGTGGCGATAGTCATCTTTTTAGCGGTAATAACCAATTCGGTTTTAGATACCGCGTTGTCTCTACGGATATGGCACCCGAAGAGCAATTAAAGCATATAAATACGGTTACATACAATGCAATCTTTTTCCAATTAGAAGGAGAGTTGCATATCAATTGGGATCAACACAAGGATGTGGTGATTCGTCCTGGAGATATCTATTTTTTGCCACGAGGTGCAACAGTTTCCGCTTGCATAGTAGGTGGTGGAATTAGTTATTTGGTTGTACGCCTAGAACACAATATAGATAATAAAGTCTTTGACGAGCAGTTGAAGATTAAATCAAATGCCAAGCTTACAAGTTATAGCTTCTCGCCACTACCGATGAGACCTATGATGAAGAGCTTTATCGAGTCGCTGAGAGATTATATTATAGAGGGTGCAGATTGTGCTCAGCTCCACACCATTAAGCTCACGGAGTTGTATATTATTTTCCGTCGATACTACACCTCTGATGAGTGTACGAATTTATTCTATCCAATTATTGGCCATAGTTCCGAATTTGAGAATTTTATCTTAGATAATTATCACGTGTCGGTCACCATTGATGATTTGGTGCATAAGGCGAAGATGAGCCGAAGCACTTTCGATAGAAAGTTTAAAGAGACGTTTGGAATCACTCCGCTAAAATGGATTGAGGAGCAGACGCGGCAAAGAATTTTTAGCAAGGCCTCCGAGCCGAACGTGACGGTTAAGGATATTATGTATGAGGTTGATATTTACAGCCAATCGCAATTTACTAATCTTTGTAAGCGACTTTGCGGAATGCCGCCTTCGCAGCTTATTCGAATGGGTTAGATTTTATAGTTTATACGCTTGTTTCTAGAGGTAGAAATAAGCGTGTTTTTTGCTGTTTGAGCAGATTTGTCAACTCTATGATTAAAAGTGTTAACTCGTTGAAGAAAAGTGAGATGCACATGCGGAAAGTAGTGAAAAATTAAGCAAAAAAAGACTCTATCTTTGTATCAACAAAAAAGGATAACACAAAAGTTGTTTAAGATAAAAGGTTAGTTAATTTAAATAGAAGGTTTTAATAGTTAGGTTTTTTGACGGGTGGTTAACCAATGTTGCTAATTAGGTTTGTTGGATTCAAATGTTGAACTCATTGGTAAGATTGTTAATTGTTAGGGATTAGCGCAATGGCTAACCACCCATTTTTAAATTGGAAAGTTAGTTTGGTTAAAAATAGTTAGTTTTAGGGTTAAAAAGTTTACACAAGTTTCACAATTTACAAAAGGTTACAAAAGGTTACAAAAAGTTTCACAATTTACAAAAAGGTTACAAAGGTTACAAAAAAGTTTCACAAGGTTACAAAAATGGGTTGCGCCAGATTCTCAAAAAGTTACATGTTTAGAAAATTTACGCTGGTGTACCCCAAGTGAGAATATAGTTTCACGATATATTCTCACACAAAAGGAGATAGAGCTTTCGGGCTCTATCTTTTTTTGTGCGCCTTTTTAGCACCCTTTTGAGGTCATAATATCCAATACAAACCCATCGGTGATATTCATAGCATCTGTGCCGATAATCGTTAAATTTTCGATACATTTATCAACATCATCGTCGATAATACCCTCTACCGAGGCTACACAGCACTTCTCCATAGCCATTGCAGCTGATATAATTGCCGTTGATACTCCGCTTGAAATTTTAAGAGCGCAGCTAGGCTTTGCGCCATCGCAAATTATACCAGTGAGGTTGGCAACCATATTTTTAACCGCATAGGTCACTTCGCGATACTCGCCACCCATTAAATAAGTTACTCCGCAGCTCGAACCAGTCGCAGCCACAACACAACCGCACATGGCAGATAAGCGACCCAACTTCTCCTTCATATAGATCACCGTTAAGTGGCTTAGGGTCAATGCTCGAATTAATTGCTCCTCGTTTTTTGAGTGCTCCTCGGCATAAACCACCACGGGGATAGTTGCGGCAATTCCTTGATTGCCACTACCAGAATTACTCATTACGGGGATCATTGCACCAGCCATACGAGCATCGCAAGCAGCCGAGGTGAAGGAAAGGATCTTCGAGAAAGTGGTGTCTCCAAAGATAGAACCTGACATCAAGCGACCAACATTATGGCCATAATTGCCACTTAAAGCTGCTTGAGCTGCGGTTAAATTAAGTCGCTTCGATTCTAAGATAAATCGCAGCGAATCGAGCGGAGTCTCCATCGCAAAGTCATACACCTTACGCATCGAGAGTTCTACGCTCTCTTCGGTTTGCTCTACGCTACTTTTCAACGCCTGATCTAGTAGGATTTCATCGTCCTTCGACTCGAAGATGATATTAGTGTGTTCCGTGGCGATAATCACAACCGATGAGTGTGCTTGTGAGGTTAATGATACTTTTATATATAACTTTTCGGCCGACTCCTCGCAGAGTGAAATGTTGATTTTTCCAGCCTCGATAAGTTCCTTGGCTATGCAAACCGCCTCGGGGGTTACATCGCGCAACACCTCGAGTCCATACTCCGAGCGACCAACGGTAGCACCCAAAGCAATGGCGATTGGCAGACCTGTCATTCCAGTGGAGGGAATACCTACACCCATCGCATTTTTTAGAACATTGGCGCTGAGTTGTACACCTAACCCCTCGGGTTCTTCACCCAATAGCTCAGTGGCTCGAGCTACGGCAAAAGCAACGGCGATAGGTTCAGTGCAACCAATAGCTGGAACAACTTCTCGACGAAGTAGCTCTATAATCAAACGACTCTCTTTATTACTTATCATATTTTCCTTACATTAGTTTCACAAATATAGATAAAATTATATTATCTTTGCGGTAATAAAATAAAAAAACTAACAGTTATGCAGAAAAAGATATTACTATTGGGTTCGGGAGAACTAGGTAAAGAGTTTGTAATTGCAGCTCAACGCAAAGGTCAATATGTGGTGGCATGTGATTCATATTCAGGTGCTCCAGCAATGCAAGTTGCCGATGAATGTGAGGTGTTCGATATGTTGAACGGAGACGATTTGATGGCCGCAGTTGAGCGCCATAAACCCGATGTAATAATCTCGGAAATTGAGGCTATCAGAACCGAAAAACTCTACAAGTGCGAAGCGATGGGCATCAATGTTGTTCCTTCGGCAAAGGCTGTGAATTATACGATGAATCGCAAGGCAATTCGCGATTTAGCGGCAATCGAGTTAGGGGTCAAGACTGCTCGTTACTTCTATGCAACAACTCTCGAGGAGTTGCAAGAGGCAGCCGAGAAGATTGGATTCCCATGTATCGTTAAGCCTTTGATGTCATCGTCGGGTAAGGGTCAATCTATGGTGAAATCGGCTGATCAAATTGCAGCAGCATGGGAGTATGGCTGTAATGGAAGTCGTGGTGACATCAAGGAGCTAATCGTCGAGGAGTTTATCGAGTTCGATAGCGAAATCACACTTCTTACCGTAACGCAAGAGAGTGGTAAGACTCTTTTCTGTCCTCCGATTGGTCACGTGCAAAAGGGTGGTGATTATCGCGAGAGTTTCCAACCTGCACCTATCTCAGAGGAGCATTTGGCTCAGGCGCAAGAGATGGCAGCTAAGGTTACCCAGGCGCTTAGTGGCGCTGGATTGTGGGGCGTTGAGTTTTTCTTGAGCAATAAGAATGGAGTCTATTTCTCGGAGCTTTCGCCTCGTCCACATGATACAGGTATGGTGACACTTGCTGGCACTCAAAACCTAAATGAGTTTGAGCTTCACTTGCGAGCTGCAATAGGTCTTCCAATTCCATCTATTAAGCAGGAGCGTATTGGTGCTTCAGCGGTGATCTTAGCTACGGCGGCATCGGAAGAGAAGCCTCAATATGTTGGCCTAGAGAAGGTCACCGAGCAAGAGGATATTCAAGTTAGAATCTTTGGAAAACCGACAACGCGTGTAAATCGTCGTATGGGTGTTGTTGTTGGATATGCTCTTAATGGAGAGGATTTAGATGCGCTTCGCGACAAGGTCAAAGCGGCAGCTAGCTTGGTTGAAGTTGTTTAAATTTAGCTCTTAAAAATAGGGAAGTACAATAACGCAAAAATGGGTGACTACTCTAAGTGTAATCACCCATTTTTATATGGAGTCTAATTAGAATCGTCTAGCTCTAGGACCTTGGTAGTCGTCAGCCTCATCTTGGTCAGATGAACCTCGTTCGCTCTTTGGTTTTCTAGGCTCGCCGTTCTTTACATATTTGTCAAGCCAATTGATTGTCTCCCACCATAGTTGGTAGTTGCTTGAATATGCTCTGTAACCGTGGCTCTCGTATGGAAGAACAACATATCTTGATGTGTTTCCGAAGTATGAGATCGCTTGGTATAGACGTTGCGATTGGATTGGGAATGTTCCTGTATTCTCGTCAAGTGCACCGTGGATCAACAGGATTGGATCTTTGATGTTCTTCACGTGAGAAAATGGAGACATATCGAAGTATAGCTCTGGCTCATCCCAATATATTCTACGCTCAGTTTGGAATCCAAATGGAGTTAGTGAACGGTTGTAAGCACCACTACGAGCAACACCTGCAGCAAATAGATCAGAGTGAGCAAGCAAGTGAGCTGTCATAAATCCACCATAAGAGTGTCCACCAACACCAATGCGGTGTCTGTCACCTACGCCATACTCAACGATAAAGTCAACAGCAGCCTCAGCATTTGAAACAAGTTGTGGGATAAATTGATCGTTTGCCTCACTCTCGGTATCTTTCGAGATGATAAACATACTCATATCAAGCATCACAGCGTAACCCTCTAGAGCAGCCAATGCAGCTGAGGTAGATAGGGTAAAGGCATATTTGTGAGGATGTCTCTTAGTTGCATCAATAGCGCTCTTGTGCTCGCTAGGGTAAGCCCACATAAATACTGGAAGAGTTCCATCGGTCTCTTTGTTGTAGCCTTTAGGGGTAAGAAGGATCGCTTTTTGCTCAACGCTATCCTTACGCATATAGGTTACAAACTCGCGACCAAGCTCACGAAGTGCTGGTGCTGGATCGGCAAATGCTGTCAACTCAGACTCAGTTCCTTTCTTCGCGTCGATAAGTGCGTAGTTAAGAGGTGAGGTTGGAGACTCTCTCGACACTAGAACTTTTAGACCTTTTGAGTTGTCGATCGAAAGGATAGTGCTCTTGTAAGGCGCCTCAGAGATCCAAAGCTCAGAGAACTCCTTGCTCTTTAGATCGAGAGCATCAACGTAAGACATTGCAACACCCTCTGCATCTACACGGTCAGCACCTGTGAAGTAGATCGCCTTAGGTTTTTTGTCAAGATAGAGAACATCTGCACCATATTGATTCTTAGTTTTGTAAGGTTGACCAACAACGGTGTAATTTTTAACAGTGTCTGGTAGAGTCGACTTTGTGAATAGAAGTTCTTGTGGCTCGTCAATGTTTGAAGGGTTGAACTTCAAAGTACGATACATCTTCTGCTTTTTGGATGAGTCGTTGTAGATAGCGAAAGTGCTATTACCCCAAGTGATACCACCGAAAGTGTACTCAGATTTTAGGATCAACTCCTTGTCTAAAGTGAATGGAACAGCTTGTTGGTAAACCAAAGTTTGGAAAGTCTTCTCTGGCTTCTCCTCATCTTTTTTCTCCTCATCACCTTTTTTCTCGCTCTTTCCCTCTTTAGCTGCTGCTAGCTTTTCGGTCCAGTAGAGTGTCGCTGGCATATCAGCTCTCCAGCTATATCCTGATGGTTTTGGAGCTTTCTCTTTTTTGTCATCACCAGCCTCTTCCTCAAGGGTTTTATCCTCAAGGGTTTTGATCACCGAACCTGTTGCTACCTCAACAACCTCTAACTTGTGAGGGAATGAAGTGAACGATGTGATATAAGAGTAAGGTTTGTAGGATGTGTTGCGAAGCATATATTTTTTGTCTGGAGACAAGCTAATGCTTCCTGCGATTGCAGGCTCGCCAATCTTTGTTGTGCCCTCCTCAGAGAAGATAACTAATTGAGAAGTTGCGAAATACTCGAACATCGCCTCCTCAGCAGGGTTTGTGATAACGTCAGCGATTGTTCTACCACCGAACTTTTTGCCATATACCTCTTGAACAGCAGGGCCAGTAGCCAACTTGTTCATATCTGGAGCCTCAGCGCCTTCAACGGCAGCAGGGTAGAGGATAGTCTCATCGTCTAAGAAGAAGAATCCCTCGCGAAGAGTAGTAAGGTTCATTGGATACTTGTTGATCTTAGTAGCTGTGAGTGTCGCTACATCAACTCTCCAAAGCTCAATCTCGTCGGGAGTAACATTGGCAAATGCAACATATTTATTAGATGGAGACCAAGTTGTATTTGTAATTTTCAACTCTGAAGGTAAGCCGCTGATCTGTTTCTCCTCGCCATTGATCTGCAACCAAATATTATTTGGGTGATTTACACGAGCAACAGAAAGATTTTTAACATTTGCACGAATGCCACCAATACGATACTCGTTAAGTGCAACATCCTCAAGATCAAGATAGAGACCATCTTGTTGGAGGATCGCCATAAAATTGTGGTTAGAACCACTACCTAACTCAACGGTTGGCGCTGGTTGAGAATCCAAAACCTGTTTGATTGATGCAGGTGGTGTTTGATAACTTTCTGATTGAGCAAAGAGAGTTGTGCTCATCGAAAGCCCGCATAGGAAAAAGGCGGAGAATAAGATTTTTTTCATCGTATTTAATTTAATGGGTTAAATATACAATTGTGTGATGTGGCAAAGTAAGCGAGAAAAAACTGAGTGGCAAAGTAAATCGGTGTGATTTATCTTAAACGTAGATCATTAATAGAGAATTTATTAAATTATCTTAAAATATCATTAGTATTGCTCAAATAAGGCTACATTTTATATAAAATCTAAATTAGTAGAAAATTAAACAAATTTGCATCTGTTAAGAGTGATCGTATATTGCCACCTAATTCATAGAGGATTTTATGTTGCCTAGACCATGTGTCGATAAAACGCAAAAAAAACTATCATAACACTTTTGTAACTTTTTTATTGTAAAAATGATTGCTTTATTACTATTTTTTCATAACTTTGCAGTTGAATTTTGACAAAAGAGATTTGATTATTAAAACAAAAATTATAATCCTTGCAAGAGGTTATTTATTAAAATATGACAAGAATAGAAAAATCTAACAGGGCAATCTCAATCTTTGCAGTATGTGTAGATGCTTTTATTATCAACTTGTTGTTTCTGGCCTTTCGTTTTATTTGGCTGCAATATCAAGAGCCTATCATTGTTGGGGGTAGTTTAGCGTTAATGCTACTCTCGCTTACGGTGAGTTATGTGATAAGCACGCTATTTAGTGGTGTTGCCTTATATTCTCGCCGAGTACGTTCTGATCAAATTGTTCGTCAAACTATCGGCGGTATGATTGTCTTTATAACAATGTGGCTAGGTATCTCGTCACTATTTGAGATTAACATAGGTTTAAATAGGCCAATGGCTCTCTATTTTTTAACAACTACGGTGATTGTTACTATTTTAAGAGTGTCGTTAAGTTCGATTTTAAAACACCTTAGAACATATGGCAGGAATCGCTGTAATGTAATTTACGTTGGTAGCGGTTCTAGCTTATTTGAGCTGTACAACGAAATGGGTTTGAATCTAACAACTGGATATAATGTTGTAGGATATTTTGCTAACGAACACAGTGAGAGCTTTGATAAGGTTTGTAAATATCTAGGCAAAAGCAATGATGTAGTTAGATATTTGAGTGAACACGCAGTAGACAGGGTCTATTGTGGTTTGCCGTCGGTGGATAGCAAAATAATCACTCCTATTATTAATTACTGTGAGGGCCATTTAATCCGTTTTTATAGCGTGCCTAATTTTAGAAACTATTGTCATCGACGCGTTTCGCTCGAGATGTTTAGCAATGTCCCTCTGCTTACAATTCGCCAAGAGCCGTTGGGTTTGCCGATAAATCGTTATGCGAAGCGAATTTTTGATATATTTTTCTCGCTATGCTTCCTGTTAACTGCTTTTATTCCAATATTTTTAATTGCAGGGCTACTAATAAAGCTATCCTCTCCAGGTCCGATATTCTTTAAACAAAAACGTCATGGATTGGATGGAAAAGAGTTCTATATGTATAAGTTTCGCTCGATGAGAGTTAATGCTCAAGCCGATAGCTTGCAGGCCAGTGCGGATGATCCTCGCAAGACAAAGTGGGGCGATTTTATGCGCAGAACAAGTATTGATGAACTTCCGCAATTTATCAATGTTCTACTGGGACATATGTCAGTTGTTGGGCCTCGACCACATATGGTTAAACATACGGAAGAGTATTCAGAGTTAATTGATAGTTATATGGTACGCCATTTTATCAAACCAGGAGTAACGGGTTGGGCTCAAGTGACTGGATTCCGAGGTGAGACACGCGAACTAAGCGAGATGGAGGGTCGAGTAAATGCTGATATATGGTATATGGAGCATTGGACCTTCGTTTTGGATATGTATATAATTTACAAGACCGTAGCTAATGTTGTTGGTCGAAAAGATATCAAAGCATTTTAATTAATTTAATATAGAAATAGAGTTTAAATATGAGAGAGTTAAGGATATTTATTTTTGCGGCTATTGTCGCATTAATGTTTAGTTGTGGTAGTTACTATCAAGAGGTGCCATATTTGCAAAATTCCAATGGATATGTAGCACACGCAGGAGGTTCGAGTGAGTCGATGCACGATGCTCGCATTATGCCAAAGGATCTAATTACCATTACCGTAAGTACAAGTGATCCCACGGTTGCGCTGCCTTTCAACCTCACAGTTCCATCGACAATGAACTCATCGGGTTCTACAACATCGCAACCTGCACTACAAAAATATCTTGTCGACAACCACGGAATGATTAACTTCCCGATCATCGGTCAACTCAAAATTGGTGGACTTACCAAGGGTGAGGTCGAGGAGTTGGTAGTTGACGAGTTAAAAGCGTATCTTAAGGAGGTGCCGATCGTAAGTGTTAGAATGACTAACTACAATATTTCGGTGCTAGGAGAGGTGACTAGTCCAGGAACATTTACAATTGATAATGAGAAGGTTTCGATCCTCGAGGCTTTGGCAATGGCTGGCGATATGACAGTTTATGGTCAACGCAAAAATATCAAATTGATTCGCGAGGATGCTTCAGGAGAGCGTAAAATTATCGAGTTGGATATTACAAAACCCAATATTGTCTCGTCGCCTTACTACTATCTGCAACAAAACGATGTGTTGTATATAACTCCAAATAAGTCAAAGGCCAAAACAGCTGGAATTAGCAGTAGCACAACAATTTGGTTCTCGGTAGTGAGTACAACGATATCTGTGGCAACACTTTTAGTCTCTATCTTGCTTTAGTGGCGAGAATTCAATTTATCGTTAAAAATTAAATGCACAAGGAAAAAATATGAATGATAATCTATATGACGATCAGTTTGATCAGAGAGAAGAAGATTTCGATATTGTAGCGCTGCTTTTTAGGTATCTTAATTATTGGTACTATTTTGTAGCATCGCTCATTATAATGGTCGGAGCGATGTACTTCTATATAAAGACACTTACCCCAATCTATGAGGTAAGTGCATCTGTAATTATCGACGATCAAGATAAAGGAAAGAGTTCAGGATCAGCGATGAATCTCGAAAATCTAGGATTCTTTTCGGCAACGAGTAACTTCGATAATGAGTTGGAGATAATCCAATCGCGAACACTTGTCAAGAAGGCTATCATAAACTCGGGGCTCTATATAAACTACGAAAAAGTGGGGATGTTCCGCAATGAGGTGATCTACAAGCAGAGCCCAATTGATGTCTGGATGAGCCCCGAGGAGGCGGCAAAATTGGCAGGTGGAGCAAAATTATCTATTCATATCTTCTCGCCAGATGATATCCGTGTAGTTGCAACAGTTGTCGATGCTAATGACCAAGAGGTTGAGTATACAAAAGGCATTGATAAGCTGCCAGCGCTGCTAAGCACTCCGCAGGGAACATTTAGCTTTAGCGAGGGTGTAGTCGAGAATTTAGGAAGGTGGACAGCTGACGATGAGTTGATTGTTTCGATAAGCAATCCGACGGCTGTAGCTAGAGGATATTCGTCGAACCTTACGGTGCAACCTAGCTCTAAGACAACCACCATTGCAAATATCACTCTAAAGAATAGCTGCACTGCGCGAGGAGTAGATTTTATCAATAAACTTGTTGAACTTTACAACAAAGAGACGAACGATTATAAAAATGAGGTGGCTTTAAAAACCTCAGAGTTTATCAACGAGCGTGTCATTATCATCAACGATGAGTTAGGTTCAACCGAAGCAGAGTTGGAGGCATTTAAAAAGGCATCTAAAATCACCGATTTAAAGAGCGATGCAGAGTTGGCACTTAGCGAAAATTCCGCATATCAACAACGTATCGTAGAGAATAGCACTCAGTTACGTTTGGTGAAGTTCTTAAGCGACTACGCCTCAGATGTGAAGAATGAGTTTGAAGTTTTGCCAATCAATGTTGGATTAGCCGATGCAGGTCTATCGCAACTCATTGGAAATTATAACGAGATGTTACTCGAGCGTAAGCGTCTACTTATCACCTCATCGGAGAATAACCCAGCGGTGGTAAATCTCGATGCAAGCATTATCTCAATGCATAACAATGTGCAGACTACAATCGCAAGTGTATACGAAGGCCTTTTGATTCGCCAAAGTGATATCGAAAGAGAGGCGAATATTCAAGCAGGACGTATCAGTAGCGCTCCAACCAAAGAGCGTGAGCTGGTAGGCATCTCACGTCAGCAAGAGATCCAATCAACGCTCTACTTGATGCTGCTTCAAAAGAGAGAGGAGAATGCACTGACGTTGGCCTCGACAGCTAACAATGCGCGTATTTTCAATGAGCCTATATCCTCAGATTTGCCAGTTGCGCCCAATAAGAGAATGTATATGCTTATTGCATTGATGATGGGATTTGGACTTCCAATGGGTGTGGTCTATCTTAAGGATCTATTTAGCTTTAAGATCGAGAGTCGTGTAGATATTGCAAAGATCACATCGGTTCCAGTATTGGCCGATATTCCAACGTCGATGGAGAAGCTAGCAAAGGATAGCATTGTGGTTAAGGAGAATCAGAATGATGTTATGGCAGAGTCGTTTAGGGCCTTGAGAACCAATATGTTATTTATGTTCAAGCAAGGTGAAAAGGTGGCAATGATCACTTCGACATCGAGTGGTGAGGGTAAGAGCTTCATCTCGGCTAACTTGGCAACAAGCTTGGCTCTGATGGGTAAAAAAGTTATTATCGTTGGTCTTGATATTCGCAAACCAGGTCTAAATCGAACCTTTGGAGTGTCGAGTAAAATTAAAGGTATAAGTAACTATTTGGCGAATCCGTCAACCTCGCTACTATCGCTTATTCACACCTCGGAGGCAACCCCAAACCTCTCGATATTGTTTGGTGGAACAACTCCTCCGAACCCTACGGAGTTGCTCTCACGCGACACTCTCGACCAAGCGATTGCTACGCTGCGAGAGCATTACGATTACATTATCCTCGATACAGCTCCGATAGGTATGGTGACTGACACTCAAATCATAGCACGTGTAGCCGATGCATCGCTCTATGTGTGTCGTGCTAATTACACCAATAAATCGGATTATCGCTTTATTAACGAGTTGTCTCGAAATAATAAAGTTCCCAATATCGCCACTGTGATCAATGATGTAGACCTTCGTAAACGTCGCTACGGTTATTATGGCTATGGTAACAAATATGGTTATGGCAACAAATATGGCTACGGTTATGGTGCGCAGTACGGATATGGTGCTGGGTATGGAGATGATCAGGAGTAAGATTTATAAAAAGTAAAGATGATAATAGCCATAGATTTTGATGGGACGATAGTTGAGCATCGCTACCCCGAGATTGGAGAGGAGATCTCATTTGCAACGGAGACCATTCGATTACTTGCTCAAGAGCAGCACAAACTGATTCTTTGGACAGTGCGTGAGGGCAAACTGCTTGACCAGGCGGTTGAGTGGTGCAGAGAGAGGGGGGTAGAGTTCTACGCCATCAATCGCGACTATCCTGAGGAGAGTGGCGAGGAAAAGAGTTTTTCGCGCAAGTTAAAGGCAGATCTTTTTATAGATGATCGTAGCCTGGGTGGATTGCCCGATTGGGGAACTATATATGAGATGATCCAATCGAAAAGGTACTTTAAACCCTATACAACTATGCATGAAACAGGTAGAAAAAAAAGTCGACAATTGACTCTAAAGGAGAGGATCACGGGACGAGTAAAGATGTAATAAGCTAAGATGAGATTTAGAAATATTATAAATAGAGCCTTTTGGACGCTTTCACTACTTGTCGTATGCGCCATTTGGAATAGCGCACAAGCTCAG
>JBCQVS010000013.1:5135-45825 GCA_047172885.1 Rikenellaceae bacterium | reverse complement strand
CGAAGCAAAAAAAATAAAAATAGTTGAATTTTCAGACGTCGAGCCCAGCTCGAAAGAATGAAAATTCAACTATTTTTATTTCGATGATCTGAAAGATCAGCGCCCCAAGACGCAACAAAGACACAGCTCCGCGGGGAGCACCCCGCCGCCGTCCGCGCAGGACAGTCCCCAACTAACGCAACGTCAAAGTCTCAATAGCCGCAAGTCCTTCGGGGCCGAGATCCAAAGAGAACTCATTGACAAAGAGAGCGATATGGCTATCTATCACCTTGTCATCCATCTCTTGGGCGTGTTGTTTGATAAAGTCGCGTGAGGCGTGTGGATGGGCGAAGGCGTACTGAATACTCTCGCGCAGCAGCGATTCGAATGTTGTGCGCACATCGGGGTCGATGCTGCTTCGCATGACAATGGCACCTAGAGGCAAGGGTAATTGCATCTGTTCTTCCCACAATAGGCCGAGGTCGGCCACTAGCTCGAGGTTACGCTCTGCGTAGACGAAGCGACCTTCGTGGATCAGCACTCCTGCATCGGCCTCACCTTGCTCTACAGCCTCGGCGATTTGCGAAAAGAGCATGGGTTCTTGCTGCTCGATGGAGGGATAGAGGCGTGAGATCAGTGCCGAGGCTGTCGTATGAAGCCCTGGCACAAGGATACGCTTTATGGGTCGAGTGGAGCCGCGAGGTTTCACGAGCAGAGGACCATTACCACGCCCAAGAGCTGCGCCACTATTCAGAAGCGAATAGTGGCGAGCGATGTGGGGTAATATAGCGCAGCTAATCTTCGAGATATCAGCCTCTTGTGCAAGGGCTGAGGCGTTGAGCTCCTCGATATCGAGGTAGCGCACTTCGAAGCTCAGTGAGCGGGTGTCGATGCGATGATTGATCAAGGCATCGAACATAAATGTGTCGTTGGGACAGGGTGAGATATGAAGTGTTAGGGGCTTCATTACGGGCCTAAAATTACTTCACCTCCCAAGTTTCGCCCGAGTGGAGCAGATCCTCAACGCTCTTGATCTTCGATTTCTCGGCAACCATATCTAGTTGAGCTGCAACAGCTTGATCGTAGACTTGAGGATTATCGAAGCTGCGGATAACGCCCAATGCCACTGGCAATTCTGGGTATTTCATAGCAGCCAACATATTGTGTAGCGTGGTGTCGGCAGCGAAAGCATCGTGAGTTAGTACATCGTCGATGGTGTAGCCATCCTCGCCAATTGTCACCGCTTTAAGGCGCATATTCTCGAACACAAGACCTTTTTGGCCCTCAGCTCCGAAGGTCATCTTCTCGCCATGCTTAAGAACAATGGTGTTCTCGGCACGTTTGGCCTTGTCGCCTGCGAAATCCATGTAGGTTGTGGTGTTGAAGATCACGCAGTTTTGCAGGATCTCGACAACTGACAAACCTTTGTGCATACCTCCCGCAACTAGGCACTCCTCGGTGAGTTTTAGCTCGATGTCGATCGAACGAGCGAAGAATGATCCTTTGGCTCCGATCACTAGCTCGCCTGGGTTGAATGGGCTCTCGACAGTTCCGTAGGGCGACGTTTTTGTGATACGTCCTAGTGGAGTTGTTGGCGAGTATTGACCCTTGGTAAGTCCGTAGATCTCGTTGTTGAAGAGCATGATATTTAGGTCGATGTTACGACGTATAGCGTGGATAAAGTGGTTACCACCGATAGCCAATGAGTCGCCATCACCTGTTGCTACCCAGACACTTAGATCGGGATTGGCAACCTTAACTCCAGTCGCTACGGCTGCTGCACGTCCGTGGATTGTGTGGAATCCGAAGGTACGCATATAGTAGATAAAGCGTGACGAGCAACCGATACCTGAGATAAAGGTGAATTGATTGTGCGGAATTTGGCGCTGCTCGGCGATCTTAACACATGAGCGTTGCACAGCATTTAGAATTGCGTGGTCACCACATCCTGGGCACCAGCGTACCTCTTGATCGCTTTTGAAGTCGGCAGGGGTATATATGCAGTTTGATTTCATAGCTTTACTCTTCAATTAATTTGATAAACTTTTCACTTAGCTCCTCATAGGTGAAAGGTAGACCCTCGCACTTGTTGATTTGATGGAAATTGACGTGTGGGAATCCTTGGCGTAGGTAGCCTGCGAATTGTCCCATGTTGAGCTCGCACACCACGATCTTCTTGAAGCGCGAGAAGATCTCCTCGACTCCGTGAGCAAGTGGCATGATATAGTTGAAGTGACATAGCGAGATGCTCTTACCCTCCGAGATCATCTTCTCGACAGCTGTTGTGAGGTTTCCGCGAGTACCTCCCCAACCTACAACTAGCAAATCGCCGCTCTCGGCACCTAGGTTGATTGTTTGAGCTGGGATGTAGTCGGCAACCTTCGCAACTTTCTCAGCACGAGTGTTAACCATCGCTTGGTGGTTGGCTGGCACGGTTGAGATCGAACCTTTCAATTGATCTTTCTCCAAACCTCCGATGCGGTGTTGAAGTCCGTCGACGCCTGGGAATGCCCAGCTGCGAGCCAAGCGCTCGTTACGTGCGTATGGCATAAAGGGTGAACCATCTTCAGAAGGAGTAGCTACTGGCGCTGTGATCGATGGGTAGTCACTCATCGATGGGATGTGCCATGCTTGCGATCCGTTGGCGATAAATCCATCGGTAAGCAAAATTGTTGGGGTCATATGCTCGAGAGCTAGGCGGCTAGCTTCGAATGCGTAGTGAAAACAGTCACTTGGCGTAGATGCTGCAACCACGATAAGTGGCGCTTCACCGTTACGGCCGTAGAGGGCTTGCGAAAGGTCGCTCTGCTCGGTTTTGGTTGGTAGACCTGTTGATGGGCCACCGCGTTGAACGTCGACAATTACTAGTGGAAGTTCGGCCATTACCGCTAGGCCGATCGCCTCGCTCTTGAGCGAAAGACCAGGGCCTGAGGTGGTTGTTACGGCGAAGTTACCTGCGTAGGCAGCTCCGATCGAAGTACAGATTCCTGCGATCTCATCCTCGGCTTGAACCGTTTTAACACCCAAGTCCTTGCGTTTTGCAAGCTCCTCGAGAATTACCGTAGCTGGCGTGATTGGGTACGAACCGCAGAAAAGTGGCAAGCCGCTCTTCTCGGAAGCTGCGCACAATCCCCATGCTGTTGCGACATTTCCGCTGATCGAGCGGTAGCGTCCTGGGGTGAGTGGTGCGGCAGGTGTGCGGTAGGTGTTTGCAAAGGCGTGGGTTGCAGCTCCGTAGTTGTAACCCGCTTTGATTGCTTTGATATTGGCCTCGGCAATTAGAGGATTTTTCTTAGCAAATTTTGTCTCGAGGAAGCTCTTAGCGTGATCCTCATCCATATTAAATAGGTAGAAGCACAATCCTAGGGCAAACATATTCTTACACTTCACGACCGATTTGTGATCCAAGCCCGTGTCGGCCAAGGCATCTTTGGTCATCGAGGTGATTGGTGCTATGACCATATTGTAGCCCTCTAGGCCAAGTTCGGCCACAGGATCGAGGGTTGTAAAACCAGCCTTGGTGAGTAGCGATTCGGTAAGGGTGTCGGCATCGAGGATCACCGTTGCGTCGCTCTTCAACCACTGTCGGTTCGCTTTAAGCGCTGCGGGATTCATTGCGACTAGCACATCGCTGTAATCGCCAGGATTATCGAGGCTCTTAGCGCCGAAGTGAACTTGAAATCCAGAGACTCCCGCCACGGTTCCGTGAGGTGCTCTAATCTCTGAGGGGTAGTCGGGAAAAGTACAGATGCCATTTCCTTGCAGTGCTGAGGTCTCCGAAAAGAGGGTTCCTGTTAGCTGCATACCATCGCCCGAGTCACCCGAGAAGCGGATGACCACGTCGTGTAACTCTTCAATTGTGGTTTCTTTCATGGTATTAAATTGTGTTGATTATTATGAATTTAATAATTGCCTATCCTATTCTATATAAGTGTATGTCGCAAATATAAGCGATTTAAAACGAAAAAACGAATAATTACTAAAAAAAATTAACAATTCGAGGAATGTTCTATTTGGTCTTGTAAATCAAATAATTGAACCAAAGTTAAAAATAGTTTGTTAAATTACTTGACTTTTGATTTTTCACGTTGTATATTTGCAGTGTCAATAACGAGGGATAGCACTCCAAAAGGGTCAAGTGAGTGGTCTAAAGAGATTAGCGTTATCCACACCAGGCAAACATACTATAAACAAACTTTTAACATAGTTATCAACATGGATATTACACAACTCGAACAATCCATTGCAAGGATTGTCAAGCAGCGAGGATACGCCCCACTTATCATCTCCGAGGAGGGGTTAGAAAAAGAGATCAAAAAGTTCCCTACGGCATGGATTCAGTTGCCTTTAGTGTTATACGTCGAGGGTCGAGAAGAAGGTGTTATTGGACACCAGATAACCGTTGCTCTATTAGACGATTATAGCGCACATAGCTTTGAGGATAAGAGCAGTAGATTGGCAGCAATGAATGAAGATATGATCGAGATCATGAGGCGTTTGAGTCTCGAGGAGGGGATCGTAGAGGTCGAGGAGATGACCATCACTCCACGCGTTACGCACACCACTCGACATGGCGACATTGCACAGATATGCAAGGCTGAGGTGGCATCCTATTTTTAAAGCTCTAAGGAGACAAAATTAACCCTAACAAACAATGATTTTCCTATGTTTATTAACATTCCGAACAACTTCTCCTCGCTGTGGGGAGAGCTCATTTATGAGTATAATTCTACCGACGAAACCGATATCGTAATCGAAATTTTGGACACTGTGAGTGACGAGACGCTTGGAGTTAAAAAATTTTACTCTTCGTCATCGGCACAGTTAAATTTAGCGCCAATACTATTCGAAACGGCACTTCCTGAGGCCTCGCAATTGCAATTTTCTTCTACAATTTCTACCGCATGTGGTTTCCCTTCTGTCACCCTTAGCGATGGCGATGTTTCCAGTGAGGCTCGCACATTCACCTTTGCTGACTCTACTGTTTCAGCACCCGCTGCGCTTAGCTCGATGCCTGAAAATAGGTTGCTTTGCAAAGGCGAGAGGGATATTATCACTTTTGTCGCGGAGGATGCCTCGCAGTTAAGCTACACTATTACTGCCTCTCGCCTCTCGGATGGGGAGTCGGTCACGCTGCAAAAAAGCAGCTACTCGGTTAGTTCGCAGGCGATTCAGCATGTGATCGCAGCGGATAGTTACTCGGCGACCTATCAGGCGCTTTACTACACGCTATATTATGGTAGTGAGGCGATTGCCTCGCGCAATTACACGCTCTCGGCAGAGGCTGCTACTGGCTATCGCGTGGCGTGGTTATCGAAGCATGGCAGCATTGAGCACTACACTTTCCCAGTCGTGGAGGAGCAAAATTACTTAAGCTCGGGAGCTACAACACGCACGCTTCGCTCTGCATATGGAACGGCCGAGGAGGTCGAGGCATTGAGCGAAATTATCTCATCGCCTTGCGTTTGGAGGGTCTCGGGGGATGAGTACTCGGAGCTTGAGATTCTTACCACCGAGCAGCAGATTCGCTCACTCGGCGAGCTTATGATCGTAACGATAAAGGTGCAGGAGAATGGTTGAGATTAAAATTGACGAGAAGCTCTGCGACTTTCGCGTGGATGGGTCGATTGCGCTCAAGTACAGCTGCGAGGATCTCAGCGAGTTGGAGAATGGTCGTGAGGGGAGCAACGTAAAGTTTATTATGCCGCTCAATGCTACCAACGCTCAGATCTTTGGAATTGAGGGGGATGTTCACCCTCAGACCAAGTTTAATTCTCAGTGGCATTCGATGAGCATTGTGATGGATGGGATTACGCTCTTCTCGGGAACGGCCTATTTGATAGAGGTTCATTGGACTGAGGATGAGAATTATATCGAGGTGGAGTGCCGAGGTGGGGTTATCGCATGGGTCGAAGAGGCTTATGAGACTCTATTTAAAAACATTGCCATCGACTATTCGAGCACACTTACCGAGGCCAATATCAAGGCGAGCTGGGAGAGCGATTCACCTGTGAAGTTCTTTCCGATCACTCGCGACTCTTATGAGGATGAGGGGTCTAGCGTGGATGTTACGGGTGTGAGATTGTTGCGCTCGATTGACGATTACCACCCATTTATTCAGATCTCGGCGCTCTTTGAGGCGATTTTTTCGGCTGCGGGCTACCGTATCGAGAGTGAGACTTTGGAGGATGAGGAGTTCTCAACGCTCTATATGAGTGGTGATTACAGCTCAGCGGAGAATGAGGCGGCTCAGGAGTATATGGGATTTTACATCAAGCGCGGTGAGGATACCTCGACCACAACCGATAGTTTGGGTCGCGTGGGATTATCGCCTTACGATGGGCTCAATTCGGTTGGCAATATGGTTAGCATGTCGACACTCGAGGAGGATTCGGAGTGTTATAATCATGGTAATGTGTTGCAGGTCGATGGTACGGCGGTGATCTTTCGGCCGCTCACTTCGATAAGCGTAGGGTTTGAGTATTATCTCCACTACACCTGCGACTGCTCGATCGAATCACGCACCACGCTCAAGGGCATCAACCGCCTCAACACCATCGACAACGGCACGGTGAGTTGGGAGATTACCAATCGCAACATCGATCAGCGCGAGGATGCCGCAGCGGGAATTAGTTACAAGCTCATCATCTTCGACTTCGAGGAGGGTGACACCTTTAGGCTCTACAACACCGATTCGTCGGGGTCGTCGACATACACATCCATTTCAAATCGCGAGACTACGGTTATCTTTAGCACTACGCCATCTACCTTGACACTTTACCGATACGTAGGCAGCACCAACACTTCGTATAGTGGTGATTGGGCTCTCTACTTCGGCTATGTCGAACTTACGACACCTACCGAGGTTAAGATCACTGTGCGTAGCGCTCCTAAGACTTTCTCGCCTACTTCGCCTATGGAGTTTGAGTTTCAGTTGTTGGAGGGTGCTGACTCTGGGGCGGATTTCACGCTGCATAGCGATACTTCGATCAGGCCTTACTTTTCGGCCTATCCTGGGTATAACTCTGCGCTGACATTCGAGACCATTGGCCAACACTCATTCTCGGCACTCGATTTTCTCTTGGCGATGGGACATCTTTTCAACCTGCGCTTCTCGACCAATGAGGCTGCCAAGCTGGTGACAATCGAGAGCTTCGATAAGTTTTACAACGGCACTCAGTGGGATTGGAGCGACAAGGTTATTGAAGGCACAGAAATCGAGTTTGCGGATTGGGCTCACTCGGCCAATCGAGTCAATACTTTGGGGTATCAGCAGACCGATGGTGTGGTGAATCGAATGGGTGAGAGCGACAACGCTTATTTCGGAGAGTGGAGCTACTATATTGATTCCTATGCCGCTTCAGCCACCAACAAGACCACCCTCAATCCGATCTTCTCGGCTTCGACAAATAGCGAGGATGATGGCTCTTTGGTGGTTGGCGACAGGGATGATTTGGAGTTGGTGAACTCGCTTAGCTTCTCGCCTCGCATAGCTCGATTATTTGGGCTTCGGGAGGTGGAGGGTGAGAATTACTCGCTACCCTACGCTGCGTTTCACGAGCCTGACGAGGGGTTCACCCTCTGCTTCGAGGATCGGGATGGGGTCACGGGACTCAATCGACTCTTTTTAAGTGAGGTGGAGCTCACGGCTCGCTCGCAGATCATCTCGCTTAGTTTAAAGCTCACCGCTTTGGATTATTCGAATCTCTTTGAGCCTCACGGGGCTGCACCATCACTTCGAGATAGATTCTATTTCTCGCTGTGCGGTGAGAGCTTCCTGACGATTCTCTATTCGATCGAGAGTTTTGACCCTGAGAGTGGCGAGGCGAAATGTTCATTTTTAACAATTAATTAAACTTTTATGCAAAACATTAAAATCATGAATTCTCTCGACGTCTGCACAATAGATATCGAGGGAGCAATAGGCGTGGCCGAGGAGTGGCAATTTGAGAACGCCGATCAGAGAGTTGCCACCTATGAGAAGTTCCGCGAGGCACTCACTCAGATCGAGGAGTTGGATGCTCAGAGTGTGGTGGTCAACATCCGCTCGACGGGTGGCGATGTGGGTGACGCGATGTTGATCTACGAGGCGCTTGCTTCGCTCAATATTCCGATCACTACTCGCTGCTACGGATACGTTGCCTCAGCTGCAACGGTTATCGCCCAAGCGGCATCGGAAGGTGAGCGCCAGATTTCGGCAAATGCTCTCTACTTGGTTCACAACTCGACCTGCGTGGCGGAGGGTAACGCTTCGGATCTTGCAGCCAAGGTCGATCTTTTGACCAAGACCGATGAGAGATTAGCCGAGTTGTATGCTCGCCGTTCGGGTCGCACCACCGAGGAGTTTGCGCTCTTGATGGCCGAGGAGGGTGGCAATGGTCGCTGGCTCACCGCTCAGGAGGCTTTGGAGGCTGGATTAGCCGATTCGATTATCGACTCGGCGACTCAGGGTGAGGGTGACACTTCGTCGATCAAGAATTTCTGGCGCAAGCTCGGGGCGAGACTTGGGTTGTCGACGCAGCAGGAGGCTGCACTACTTGACACTCAGCTAGCTCCGCAGAACGACTTTAATATGCTTCACAACCAAGAGACCCAAGAGGAGCAGGAGGCGGAGTATCAGAAGTTCCAAAAGTGCCGCACCTTTGAAGAGAATCAAGCCTCTGTGCAGCCAACAGCTTTGAAGCAGGTTGAAGATCCTTCACTCTCGGAGGTGACTCCAAACAAGAATCATCATGCGTATGATGCTGACGTGAGGGCATTTAAAAAATAACATAAACGAAACAACGCGCCACGAAGGCGCAAATTAATTTTAAAAACCAAAAAACAAAAACAATTATGAGTTACATTGAATCAGCAAAAACCTATACAGGAAACGATCTAGAGACAATATTTTTCCGCCCTATGCTTTCGGGCCCATCAGCAATTGATTTGGGTGTTAGAGTTATCTACAATATGCCTGTGCCAACAACTGTCCAACTTTGGAGCGCACCGAGCAACGTGCTTAAGAAGTATACCACAACTGGTTGGGAAGGCACTACCAAGTCGATCAAGCAACAAAAGACTATCGACCTGCAACGTATCAAAGCCGAGATGGGATTCGCAGCTTCGGACTACTTCTCGCTAGTCTTCGAGCAGATCTCAGCACGCAGCGATGTCAATATGCAGGATCTAACTGGCACTGAATTGGAGGCGGCAGAGACCGAGATCTTCCGTCGTGCAATTGCCGAGTCGATTCGTACAACAATGTGGATTGGCGACACTGAGCGCACAACGATCTTCAACACCTTCGATGGCTTCTTGAAGTGCATCACAGAGTATGTCGACGACTCTCAAATTCCAACTGTTGAGTATACCGCAAGCGATATCGAGGATGCGGATTACGCAATCGAGATCTTCGACTCTCTATGGAATGGGTCGAGCCAAACGCTTAAGGACCTTAAGGGTGATGGCGAGTTGGCATTCTTTGTCACTTCGGACATCTATAGCCTATATGAGAAGTATCTCGACCAAAAGGGTGTCGATTCAGCATATGTCGATGCGATCAATGGCCGCCAAGGTTTGATGTATCATGGCATTCCTATTATTGATCTTCACATCGAGACGTTCCTTGCTCTCTCTGGCTTCGACACTTCGTTCTGTATCCTGACGGATCGTCGCAACTTGGCTCTTGCGGTTAACACTGCTGACTTCCCAGGATCGGAGATCAAGATGTGGTACAACCCCGATGAGATGGAGAATCGCCAACGAGCAACATTTATGATGGGTTGCGATGTATTGGATGAGGCTATTATCTCGTATGCTCACATGGTTGAGGAGTCTGAAGATTAGTCTATGGAGAGCACAATTAGACCACTCGGTGGCATTGCAGCTCTAACCTTGGGTGTCGCCTCCTTGAGGGAGGTGGCACTCACTCTTTCCGATGATGGAGTCTCGATTCCACTACTCGAGGATCGTTCGTCGTATAGCGAAAGCAGAGAGTTTGTAGGGGCTGCACAGGAGGTAAAACATACGCTCAAAATTGTCACAGCACTCGAGTATGAACTCCCCGAGGAGCTCCAAGAGGGACTCCGCGAGGGCTTTGTTGCTCACCTGCGCTTCAACTCGCGCCGCGAGATTTGTGTGGGTTGGAGTCAAGAAGCCTCGGCCGATAGAGCATTGCGGCTCGTAAGTTGCTCTAGCGAGAGTGGCGAGAAGCCCTCCTCGAGAGGATACAAGGAGTGGAGGTTTGAATCGACAGATGGAGCGCAAAGAATTTAATTTTTCACATTTAAAAATGTTATTATGACCAAAACAAAAATTGGTGTTAGCAATAGCCACGACCCATATATCCTTATCGGAGGAAGAAATAGCGGCGCAAGTGATAAATATTGGCGATGGGGAGACGACAATCTCTTTCCGCTGGCTCTAGCTCAGATGTCGCGACGCTCCACCATCCACCGACGCATTATCAACGACAAGGCTGACTACATCGCTGGCAAGGGGCTCGTGGTAAATCCCGAGATGAAACTCACCGCACAATTTGTCGAGAGTGTGAATGGCAGCAGCGAGACTCTACGTCAACTGCTCTACAAACTCTCGTTCGACAAGTCGCTCTTTGGAAATGCCTTTATGGAGGTGGTGACCGATGCTTCGCGAAGTTTTCTTAGTCTCTATCACCACGATGCTTCGCACTGTCGCGTCTCGAAGCGTGAGGGGCACATTATTCTCCACCCTACGTGGGTTGGCTTCAACGCTAAAGATGCGGTGGAGTTGCCTCTATATCCTCTTTTCGAGGAGCAGGAGGATGGCACACTGCGCTCGATGATCCACTACAAGGATTACGAACCGACATTCGATCACTACGGAGTGCCGCCATATATCGCGGGAATGAATGTCTCGGCGATCGCCTACAAGACCGATATGTGGAATATCTCTCGACTCGAGAATTCGTTCCAAATGTCGGGTGTGATGCTACTCGACGACGCGGTCGACTCCGAGGCTGAGGCCGAGAAGGTTGTTCGCTCGGCACAGGAGCGATTTGGAGGTAAGCCTGGTCAGGTATTGTTCGTGGTGAAGGATGGTAGCGACACCGACAACTCGCGCTTTATTCCTCTCTCATCCTCGTCGGATGGCGATTGGATTGATCTGCACGATCAGGCGGTTTCCGATATTGTCATCGCTCACTCGTGGTTCCGTGCGCTAAGTGGTTTGGACTACTCATCGTCGTATAGTGCCGAGCGCATTATCAACGAGTATGAGATTGCTCTGAACACCATTATCCTCTCGGAGCAGGAGGAGCTATTAGAGCCTATCAAGATCCTTATTCAGGAGTTCCTGGGCGAAGATACCTCATCACTTATGATCATCAACCGAGCACCATCGAGCACCAAGCCCGACTATATGAGGGTATGGGAGGCCCGCAAGGCCGAGGGGTTGGAGTATGATCCTGAGGACCCTACGCAGCAGATTTTCTTGGCTCAGCTCTCATCGAGCAGCTCAATGTCGAACGTAAATTAGCACTATTATGAGTATGAAATTATTGATGTCACCCTCCGAGGTGATCGACTACGCCTTCGCAACGGGCGAGTATGTTGCACTAGGTGCTATCCCTGGAAATGCGATCTTGGCAGCTCAGCAGCGATATATTATCCCTGTATTGGGCAAGAAACTCGCAGAGGCTGTCGCACAAGGGGATTATGAGGAGCTGCGTGAGGAGTATATTGCTCCTACCCTAGGGATTTTGGCACGTATCGAGGCTTCGCTCTCGGCCTACCCTCCAACTAAGGCGGAGAGGCAACGGGCGAAGTTGTTCCTCACGGCTCTCTCGGATTATCTCAATGCTAATGCTTCCGAGTTCGCGGAGTATGATCCCGAGGAGAATGTTATGAATCGCTGTTCACTGGTTGGAGGATATGTTTTTTAGCTTATGACACGAGGATTACGCAATCGAAACCCTGGCAACATCCGACTCTCCACCACCCGATTCAAGGGCGAAGTGGAGAGTTCGGACACAGCCTTTAAGCAGTTTCGCGGCATGGCATGGGGGTACCGCGCCATGTTTGTTATACTTAACACCTACAACCTTAAGTATGGGCTCAACACCATCCGAGGCATGATCGAGCGTTGGGCTCCTCCCTGCGAGAATCACACCAAGGGGTACATTCAGAGCGTGAGCAAGTTCGCCATGCTTGATCCCGATACTCCTATCGACACTCAGCAGCGTGAGGCGATGCTCCCGCTTGTGGCAGCTATGTCGCGCATGGAGAATGGCGTCGAGGCCGATTGGGCTACCGTCGAACGGGGTTGGGATCTTTTTGTTGGGGATCTGGAGGTGGATGTGGCCTAGGACGTTGCTTACTGCCCTAATCGCGGGCGGCGACCAAACAAGTTTGGATACGAAAAACTGCCGTTTTTCTTTTTTGTTGCGATGATTTGGAGGGCGCTTTGCGCTTGCGATAAATGAAGCACACTGCTCTTATGAAAATAAATTTTCAACGAGCAGTGTGCTTCATTTATCTATGACAACCTATGGTTGTCACCTCCAAATCTTCGAGGGTAAGATTACTTAATGTCATGCATATTTTCATGTCGTCTTAAGTCCATCTCACCGATATACTCACTCTTTCACCGACACTTCCGCACGTCATCCCAGACTCCTTGATCCGTTTTATTTTCCCGTCATCCCAGACTCGATCTGGGATCTACAAAAGCGAGTGGTTTTAAGATACTTATGCCAGCAGGAGTTGTAGATCCCAGATCAAGTCTGGGATGACGGGAATATATTTATTTTGCAGATCTTTGATCTGCTCGCCCTCTGCGCACTTTTGTTCCAAAAGTGCTTTTTTTATGAGGGAGGGCGATGCTTGCTTACTGCGCTAATGCCGCGCGGGCACCAAGCGAGCTTGGATACGGAAAACTTGGTTTTCCTTACTCCTTCAAAAACAGTAGCTTGTCACATCTTCGGCCAGAATCTCCTCGCCGCTCAGGATTACCAACCTCTCGACAACATTGCGCAACTCCCGAATATTTCCACTCCACGACATATCGCTGAGCAGCGCTAGAGCCTTCGGCGAGATCTCTTTCCTCTCCACACCCAACTCAATACAGACCCTCGAGAGAAAATGATCGACAAGCAGCGGGATATCCTCCGAGCGCTGCCTCAAGGGCTTGACCCTCATAACAATAACCCCAATGCGATGGTATAGATCCTCGCGGAAATTCCCCTTGGCGATCTCCTCGCGGATATCCTTATTCGTGGCAGCCAAGACCCTCACATCCACGTCGATATCCTTGTCGCTACCCACTCTACACACCTTCCGTTCTTGCAATGCGCGCAGCACCTTGGCCTGTGCCGAGAGCGACATATCTCCGATCTCATCCAAAAAAAGCGTGCCGCCATCGGCCTGCTCGAACTTCCCCTTGCGCTGCTTGATGGCCGAGGTGAAGGCCCCTTTCTCGTGACCAAAGAGCTCACTTTCGATCAGTTCCGAGGGGATAGCGGCGCAATTGATCTCGACATAGGGGGCATTGGCACGTTGGCTCTTATAGTGCAACCACTTGGCAACAAGCTCCTTACCAGTGCCATTCTCGCCCATGATTAGCACCCTGGCATCGGTCGGTGCAACACGGTCGATAAGGTGCTTCAGATCGCTCATAGCCACCGACGAGCCGACCATAGGTTCGATATGCGAGGAGGAGGAGCTGCGACGACGACGAACGGTTTGCCGACGAGCGGGACACGCCACCGTCTCATTTTCGTCTGGCTCTGCGGTCGACTCCTTCAAGGATTTGAGTAGTCGGTTCATATCTATCGGGCGGGTCAAAAAGTCGATTGCGCCCCTCTTGGCAGCCGACAAGGCTTGGTCGATAGTTGCCTCGGCCGAGATCACAATAAAGGGGGTCGAGAGCATCTGCTCGGGGATCTGCTCGAAGTGGGAATCGGAGAGGATTACGTCGATCTGGCCTGCGGAGTATATCTCACTCGCTGAGTTTACTTCGCTAGCCTCGTCGACTTTGAACCCTTCGAATTCCAATCTTTCGCGCAGGGTTTTTCGCATGCTTTTTGATTGGTCTAAAATTAAAACTCTACTCATTGCAATTTTATTAAAAATAATTTGTATTTTTGTGTCAAAGTTAGCAACATCTTTTAATAAATGTGTTACTACAACAATTGAGCAAATAGTTAGTTACAAGCGAGTTAATCTGACTAATATCGTTATTTTGACGACCAAAATTTAATAGAGTTGAGCCATAATATTTTACACGTTTTATCGTTGTACTATTTAGCGCCAACATTCTCTACATGAAAAAGAATTACAATAACACTCGACCAAAGCTACATCTACCCGAGTACGGTAGACATATTCAAGAGATGGTCGAAACCCTCTGCACTATCGAGGATAGAGCCGAGAGAAACAAACAAGCACGCGCAGTGATTGCCGTAATGGGTAACGTAAATCCACTACTGCGCGACACCCCGAGTTTTACGCACAAATTGTGGGATCATCTCTTTATAATCTCTGATTTTCAGCTAGATGTAGATTCTCCATATGCTCTGCCTTCGCGCGACACTCTGGAGGCTCGACCACGCAAACTGCACTATCCTCAAGGTCGCGTAAGCCACAAGCACTACGGAAAATATATTGGGCGCATAGTGCGCAAATTATCCGAGGAGAATCCAGCCGCTGTGGCAAAGACCATCGACAACGTGGCGATCTTTATGCGTGCCAAAAGTTTCGAGTACAACCAAGAGCACCCAAACAACGAGGCGATCATAAAAGATATAAAGATGATGTCTAATGGGGCTATTGAGCTAGATGAGAATGCTATAAATAATATTCATAGCGATTATAAACAGCACCTTTCTGCACACTCTACTCGTCCGCAACATCGTAATAATAACCGCAATGGCCATAAGAATCGCAACAATTACAACAACCGCGGATTCAATAAAAATGGGGGTTCGAGAAGAAATCAACCAAAATAAAGATACAAAATCTCAAAATTTTGTTATCTTTGCTATTCATAACAGATATAAAATTAATTTTTAAGCTATAAAAATGCAAAAGATTAAAGTTAGATACAGCGCAGTTGCACTGGTTGCGACAATTATTTCTTCGATGTTTTTGTCGAGCTGCCAATCAAATAAGGTTAAGATCTCGGGGCGCTTTGTGGGCGGAAATAGCTCTGTGGCATACCTCGAGGAGATCTCTTTGGAGGGTGGAATGATCGTCGACTCAGTGGAGCTGTCGAGCGCAGGAGAGTTCACCTTCAATCTCGAGGCTCAGGATCAGCACCACAAGCTCTACAATATTGTATACGACTGGTCGGCGATCCCTGTTTTTGCTGCCGCAGGCGACAATATCAAGTTTAATTCGGTGGGCAATATCGCCAAGAATTACACGGTCGAGGGGTCGGAGGAGTCGGAGCTAATGCGCCAATTCTACCAAAATTATATCGACGGCATCAGCTCGATGGATAAAATCGCGATGCAGTACGCCTCGGAGTCGATCTCTGAGGAAGAGCGCGCCGAGCTAGCTAAGCAATATAGCGCAGAGCACACTCGAATCAAGCGCGAGCAGTTGGAGTTTATCATCTCGAACAAGGCGAATTTGGCTGCGGTATATGCTCTCTATCAACGACTTCCAAACGATAGCTACCTTTTCAACGGTCGCAGCGATGTGATCTACTATCGCACTGTTGCCGAGGCTTTAGAGGAGAGTTACCCCGAGTCACCATATATCAAAAGTATTCAGGCCGATATCAATCAGTTTGAGCTATATAACACCTTGGAATCTTCGCTTGTGGAGGTGAACTACCCCGATCTTGAGATCAACGATATGTATGGCGAGGCTCAAAAGCTTTCGCAATTGGATGGCAAGGTGATCCTCTTGGATTTCTGGTCGACTCAAATTGGCGCTAGCAACGTTAACAACGCTGAGCTTAAGGAGTTGTACGAAGATTATAAGGACAATGGTTTCGAGATCTATCAGGTCGCTATCGACACTTCGAAATCAACGTGGATCAATGCGATTCAGAACCAAGGGTTGTCGTGGATCTCGGTGTGCGACTTTAAGGGTAGCGGCTCATCGGCACTTACGCTTTACAATGTCACATCGCTGCCAGCTAACTTCCTCATTAGCAAGGAGGGAGTGATCGTTGGAGGTTCACTCTACGGTGCCGAGTTGGAGAAAATGATCAAAGCCGAGTTGGCAAAATAACAATGTTTTACTTTGCCTCTGACACTCACCTTGGGGCAGGTAGCCTCGAGCAGCAACGCATAACTGAGAGTCGCTTTGTCGAGTGGCTCGATTGTGTGGCGCAGGATGCTACGGCGATTTTTCTCTGTGGTGACATCTTCGATTTTTGGTTCGAGTATCGTTATGTAGTGCCCAAGGGTGCGGTGCGTGCTTTGGGCAAGATCGCGGAGCTTACCGACAGGGGGATTCGGATCGTTTTTATGACTGGTAACCACGATATGTGGGTTCGCGAATATCTCTGTGAGGAGTGCGGAATGGAGCTTTATACGAAGCCGACTACTTTTGTGTTGGGTAATAAGAGGGTGCATGTTGCCCATGGCGATAATCTTAATGTTAAGGGCGATGTGAAGCTGAAGATGATGAATGGATTTTTCCGTTCGCGTGTGGCTCGCGTGCTCTTTTCTGCTTTGGTGCATCCCGATCTTGCGCTCTGGTTTGGCCGCACTTGGAGCCGTTCTTCGCGTAAGAAGCATAGCGCTGAGTCGAAGGATTTGCAACTAAAGTGCGTAGAGTATCTTAAGGAGTATGCCGCGAAGCATTACGCTGAAAATCAAGACGATATCTACATCTTCGGACATATCCACTACGCGGTGGAGTTCACTGAGACAACACCCCAAATAATATTTATAAACGATTGGAGCAGCAGGCCGCACTACGTCTGCATTGATGGCACTGGACGTGCGCAGCTGCTCGAAGTGAAATCGAAATAACCTCAAACCACAATGAAACAATATCTAGATCTCCTGAGAACGATCAAGGAGCAGGGCGTAGTCAAGGGCGACCGCACTGGCACTGGCACAAAAAGCATATTCGGATATCAAATGCGCTTCGACCTCGGCAAGGGGTTTCCGCTGCTCACCACCAAGAAGGTTTTTTTGAAGGGGGTGATCCATGAATTGCTGTGGTTTTTGCGTGGCGAGACTAATATTAAGTACCTGGTAGACAACGCGGTACACATCTGGGATAATGATGCTTATCGTCACTATCGTGGGTTATGTGCGCAGAAGGGACAAGAGCCTGTTTCTAAGGAGGAGTTCTTGTTGTCGGCTGGCACCCCTTCGCCTATTGAGGGGTACACATTTGGTGATTTGAACGAGGTCTATGGCCACCAGTGGCGCAGTTGGGTGCGATATGATGGCGGGGCTGTGGATCAGATCCGCGAGGTTATTGAGACTATTAAGACGAATCCCGATTCTCGACGGATGTTGGTTTCGGCGTGGAATGTGGCGCAGGTCGAGGGGATGGCTTTGCCTCCGTGCCATGTGATGTTTCAGTTTTATGTGGCTGAGGGACGGCTCTCGTGCCAGTTGTATCAGCGCAGTGCCGACACTTTTTTGGGCGTGCCTTTTAATATTGCTTCGTACGCTCTGCTTACGCAGATGATCGCGCAGGAGTGCGGGTTGCAGCCAGGGGAGTTTATCCATACTTTGGGCGATACGCACCTCTATCTCAACCACTTTGAGCAGGTAGAGGAGCAGCTTTCGCGCACTCCGCGGGCTTTGCCTGTGATGAAATTGAACGCTAAAGTGAAGTCGATTTTTGATTTTAAGTATGAGGATTTTGAGCTTGTGGGGTATGATCCATATCCGACTATCTCGGCACCTATGTCATTTTAATTCAATATGTTAAGTATTATTGTCGCTATTGCCAGTGACGGGGTTATTGGCAACAACAACGAGCTCCTTTGGCATATCACCGAGGATATGAAATATTTCCGCCGTGTCACGTCGGGGCATGCTGTGGTTATGGGTCGCAAGACTTATGATTCTATTGGTCGGCCGCTACCTAAGCGCCATAATATTGTGATTTCACGGCAGAATATTTCGATCGAGGGGTGTAGCGTTGTGGGCTCTTTAGAGGAGGCTTTGGGGCTACTTGATCCCGCTGAGGAGAGTTTTATTATTGGTGGGGCTCAGATTTACGCTTTGGCTTTGCCGCTATCTGATAGGATGTATATTACGCATGTTGGTGGTGATTTTGAAGGTGATACTCACTTTCCTGCATGGAATCCAGACGAATGGCAGCTTGATTCAGAGGAAAAATTCGAGAAAGGCGAAGCCTTCGAACACCCCTTCTCCTTCGCCACCTACAAACGCAAATAAGTAGAAAAACTTCGTTTTCCTTACAGTTTATGGGTTGAAGCAACGTTAAGTCTGCCACTCGGTTTGGGGTGAGTTTTTGCGAAGCAAAAAAATAAAAAAATAGTAGTTATTAGACGTTGAGCTCGCTCAAAAGGCTAATAACTACTATTTTTTTATTTCGATGATCTGAAAGATCAGCGCCCCAAACCGCAAGAAAAACTAGCTCCGCGGGGAGCACCCCGCCGCCGTCCGCGCAGGACAGTCCCCAACAAACGCAACGTAAGAAACCCTACTCCTTACGCTCAAAGAGATCAATCTCCCCGCGTTCGGCCTTGCCGTAGATCGACGAGAGTTCAGCGATAACAGGCGAAATATACTCGATAGTATCCGCCACAGCACCCTTGCCACCTTCACCCTTAATGCGGTAGAGCATCGCCGCGTAAAGCGCCCTAAAAGCAAGTTCCGTGTCCGAAATATCCGAACCAAAGAGTGCACGAAGATCGGGCAGCACATCGCTTAGGCGAGCGGTAAGCGTACGATATCGAGCACCCACAGGCAACTCCTGAAGTTGCAGGTGCAGGTTGTGCATATCGGCAATAAGGTGCAGAGTGTGTTGCAGATGCCCCTTCTCCTCCTTGCCCTCGCTTTGCAGCAGCTCGATTAGCTCCATATACCACGACATCAGCAGCTTAGAGCTCTCATCGTCAAGGTTTCGAGGAGCAACAAACTGCGAATAGATCGCCTCGGGGCTAAACTGAAGTGCACGAAACATATCCTCTAACTGCCAGAGATAGAGGATATATTCTGCGATATTTTGCTTGCGGAGCGACTGTGCCGTGTCCATTAGTAGCTACGTGCAAAGAGTACGCGACATGAAGATGGCTTGCCTGTGAAGATACATGTACCCTCTTCCTCAACTGCATCCATAGGGATACAGCGGATGGTAGCCTTGGTGGCATCCTTGATAGCCTGCTCAGTCTCAGGGGTTCCATCCCAGTGAGCCGAAAGGAATCCACCCTTAGCGTCAAGCGTCGAAACAAACTCCTCCCAAGTGTCAACCTTGGTGATCATATCGTCGCGGAACGAAAGCGACTTGTTGAAGATATTCTCCTGGATCTCATCCATAAGAGCTACAATGCGCTCAGTAAGACCATCTTGCGACACGTTCTCCTTGGTAAGCGTATCACGACGAGCTAGCTCGATGGTGTTGTTCTCCAAGTCACGAGGGCCGATCGCCAAGCGAACTGGCACTCCCTTAAGCTCATACTCAGCGAATTTGAATCCTGAACGGATGTTATCTCTGTCGTCGATCTTCACCGTTAGACCAGCTGCGCGAAGAGGTGCTGCGATAGCCTCCATCTTCTCACGCATCACGTTCAACTGCTCCTCACCCTTGAAGATTGGCACCATCACCACGTGAATTGGAGCCAATTTTGGAGGCAACACCAAACCGTTATTATCTGAGTGCGCCATGATCAAAGCACCCATCAAGCGAGTTGAAACACCCCACGATGTTGCCCACACGTAGTCGCTCTTACCCTCCTTATTGGTAAATTGCACATCGAACGCCTTAGCGAAATTCTGCGCCAAGAAGTGCGAAGTACCGCTCTGAAGCGCTTTACCATCTTGCATCAGAGCCTCGATGGTTAGGGTATCCTCGGCACCTGCGAAGCGCTCGTTAGGCGACTTGTGACCCACGATCACTGGCAATGCCATCCACTCTTGAGCGAATTTTTGGTATACGTGGATCATGCGCTCGGTCTCCTCGATCGCCTCCTCGCGTGTAGCGTGAGCCGTGTGACCCTCTTGCCACAAGAACTCGGCTGTGCGCAGGAACAAGCGCGTACGCATCTCCCAACGAACTACGTTTGCCCATTGGTTGCAGAGGATTGGCAGGTCACGGTACGATTGAATCCAATTTTTATATGTGTTCCAGATGATTGTCTCAGATGTTGGGCGCACGATAAGCTCCTCCTCCAATTTTGCATCGGGATCTACTACAACACCCTTTCCATCGGGGTCATTCATCAAGCGGTAGTGAGTAACCACGGCGCACTCCTTGGCGAAGCCCTCGACGTGAGATGCCTCCTTCGAGAAGAATGATTTTGGGATGAAAAGTGGGAAATATGCGTTTTGGTGACCTGTATCTTTGAACATCTTGTCGAGTGCTGCTTGCATCTTCTCCCAGATTGCGTAGCCGTAGGGTTTGATTACCATACATCCGCGCACGGCTGAGTTCTCGGCCAAGCCTGCTTTTACCACCAATTCGTTGTACCACTGTGAGTAGTTATCCTCAATCTTTGTGAGGTCTTTTAATTCTTTTGCCATTTATGTGTGTATATTATTTTTTATTCTTCTCTCTCTATTGTCGTTGTTGCGATGGTGTCGGCCTGCTCGGGTTCTATCTCCTCTGAGGGTTGTTGAGCATCATCGACCTCCTCGATTTCTTCGATTTCTTCAACCTCCTCGACTGGTTCAATAACCTCGATCGCCTCTGCCTCCGCCTCCTTGGGCTCAACTATCGAAGTGATCTTCGCCTTGAAGCTCTCGGGGATCATCGAGGTGAAGCTATCTGCCGAGAGCGCCACGGTGAGCAGTAGTGCTACGGAGGCTATGACGAGTAAAAATCTTATTGCGCGTGAAAACATAATCTTAATTTTTTATTTGTTTTGACCCTCTGAGGCCACTTGCTCGCTCTCCTCTTTTTCGATCTCCTCCAAGGCCCGCAACAAAACTACATCCACAGGGTAGATGCTGTGATAGAAGGCGTTATCCTCGAGCGGAGTGTTGCGACCGATGTAGGCTCTAAGTTGCGCCAAGATGATTCTGCGCGAACGTTTAATGTCGCTCCACGCTGGCTTAACCCCCTTCTGTTCAGCATATTTCACAAAGCCTTGCAGCAGTGCATCCTCATCCTTCAACAACTCGTCAAGCTCCTCGAAACTTCTCGTGGAGTTGATCGCCTCGCGGTGATCGTCCGAGTATTTGGTGGTGTAGTTGTAGATGATATTGCGAGCCGAGACCTCGATATAGTAACGCGTGATGTCGGTAGTGTCGGCCGGCACAAAGATGTCGGGCATAATGCCACCACCTCCGTAGACAACCTTGCCCTTAGGGGTCACTTTCTTGAGCGAGTCGGCGAAGTGAACGCTGTCTGCCACGAAGAATTCGCCCATGGCGTAGCGGCCCAACATCTCGTCATTATAGGCCTCATCATCGCCTCGAGTGTAGTTCTTTTGGATCGAACGGCCTGTTGGGGTGTAGTAGCGCGCCACGGTGAGTCGCATTGCCGAGCCATCCGAGAATGGCACTTGTTGTTGCACCAAGCCCTTTCCGAATGAGCGGCGGCCGATGATGGTTCCGCGGTCGTTATCTTGAACAGCTCCTGCCAGGATTTCGGACGATGAGGCGCTGCTCTCGTCAATTAAAAGCACCAACTCCAGGTCGGTGATGCGTCCCTTGCCGTTACTATACTCCTTTTGCTGACGGCCTTGGCGATCCTCGGTGTAGACGATCAGGTTGCCCGATGGCAAGAGTTCGTTGGCAATCATAATCGCTTGATCGAGGTAGCCACCCGAGTTACCACGCAGGTCAAGGATCAGAGCCTTAAGCCCTTGCGACTCCAAATCGACGATCGCCTCGACAATCTCGCGGTGAGTCGAGCGAGCAAATTGCAACATCTTGATATAGCCGATCGAGTCGCGCAGGATCATCGACGATTGGATGCTCTTGATTGGAATCACATCGCGAGTCACCTCGATCTCGATAAGGTCGTCGGTGCCTTGGCGCTCCAAGCCCAACTTCACGGTTGTACCGCGCTTACCACGCAACATCTTCATGATGTCGGTTTGCGCAACCTTTTGACCTGCTACCAGCGAGTCGCCGATCTCGATTATGCGATCTCCGCCTACGATTCCCGCCTTGTCGCTAGGACCCGAGGGAATTACGCTGATGATGATTACCGTGTCGGTGGCCATATTGAAGGTGATACCTACGCCATCGAACTCACCCTCCAGGGTCTCGGTCACCCCTTGCAGATCCTCGGCAGGGATGTAGATTGAGTGGGGGTCAAGCTCCTCGAAGATGTGGGGCATCAAGGCCTCGGTGATCGAGTCGATCGAGATAGGGTCAACGTAGCTTTGTTTGATATATTCGAGCGTAGTCGAAATCTTGTCGTGTGGCGAAGATGAGCCAAAAAGGGTCGAGAGCTGTTGTAGTCGATAGTTGTAACGTCGCTGCTCGAGCATACGCCCACCGATAACACCTGCTAATGCTGCAACGAGTAGCAGGATAGGAACTACAAGGCTCCAAAGTTTAGATTTTTTATTCATATGTTTGTTTTTGGCCTTTCTTATTTGTTTTTGTAGGTGTAACTCAAACCGATGCTTAGGTAAGTTTGGGTTTGAATCTTAACATCTTGCGCTCTATTGTAGTAGAGTTGGAACATGATTTTTGTCGACAGCACATCGGTAGCTGGGATGGTGATGGTATTCTCCCAACGAACCGTAGGTTGGATTCCTAGCATTGGTTGGATTCCATCGTAGTTCTCCGACCATGCGGCCAACTCCTCGATATATTGGTCGTAGTCGTTCACAACATTCTTGTACGAGATCTGCGTCATCCAACCGTAGAACGAGTAGAGCGTAGTTTGGTAGCGGATCTTAGCCAACTTATCGAACGTGCGGTCGAAATCAATGGTCACCGACGAACCACCCTCATACTTCGATTTGCTTAGGTAGCTCACACCATAGGGTTCGGTGTATGACCAGTTATCTTCGTCGTGATCCGAGAAGCCATAGAGGAAGTTATCCTTGATCACATCGCTGCTCACGTAGGTCGCACTCATTGAGACAGGCGCCAGACTGATGGTGAAAGGGAGTTTGGTGTTGGCACTCTTGTAGGTCATCGCACCCGCGATATCCAAATATCCTGGCGCCATAAATCCGCTCTTGAGGTGGATATCCTCTTGGCTGCTACGCGAGACATAACCATTGAGGAATTGGGTACGGAACGAAAGCGTAGGTCCATATGACCATGTCTTCGAGATCGAGAAGGTCGGAGCGATCGAAATCGAGATCTCGTCGGTGTTCTTGTACCAGACACCCTCGTTGATGGTGTTGCCATCGTCATCGGTGCCGGTGTCGATCTTGATTCTGTTAGTTCCCAGCTTGGCCGAGACTTTGGTGGTCAGGGTCAAATCGTCACGCTTGTAGCTGTGATTTAGCGAGAATGTTCCAAGGATAGCTGTTGTGTTATCTCCACCCGAGGTTGAGATCCATGGGTCGTTGTATGCGGTAAGCGAACCGAGTAGCGAGCTCGAGATCTCCAACGTGTTACGCTCCTTGCGAAGTGCGGCACGTTCGGCTTTGTATTGCGCCTGAGAGAAATATTTTACTGTATCTAGCGAAGCAACTTTTACTGAATCTTGAAATCTAACATTCTCCTGTTTCGTTGCTTTGGGCTTGTCGATTGTCATCTGTGCCGAAGCTAAGAGCGGCAGAAATGAGAAGATCGAGAATAAAAAGAGCCCTTTGGTATATAGTTTCATCGAATTAGTGAGTTTAATTTAGGGTGCAAATTTAATAAAATTATTACCTTTGTCCAATATATAGAGTCTATTTTTTGCGATTCATTCTGCAAAAGGGCGATTCTGGAGTACGAAAATAGTATAAATTTTTAGATATGAAATACATCGGAGCACATGTAAGCGTCTCAGGAGGCTTAGAAAATGGACCAAAAAATGGCATGGCAATTGGTGCCGACGCCATCGCAATCTTCACCAAAAACCAACGCCAATGGAGCGCACCAGAGCTCACTGAAGGCGACATCGCAAAGTTCAAGGCGGCTTGCGCTGAGGCCTCACTAACGGCCACTCAAATTCTGCCTCACGATAGCTACCTTATCAACTTGGGGCACCCTGAGGCGGAGGGGTTAGAGAAGTCGCGAAATGCCTTCTATTTAGAGATGCAACGTTGTGAGCAATTGGGGCTTGATAGGCTCAATTTCCACCCTGGATCGCACCTTAAGAAGATCTCGATTGAGGATTCACTCGACCGCGTTGCCGAGTCGATAAATTTGGCTTTGGAGCGTAGCGCAGGGGTTACTGCCGTAATCGAGAATACTGCTGGTCAGGGGTCTAATCTTGGCTTTAGTTTTTACCACTTGGCGCGGATCATTGCAGGTGTGGAGGATAAGAGCCGCGTTGGTGTTTGCCTCGACACATGTCACACATTTGCAGCGGGTTACGACTTGCGTTCGCGTGAGGCTTTGGAGGCTACTTTTGCTGAGTTTGACGAGGTTGTTGGGTTTAACTATCTTCGTGGTATGCACCTTAATGATGCCTTGAAACCGTTGGCTAGTCGTGTGGATCGTCACGCTCCGCTGGGCGATGGTCATATTGGCATCACTTGCTTCGAGTATATCATGGGCGACAAGCGATTTGATGGTATTCCACTAGTGTTGGAGACTCCCGAGCCAGAGCGTTGGGCCGACGAGATTAAGATGCTTCGTAGTTTTCAATAGATAAATTTTTGATTATGACAGCACTATTTTCCCAGGTTATTTTTGGCCCTGTGCGCTCGCGTCGTTTGGGTCTTTCGTTGGGGGTGAATCTGCTTCCTACGCACTCTAAGTTGTGTAATTTCGATTGTATTTATTGCGAATGTGGTTGGAACGAGGAGCGTCGCGGGAGTGGAAAGTTTAATTCAAAAGAGGAGGTCACTTCGGCCTTGGAGGCAAAGCTTCGAGAGATGGCACTCGCGGGAGAACTCCCCGATGTTATCACCTTTGCCGGCAATGGTGAGCCTACTTTGCACCCTGATTTTGAAGAGATTATCGCTTCAACTATCGCCTTGCGTGATGCTTTAGCTCCATCGGCCAAGGTTTCGGTTTTGAGCAACGCCACTCGAATTGGTCTCGAGAGTGTTCGCAGGGCTCTTAAGCGCGTGGATCATAATATTTTGAAGCTCGATGCGGCAACTACCGCCATGGCGAAAACTATCAACCACCCTCAGGGTGCGTATTCCATGGAGCAAGTGGTTGAGAATATGATCTCCTTCGAGGGTGATCTTATCGTGCAGAGCATGTTTCTGCGTGGCGAGTGTGAGGGGGATATTATCGACAATACCACAGTTGAAGCAGTCGAGGGATGGCTTGCACTAATCAAAAAGATCGCCCCCAAGTCGGTAATGGTCTACTCGATTGATCGCGACACTCCTTGCCAGACGTTGGAGAAGGTTCAGCGAGAGGAGCTACTCACAATTGCCGAAAAAGTTCGGGCTTTGGGGATTGAGTGTTCGGTGGCCTAACTCCTAACCCTTAACCAAATCCCCCCTAGAACATTACAGATCTTCATAAAAACCCCCAGTTTTTAACATTTTTTTAACGTAATAGTTTGATTTATGCATAATTATCCAATTATTTATCGTACCTTTGCCGTCGAAAATATTAGAGAATGACAAATTTAGAAGATCAATTCGAGGCGTTGGGTCTGGACACCCAGATGCTAAACGCCATTAAGGCTAAGGGATTCGAGACCCCTACACAGATTCAATCATTGGTAATACCTCGCCTATTGGAGGGCGAAAACGACCTTATCGCACAATCGCATACCGGAACAGGAAAGACGGCAACATTTGGCTTGCCGATTATGCAACAAATAGAGCGTGGCGAAGAGGGTGTTAAGGCTATTATTCTAGTACCCACGCGTGAGCTTGCTATTCAAGCTGCTGAAGAACTACAATCATTCAATTCTGAGAAAAGACTCGTCATCACCGCAATCTATGGTGGTGCAGCAATGAGCGAACAACTACGTCGACTGTCAAAGGGTGTCGATATCGTTGTCGGAACCCCAGGTCGTACACTCGACCATATACGTCGCGGAACCCTGAAGTTGGGTAACGTGAAATTCTTGATCCTCGACGAGGCTGACGAGATGCTCAACATGGGCTTTATCGAGGACGTAGAGGAGATTATGAGCCACACACCCGAGGATCGTCGTGTGATGCTCTTCTCGGCTACAATGCCAAAACGTATCGTTTCACTCTCGGATCGCTATATGAAGGGCACCGAGATTCTTAAAGTCGAAGGACGTCAACTTACAACGGACCTTACCGAGCAGATCTATTTCGAGGTGCGCGAGGGAGATAAGTTCGACGCCTTGACTCGTATCATCGACATCGAAAACGACTTCTACGGAATCGTATTCTGTCGCACAAAGAACAACGTCGACGAGACTGTAAACCGCCTTATCGAGCGCGGATATAGCTCCGACGGACTTCACGGAGATGTGTCGCAAGCATCGCGTGAGAAGATCCTTCGCAAGTTCCGCGAAAAGAGCATCAATATCTTGGTTGCTACCGACGTGGCTGCACGTGGAATCGACGTTAACAACCTAACTCACGTTATCAACTACTCTCTGCCTCAGGACTCTGAGAGCTACGTGCACCGTATCGGCCGTACTGGTCGCGCGGGAAACAAGGGTACTGCCATCACCTTTATCACTAAGGGTGAGATGCGCAGCTTCGGATTTATGAAGCGCGATATCAACGCAGAGATCAAGCGTGAGGAGCTTCCATCGGCACAAGATATCGTGGCGATGAAGCGTAACAAGATCAAAAACGACCTTCGCGAGATCATCGTGAACGAGAACTACAGCGACAACGACGAGATCGTAAGCGACCTATTGGAGCTATACTCTCCTGAGGTAGCCCTAGGAGCACTTCTTCGTCTTGCATTCCGCAGCGAGCTTGACGAGTCGAACTACCCTGAGATCCGCACTTTCTCGGTTGACCGCAAGGGTACTACACGCCTATTCCTCGCAGTGGGTAAGCGTGATGGTTACACTGGCCGCAAGGTGGTGGATATGCTTAAAGAGCGTTGCGAGCTGCAGGATCGTCAGATTGATGACGTGACTGTTCTTGAGAGCTACTCGTTTGTTACTGTGCCATTTACTGAGGCCGAGAAGATCGTTCACTCTTTGGGTGAGGTTCGCGGAAGGCCTCTAGCTGAGATCACTAACGACAGTAAGTCGGGCGGTGACCGTGGTTCTCGCCGTGACCGTGGTGACAGAGGTGACCGTGGTTCTCGCCGTGAGCGTAGCTTCGGAGGTGATCGCTCAGAGCGTCGCTCAGGAGACCGTGATCGTGGACCACGTCGCCGTGAGTATGGTGACCGCCGTGAGGAGCGTCGCGACTTCGAACGTCGTGAGTTTGGTGGTGAGCGCCGCAGCTTCGAGCGCCGTGAGGATAACCGTAGCAGTGATGAGCGTCGCGCAGAGGAGCGTCGCAATAGCACTCCTTCGGTGATGTCTACTGAGGGCTTCGACTGGTCGATGTTCGAGAGCAACGATAACTCTTGGGGATCTAAGGGCAAGAGCAGCAAGCCTCGCTCAACTAGCAACTCTGGTGGTAGCCGTGGTGGGTACTCTAAGGGTAGCAAGTTTGGGGGGCGACGTCGATAGGTGCTTTTGTTAGTTTCTTACTGCCCTGCGCGGGCGGCGGCGGGGTGCTCCCCGCGGAGCTGATCCTTTATTGCGGCTTGGGGCGCTGATCCTGTTCGGATCATCGAAATAAAAATAGTTGAATTTTCATTCTTTCGAGCGAGCTCGACGTCTGAAAATTCAACTTTTTTATTTTTTTTGCTTCGCAAAAACTCTCCCAAGCCGAGTGGCAGCTTAACATTGCTTCACTTATTAACTGTAAGGAAAACTTGGTTTTCCTTACTTTAACATATCTTTTAGGTAGGCTTCGACTCCCTCAACGGGGGCATCTTTCAAGAGCACGCGCTTATCCTCATCAAGCAGATAAAGCGTGGGAATAGCCTTAAGGTCATACAATTGCCCCTCGCTTATTGCCTGCTTAGCATCGTAACTGTTAATGAGAATCTCGGGATACGAACTCTGCTTCCAGAGCTCCAAATCGGGATCGGGATATACCGATAACACCTTCAGCTCCCCCCTTTGCCACAACTCCCTAAAGAGCGCAGAAGCCTGGAAATACTCCTTCACCCTTGCGCAATCGGCACAGTCGGGATTATTGAAAAAGAGGATGGTGTAGGGCGATCGCAAAGAGTGCATACGCGCTGAGCGACCATCGGCAAGCGTATAGCTGAAATCCAACGCCTCGGCACCCATGCGATTCTTAAGCGCCATGGTTAACTGCCTCTGAGGTCGGAACTTATAGATCTCATCTAGCTCATCGCACCCTACAATAAATCGCAACACAGGGATATAGAGCTCCTCATTGAGAAATGGCGAATTGGCATTATAAAGATAATCCTCGAAAAGCGCTGTAAAGCGCTCAAAAGCAGTCGATTCCACCACTACACTCCGCGAGAGAAGTCGATCGACACTCTTAGCCACAGCAACAGAATCACCCTGCAACTGCTGCAACACCCAAAGGTAAGAGGCAAAGGCGCCATCGGTAACATCGCGATTGGCTAGCAGCAGCGAGTCCGAGAGGTTGTAGCTATCCCAGAAATGTTCTGCTAGGTAACTCATTCGCTCCTCGGGAAGGATATGCGAGGGGACTTTCGGCATCGAGAAACCTCTCTCTGCAGTTGTCGCCTTATCCACTTGAACCGTTGATTCAGAAGCAGTTGTCGAGCCAGAGCCTCGCTTACCCTCAACGCACGAGAGTGCTAAGAAGCAGAGAAATGCCCAGAGGAGATAACGCAGCGCCTTCATAGCCTAACGCGCAAATGAGAATGTTGAACGCGAAGAAGTCGCAGGGGTCTCCAAGATCACCGTAACGCTATCGGCGAGCTCCCCTTGTCGCACAACGAGCTTATTGCGGCCAGCATCGAGCGTGATCTCCTTAGCTTGATATTGCCAAGGCGCAACACGCTCCAGCGCCACCGTGTCGGTGCGAGTATAGAGCATCGGCTTCGCAACAGAATCCGAAGCGTAGACCGTGAGGGTATAAGTTGCATTCGAGGCAATCAAACGTCGCGAGTCGGCAATATGAAGCGTAGGATCTTCAGGGTTCCAATGCGCCTTATAGAGATAGAAAATATCCTTGCGGTCACGCCTGTCGAAGGTCACCAGACCCGAGTTATTTTCGCCCAAGGCATTGCGCGAGCTCTTGAAATCGAACATCGTATTGATGCAGACACCCCAGAAGAGCGAGTCGGGAAGGATTCGCTTCGAGTACTCCTCGTGGAAGAGTCTCTGACGTCCCTCAGGCTTCCAAGTCGCAGCGTTGTATTGGTTGGTGCTCTTATATCCGCTTGGCTCGGCTTGCTGATCTATTCGTCCATTTTGGCCGTAGATCACCGCGGAGCGCATATTACTCCATTGGGTGTGCAGGCTGTTGCTCCACATATCAATATCGGTGAAGTGGCCTCTGTCCCAACCTATCGTTTGGTTCCAGACGATAAGGTCGGTGATGGTGTTAATCGCGCCATCTTGGTCACTCACCGCAACCGTTGGTCGCGAGGGGTCTAGCTGCTTAGCCAACGAGTTTAGCTCCTTGATGTAAGGCAGCGAATTGTCGCCACGCGTTGTGAGCAGCGAGAATACTCCCCACATCACAACCGATGGGTGGTTATAATTTTGAGCGATAATCTCGCGCATAGTTTCGCGACCCTGCTCATGGAACGCCTCAGTTGGGAAGTATGCCACATCGCTTAGGAAAGGGGCTTTGATAAGCGGGAAGTCGATCCAGACCATCTTACCTTGCTGGTCGCAAAGTTCGTAGAGGTATGGGTGGTGAGGGCGCGATGCCGAGCGGATTGCATTAGCTCCGATCTCCTCGATAAAGGCCATATCGGAGTCGATATCGCGACGTGTTGCAGCGCCTCCAACATGCGGATAGTCGTGATAGAGAGCCACTGAGCGGAACGGAGTCGAGACGCCATTGATAAGCAGCTGACCATTGACTGGAACATCTATCGAGCGGAAACCCGTAGTGACGACAACCTCATCCGAGGCATCAGAATCACTCGCCGTAACCTCGAAACGATAGAGGTTAGCCGAGTCGGGAGACCACAATTTTGGCGAGGCGATCGAGAAGGGAACTTCCGCGGGAGAGTCCGAGATTTTGGCCTTGCCGACCGATTTTTGGAATACTACATTCCCTTCGGCATCGAATGCCGCCACTGTGAGTTGGCAGGTGCTGCTCTGAGAGGAGTTCAGGTGTACCTTGACCACTCCTTCGACCAGCTCGTCACTCACCTTTTCGCTCTGAACGAAGACTCCATCCGAGCCGTAGTAGAGGGGTGAGATGGCAGTTTTCTCGGTGATGATAAGCTCCACATCGCGGTAGATTCCGCCATAGAGATCCTCCTCATGCGAGGTTGGGAGCACATCGTTTTGAGGTGCATCGTTGACCATTACGTGGACTCGGTTCGATTGTCCGAGGGTGATAAATGGGGTGAGCTCGAATGTGAAGGCTGTCGAGCCTCCGCGGTGTTCACCCACGTAGCGGCCGTTTACCGAGATATCGGCCACGTTGTGCACGCCGTAGAATTTGATAAATATGCGTTTGCCCGACCACTGCTGCGGTGCGTAGATCTCGCGAATGTAGTTGCCCATCGAGGGTTGTGCCAAGATTATCGAGCTCGATTGATCGTAGTCCCACGTGTGTGGCAGGGAGATTGTGCGGGCGTAATCGGCACTGTTTTCCGAAGAGAAGTAGAATCTCCAATTGTCGTTAATTGCGATAACTTCGCGAGCCTCGAGGTGGCTACTCAGCGCTAGAATCGCTACAAGAAAGGTGTAAAATTTTCTCATTACTCTTTGTTTTATCTTTTTGCTTTGCAAATCATTTCTGCACAAAGATAGAGTTTTTTTTCGTATCTTTGTCCATAATTTTTTTACATGAATATGAATATTATCGACTTAATAATAGTAGTGTGCGTAATCGCGGGCTGCATTTGGGGATTTCGCGATGGCGTGATCCGACAACTTGGTTCATTGGCAGGTATTATCATCGCAATTTTCTTGGCAAAGGGATTTGGCCATGAGGCGGCACAATTGCTCAATATCGGAGGCAACAACGCCAATTTTTGGGGCTTTGTCATTGTGCTTATTCTCAGCTTATTATTGGCCGCAATGCTCACCAACCTACTTCGCAAAATTGTCTCGGTTGTAGGTCTTGGGATCTTGGATCGCCTGGCGGGTGCTGCATTGGGTGGATTGAAATTTATCTTGATTCTCTCGCTAACGCTGCTCATCGTCGACTTTGCCAACAAATGGACGGAGATTGTCGACAGCAAATATATTAGCACCTCGAAGCTCTATGCGCCGACAATTTCGGTGACACAATATATCCTCCCAACCATCGAGTGGGTAGGCGAAAATATACCAACCCCTGAGACGAAATAGCAATGGATAATCGCATAAAAGGAGTGGTGACCCGCGCAACGGGAAGCTGGTACGAGGTGCTCGCCGAGGGCAAAACTTACAACTGTCGCATACGTGGCAAATTACGTTTGAAGGGTGTGAGATCCACTTCGCCTGTGGTGGTGGGTGACGTGGTGCACTTCGAGGCTGATGTGGACGAGAATTATGTGATTGACAAGATCGAGGAGCGCCGCAATTATATCATTCGTCGCGCTTCGAACCTCTCGAAGGAGTCGCATATTATCGCTTCGAATATCGACCGCGCAATTTTGGTGGCAACCTTGTTTTCACCCTCGACACCTACGGAGTTTATCGACCGTTTTTTGGTCACTTGCGAGGCTTATAAGATCCCTGCAACCATCATCCTCGCTAAGGTAGATTTGGCGCAGCAAGAGGCGGAGATGATGCAGGAGTTTATCGCAACTTACCGCTTGGCCGGTTACGAGCTGGTCGAGGTTTCGGCAACGCAAGGCATTGGACTCGAGCGGGTTAAGGAGATTCTAAAGGATCACACCACGCTGATCTCGGGCAACTCGGGCGTTGGAAAATCGACCCTTATTGGCGCCATCGAGCCCCATATCGAGATCAAGACGGGTGAGATCTCTTCGAGCCACCACAAGGGAAAACACACCACCACTTTCTCGACAATGTACCCTCTGAGTGGTGGCGGTTACATCATCGACACCCCTGGCATCAAGGGTTTCGGCTTGCTCGACATCGACGACGATGAACTTTGGCACTACTACCCCGAGATGATGCGCACAGGATCGGAGTGTCAATTCTACAACTGCACCCACACACACGAGCCAAAATGCGCTGTACGCAACGCCGTGGAGAGGGGTGAAATAGCATACTCTCGCTATGAGAGCTACCTGAAAATCTTAGATGAAGATGAAAAATATAGAAAATAGAGCGGTCGAGTGGTACACTCAGAGAATCGACTACTTGGCGGAGTTTATGACCCCAGAGCGCCGCACAAAGTTGGAGGAGACCCTCTCGTCACGCACCCACTACATGACCATTCTCACCGAGAATACTTTCCACTCGCAGAATGCTAGCGCGCTGATGCGCCACTGCGAGGCGTTCGGATTGCAGGAGCTTCACGCGGTGGAGAGCCTTTGCCAATTCCGCACCTACACCGATATCGTTCGCGGAACCGACAAGTGGGTCGATTTGAAGCGTTACGATAAGACTCCTGCCGCTATTGCTGAGCTCAAGAAGCAGGGGTATCGTATTGTTGCCACCACGCCTCACCGCGAGGATTGCACACCTGAGTCGTTCGACGTAGAGGCTGGAAAATTCGCCTTGGTCTTTGGCACGGAGCATGCCGGCATCTCGGAGGATATCATCGCTCAGGCGGATGAATTCCTAAGAATTCCGATGTGTGGCATGGTCGAGAGTTTGAATGTTTCGGCTTCGGCTGCGATACTTATCTATATGCTTTCGGAGCGTATGCGCCACTCGTCGGCCGAATGGAGAATTGACGAGCAGGAGCGATTAGAGATACTATACCGTTGGATGAAATCGAGCGTTAAGGATGCCGAGAGGGTCCTGGAGCGTAAATTTGGAAAAGAAGAGGAGTAATGAAACCGATCTTAAGAAAACAGTTTTTGGAGCACGTTGGCCAAACCTCGCCTTCGCCTATGATGGTGGAGGTGGCTCGCGCTGAGGGCTCATGTTTTTACACCCCTGAGGGGAAGCGATATTTCGATCTTGTGGCGGGGGTTTCGGTGAGCAATGTTGGCCATTGTAATCCTGCCGTTGTCGAGGCTGTGCAGCGCCAAGTGGCAGATTATATGCATGTTATGGTTTATGGTGAGCTCTTGGAGACGCCACAAGTGGAGTATGCGACTCTTTTGGCTGAGCATCTTCCAGGGGATATCTCCTCGATCTATTTTGTCAACTCGGGCGCTGAGGCTGTCGAGGGGGCTTTGAAGCTTGCCAAGCGATATACTCACCGCACGGAGATGATCTCGATGCGACGTGCTTATCATGGGTCGACCCATGGTGCGCTCTCGATGATGGGCTCGCCTGATGGTGAGGAGTGGAAAGCGGCTTTTCGACCTCTGTTGCCCGATACTCGTTCGCTTGATTTCAATGATTTTGAGGCTTTGGCGCAGATCACGGAGCGTACCGCTTGCGTTTTGTGCGAAGTTGTGCAGGGTGAGGCTGGAATTCGATTGGCTGCTCCCGGCTACTTGGAGGCACTTCGCGAGCGTTGTACCGAGGTTGGTGCGCTGCTGATTTTCGATGAGATACAAACTGGTATGGGGCGCACGGGAGAGCTGTTTGCCTCTGTGAAATATGGGATTACTCCTGACATTATTACACTTGCTAAGGCCTTCGGTGGTGGTATGCCGCTTGGGGCTTTTGCGGCTCGAGGCGAGGTTATGGCTACTTTGCAGTGCGATCCTGTTTTGGGGCATATCACAACTTTTGGAGGCCATCCTGTCTGCTGTGCTGCGGGGTTGGCTGCGCTTCGGTTCTTGCTTGAGAATCGGGTTGTGGAGGGTGTCGAGGCTAAGGGTGCTCGTTTTGAGGCGGCTTTGGTGGGGCATCCTGCTGTTCATGAAATTCGCCGTTCTGGGTTGCTTATGGCCATTGAATTGGGGGAGTCTGAGAAGTTATATCGCTTGATGGAGCTCTTTAAGGAGCGGGGCATTATGAGCGATTGGTTTCTCTTTTGCGACACTGCGTTTCGGATTTCGCCTCCGCTCATTATTTCTGAGGCTGAGATTGATGAGTGTTGCGAGATTATCGTGCAGTGCCTTAATGACTTATAAAAATTATTATGACCTGGGATCACAACATATTTCTATGGCTTAACTTCGACGGTGGAGCCTTTTTCGACTCACTCATGAGCCTCATATCAGGCAAGATGACGTGGGCACCTCTCTACATATTTATCCTATATATGATCTGGCGCAAGGGAGGCTGGCGTGCCGTGGGGATCTTTGCACTCTGCGCCTTGGTGGCTGTCGGACTCTCGGACCTAGTCGCGGGAATTTTTAAACATTCGGGACCACTAAAACACGTGTGGGAGTCATTCCCCGTGCGACTGCGCCCTATGCATACCCCTGAATTTGATGGACTTATCCACGCAATAAAAGGTGGTGGCAGATACGGCACCGTTTCGGCACACGCAGCTACCACCATCTCGATTGCGCTCCTTGCAGCCCTCGAGATCCGCAAATGTTGGTTCTCGATGCTGCTCACAGTTTGGGTCGTTGCGGTGGCATATTCGCGGATTTATCTCGCTTATCACTTCCCGCAGGATATATTGTTGGGTTGGGCTACTGGCGCTCTTTGTGCTGCGCTACCCTACTTCGTCTTCATTCGCAAGAAACAGTCTTGATTTTTGCAGATCTTTGATCTGCTCGCCCTCTGCGCACTTTTGTTCCAAAAGTGCTTTTTTAGGAGGGAGGGCGATTACTTGCTTACTGCCCTAATGCCGGGCAGGCACCAAGCAAGCTTGGATCCAAAAACTTCGTTTTTGATCTTACTTGCGCATCGCAAAGAAGTGATCCACAGGGCCATGGCCGTGGCCGATCTCGAAACGTGAGCCCGAAATAATCGCCTCATTAATATAATTTTTCGCAGCTCTGGCAGCATCGCTGAGCTCCATACCCTTAGCCAACATTGCCGCAAGGGCAGAGGATAGTGTGCACCCAGTACCGTGAGTATTAACCGTGTCGAGTCGCTGCGAAGTTAGCTCGATAATCTCGTCACTCTCAGCATTATAGAGAATATCCGTCAAGGTATTTTCAGTCAAGTGACCCGCCTTGAGCAGCACCGAAACTTTGCCTCCCATCGACAATTTGCGAGCCTTGTCAGCCAGCTGCGACTGATCCTCGATCTTCTCACCCAAAAGGATCTCCGCCTCAGGGATATTCGGAGTGATTACCCTCGCTCTGGGCAGAAGATTAGCTTTGAGTGACTCCACCGCACTCTGCTCAATGAGGCGATGTCCCGAGGTGGCAACCATCACTGGATCGACCACCACATTTTTGATTTCGAACTTATCTAATTGCTTGCACACCAGCTCGATAACCTCGGCCGAGTGCATCATGCCGATCTTGATGGCATCGGCTCCGATATCGCTCAGGACTGCACTGATTTGACCCTCCAAGATCTCGAGAGGGATTGGGTGCACCGCCTCGACACCCACCGTATTTTGCACCGTCACCGCTGTGATGGCCGATGCTGCGTAACAGCCACACGCCGAGATCGCCTTGATGTCGGCTTGGATGCCTGCGCCACCGCCCGAGTCGCTGCCCGCAATTGTTAGTACTCTGTTGTATTTCATTGTTTTACTTTTATTATTATTTAAACATACGCCTGCTCCCAAAAAGCCCATTCGAACCAAACGGCCTTTAGGAATTCGCGTCGCATATCCGCTTGACCTCTCTGCGAGGAAGCAGCAGCCAACGAATCCACCAAATCAACCGAGAGCTGCACACCCGCCATCATCATATCCGACGCGTAGGTCTCAACCCACGCGCGATAAGGATTCCCCTTAAGCGCACTATGCGCATAGAGGTGCTTACCCACAAGGCTATAAATCCAGATGCAGGGCAAAATCGCAGCCATCGAAAGTTCCAAATTGCGAGAATCGACCCACTGCCGCGTATGCGCCATATATTGCTCAGTGATTGGAAGTGATTCCACATCTCGAACCCCGCCAAACATCTCACCCAAGAGCGTGTGCAGCGACTTCTCGGCCTCCATACCCTCGCGAGCAAACTGCAAGAAAAGCGCCTTACTATCGCCCTCAGGGAGCATTTCACCCACGATAAGCATCTCCTCGGAGTAGTTGCGGATGTAGATGGTATCCTGCTCGATATATTTGCGGAAACGCTCCATTGAGAGTTTTCCCGACATCATTTCAACGTTGAATGGGTGCGAGATAATCTGCTCGTAAAGTTCGCTAGAGGCTCTGAGAGCCACCTCGCTCCACTTCACACGGCTAGCATTGATAGCCTCCAACAACTTTGCCGAAGCCCCGCGAGGATCCTCAGCGCAGACGACAGCCGAGACCACCGCCACGCCATCCACGCCGCACTGCATCGTCTCGGCGACGTTGCCAAGGTTAATGCCTCCGATAGCCACCGTTGGGTGGTGTGAGAGATTGACCGCTCGCGTGCACCCCTCGACGCCGAACGGTTGTGCCGTGTCGGTCTTGGTGGGGGTCGAGTGGAGCGGTGAGATTCCGATATAGTCGACATCGAGCCCGTTGGCCGCTTCGACCTCCTCGAGGTTCTCGACCGAGAGGCCGATGATCTTATCGGGACCCAGAATCGCGCGAGCATCCTCGTAGCTCATATCCGACTGCCCAATATGGACTCCATCGGCATCCGAGGCCAGCGCCACATCAATTCGATCGTTGATAATCAGCGGAATAGAGTATGGCGCCAAGGCCGCCTTGAGCCTGCGGGCACGTGCGACAAATTCGCCCGTTGCGAGCTCCTTTTCGCGCAGCTGCACGATTGTCGCGCCACCTGCTGCTGCCTCGCGGACGATCTCCTCCAGGTCGCGAGAGCCTGCCAAGTCACTGTCGGTGACTAGGTACAGCGAGAGGTCGAAAGCTAGCGACATTGCTTCACACATTGAGCCAACTCCTCGCCTGTGATGTTGTAGAGCGTGTCGAGGAAGTGAAGTTGTAGAGATGCTGGCCCTGCTGCCGCCTCGGCTGAAGCCTCACCCACAACGCCCATCAATGCCATGGCGTAGAGTGCCGCTTCGAATGGGGTGTCGCAGACCGCTGCGAAGGCTCCGACCACCACGGTTGCTGTGCAGCCCATCGCGGTTACCGAGGTCATCATCTTTGAGCCGTTGGCGATGGTCTCGACCTGGTCGCCATCGGTGATGTAGTCAATCTCGCCACTGATCACCACCACTGCGCCTGAGCTCTTTGCTAGGGCTTTGGCTGCCTCCAAGGCTACGGTTGATGCTACGGAGCTGTCGACACCCTTGCTAAGCACGTCGGCATCCACGAGCGACATGATCTCCGAGCCATTGCCGCGGATGATTGTTGGCTGGCACTCCTCGATGATACGTTTGCAGACTTGGGTGCGGTAAGGGGTTGCTCCTGAGCCTACTGGATCGAAGACGATTGGGCGACCTAGGGACTTCATCGAGTTGCCTGCGGCGAAGATTCCCTCTACCCACTGCTCGTCTAGGGTGCCGATGTTGAGCACCAGAGAGCTTGCTATGGCTGTCATGTCGGCCATCTCCTCTTTGGCGTGTGCCATTACGGGTGAGGCTCCTATTGCTAGTAGGGCGTTGGCGTTGAAGTTCATCGCTACGTAGTTGGTGATGCAGTGAACTAGGGGTGAGTTTTGACGAACTTTATCGAGGCTCGCCGCTAATTTGTCTTTGTTGATCATGGTTGTTATCTCTGTTAAATTAAAAAATCCTGCCAAAATAAAAAATCCTACCTTGGGGGTAGGAGGCAACAACCAATTGCTTGGGTCTGTGGATTATCTCTTGGTTCCCTACGTCGCTTCTGCGCCTCAGGTTCAAAGGGTATAATCTCAGCTCGCTTGGGAGCACCCCTACCGTAGAGGCAAAGATAGGGAAAAATTTCTTTAATCACAAGAAAAAGTCAATATTCACGTCATCCCAGACTCCTTGACCCGCTCCTTCCTCACGTCATCCCAGACTTGATCTGGGATGACGTGAAAATAAGTCGGATCAAGGAATATGCACAAAAAAACAAAACGACAACAAGGGAAACGCAAGTTGTCGTTTGTGCGGATGAAGGGACTCGAACCCCCACGCCTCTCAGCACTAGATCCTAAGTCTAGCGTGGCTACCAATTACACCACATCCGCTTAGCTGAACTAATTGTGAGTGCAAAGATACAAAAAAATTGGAAATACAAACTTTTTTTCGATATTTTTTTTGACTTTTTTCTCTCTTTATTCTCTCAAAGCCCAATATAGAGCAGAAAACCAAATAGTTACACTCAAAATAAAAATTACACTTTTTTTCGCCCCTTGGCGAAGAAATAGCTCTTTTGACGTCGCTTCTCCTCTTGGCTGCGCGCCACGAATACCTCGGCACCGCTATAAGGATCGAAGCCCGTGTAGAACATCACCGACGAGAGGGTCATGGGCGTAGGGGTTAGATCCTGCACCTGCTCGAGGTTGAAGTGCAGACGTCCGAGCACCTTTTCGGATAATTGCTTCATATCGCGCTCGGTGCAGCCAGGATGTGACGAGATAAAGTATGGAATGAGTTGGTAGGGCAACCCCTCACGTCGGCAGATCTGCTTGAAGAGCTCATTGAGGCGCTCAAATTGGTCGAATGAGGGTTTGCGCATGATCTTCAACACTCGCTCCTCAGTGTGCTCAGGGGCTACTTTTAGGCGTCCTGAGGTGTGATGTTTCAAGACGGCATCTAAGTATGGTGAGCTATCGAACAAGTCGTAGCGGATGCCACTGCCGATAAATGCCTTTTTCACACCTTTCACCTCGCGGATTTTGCTGTATAGTTTTAGGAGTGGCCGGTGGTCGTTATTGAGGTTCGGGCAGAGTTTGGGGTGCAAGCACGATGCTCTACGGCACTTGTCGCATTGGTCGGTGTCCTTGCCTCCCATGCCGTACATATTTGCCGATGGGCCTCCTATATCTGATAGATACCCTTTGAAATCTGGCATTTGAACCACTTTCTCCACCTCTGCCAAAATCGACTTCTCGGAGCGTGAGGCGATGAATTTGCCTTGGTGTGCCGAAATCGTGCAGAAGGAGCAGCCGCCGAAGCAGCCGCGGTGCAAGTTCACCGAGTGCTTGATCATCTCCCATGCTGGGATGTCGCCCTTACCGCGATATTTTGGGTGTGGAGCACGCTCATATGGCAGGTCGAACGAGTGGTCGACCTCTTGGGTCGAGAGGGTCGCTAGAGGGGGATTTACCACCACGTAGTTTTTTCCGACTTGCTCGACCAAATAGCTCTCACTCTTGCGCAGGTTGCTCTGGGTTTCGATGATTTTGAAGTTCTCGGCAAAGCTGCGTTTGCTGCGGCAACACTCCTCGTATGAGGCTAATTTTAACGTTTTTTCTTCGGGAAGTTGGTCCACAAAGTTCTTGTCGGCTACAAAGGCCACTTGGGGGATTTTGCGCAGCAGGTTCATATTGTATCCGTTGCTCAGCGCCTTAGCTACTCGCTCCACCACGCCTTCGCCCATGCCGTACATCAATAGATCTGCTCCGCTCTCGCACAAGATCGAGGGGAGGAGTTTGTTGCTCCAATAGTCGTAGTGGGTCAGGCGGCGCAGTGATGCTTCGATGCCGCCCAGGATCACGGGGGTGTTCGGAAAGAGCTCCTTGAGGATCTTCGCGTATGTTGTTGCGGCGTAGTCGGGTCTGAAGCCCGCCTTGTTGCCAGGGGTGTATGCGTCATTGCTCCTTAGGCGGATGTTGGCCGTGTAGTGGTTCACCATCGAATCCATCGAGCCTGCCGAGACTCCGAAGAAGAGGCGTGGTTGGCCCAATTTCTTGAAGTCGCGCAGGTCATCGCGCCAGTTGGGTTGCGGCACAATGGCCACACGGTAGCCTGCCGCCTCCAAAAGCCGCCCCACCACCGCTGCGCCAAAGGAGGGGTGATCGATGTAGGCATCGCCCGTGAAGAGGATCACGTCTAGGTAATCCCAACCGCGGGCTTTTAACTCTTTTGCTGTTGTTGGTAGGAACATTGGTTTTCTTTTTTTGTTGTTGCTTACTGTCCTGCGCGGACGGCGGCGGGGTGCTCCCCGCGGAGCTGTGCTTTTTGCAGTCTTTCTGCTTGAACCGATTCGTTTTCCTTGATCTGATCTTTCCTCATGTCATCCCAGACTCCTTGAGCCGATTCCTCTTACGCGTCATCCCAGACTTGATCTGGGATCTACAACCCCTGCTACTCTGCTGGCATACTTTGCGTTTATACCACTCGCTTTTGTAGATCCCAGATCGAGTCTGGGATGACGCACGAGCGGGTGGTTTTTCCTAAATTTTCACTCCATTAAATCTCGCCACTCGGGATTAACCGAATAGGTATAGGCGTTTAGACCA
>JBCQVS010000013.1:0-5125 GCA_047172885.1 Rikenellaceae bacterium | reverse complement strand
GAATTTGATCGAGTTCACTCCTCTAAATTTATTTTCTCTACCCATTTTGCAAAGGTAGGTATTATTATTTTGTTGGGTGGTCTAAACGCCTATACCTATAACCGAATTTATCAATTCATCTTTCCAGGCCCTATTCCACGATTTTAATGTTTTCTCGCGAGTTATAGCTTGCTCAATCTGAGTATACGGCTCGACATACACTAATTTCACACAGTTATACCGATCTGTATACCCCTCATGCACATGGTTTTTATGTTCAAGGACTCTCTTTTGTAAGTCACTTGTCACCCCTATATATATTGAGTTGTTGTTTATGCTACTCATTATGTATACGTAGGATGGTTGCATGGGTTTATTTTGGTTTTATATTTTTGTTTGTTGTTTACTGTTTCTGCTTCGCTGTTTGCTTGCTTTGTTCTAAGGTAATGATCCGATTCTTCTTCCTTGACCCGACTTATTTTCCCGTCATCTCAGACTCCTTGAACCGATCCTTCCTCACGTCATCCCAGACTTGATCTGGGATCTACAACCCCTGCTACCCTGCTGGCGTACTTTGCGTTAGATCCACTCTCTTTTGTAGATCCCAGATCGAGTCTGGGATGACGGGAGGAAGTGTCGGGTCGATAGAAATGAATCGGGGAAAGCACCTTTTATGCTTATATTACCCAAAGACCCCAACTAAGCTCAGCACCCTAACTAATCTCAGCACCCCAACTACGCCCGTTCGCTAAGCTCCAGCCACCTCATGGTTTTTTCGTCCACTTGGTCGATGATTTCGGCTATGCGTTGGGATTTTTTTGTTAGCTCGTCTACTGATAGGGTTCCGCTGCCTAGGGCTGTTTCGATTTCGGCTTTTTCAGTCTCAAGGCTCTCCATATCTTTTTCCAAGGCGGCGAACTCTTGTTTCTCTTTGTAGCTGAGTTTGTTGGCGTTATTGGCGGGTTTGGGTGTTGCTGTTGCGGGTTTCTGTTTGGCTGCTTCCACTGCTCTTTGCTCCGCTTCGTGTTGCGCTTTCATGTCACGCCACACGAGGTAGTCGCTGTACGATGATGGGAAATCTTTGATCTTGCCCTCGCCTTGGAAAATCAATAAGTGCTCGGCCACCTTATCCATAAAATAGCGGTCGTGGGATACAACAATCACGCAACCAGAGAAGTGTTGCAGGTACTCTTCCAACACCTGCAACGTCATGACATCCAAGTCATTGGTCGGCTCATCGAGGATCAAGAAATTTGGGTTGGTCATCAGCACGGTGCAGAGATATAGTCGTCGGCGCTCACCTCCACTTAGGCGCGACACGTAGTCATATTGTCGCTTAGGCTCGAACAAAAAATGTTGCAGCAGCTGCGAAGCGGTCATCTTGCGACCATCCATCAGGTCGATCGACTCGGCAATCGCGGAGACCACATCTATCACCTTGTCACCCTCGTTAAAAGCGATTCCCGCCTGCGAGTAGTAGCCAAAACGGACGGTTGTTCCGATGTCGATCTTGCCGCTATCGGGTTCTACTTCGCCCATGAGCATCTTCAAAAGGGTCGACTTTCCGACTCCATTTTCACCCACAATACCCATCTTTTCATATCGAGCAAATAGGTAGCTGAAATCTTTGAGTATCACCTTATTACCGTAGCTTTTCGAGAGGTTTTCCACCTCGAAGATCTTCTTACCGATGTAGCTGCCGCGCATCTCGATCTTCACGCTGCCCTCAGCTCTCTCGCGCTTCAATCGCTCCTCGAGAGCGTAGAAGTCGTCGATACGAGATTTCGCCTTTGTGGCACGTGCTTGCGGTTGTCGTCGCATCCAATCTAGCTCCTTGCGAAAGAGATTTTCATCGCTCTCACGCTGCGCTGCGGCAGAGGCTTTGCGCTCCTCTCGCTTTTCGAGGTAGAAGCTGTAATTGCCTTTGTATGAGAATATTTGGCGCTCGTCAATCTCCAAGATTCTGTTGCACACGCGATCCAGGAAGTAGCGGTCGTGGGTCACCATCAATAGCGAGAGTTTGCTCTTTGAGAGGTAGCCCTCGAGCCACAGCGTGACATCCAAGTCGAGGTGGTTGGTAGGCTCATCCAAGATCAGCAAATCGGGCTCCACGATCAGGGCGTTGGCCAAGGCTACGCGCTTGAGTTGTCCACCAGAAAGCTGCCCGATATTCTGCTCGAAGTCGTTGATCTTGAGCTGCGAGAGGATCTGCTTGATCTTCGCCTCGTAATCCCACGTCTGCGCCAAATCCATCTCAGCTATCGCCTCATTTATGCGCCTCTCGTCATTCGAGTTAAGCGCTCTTTGGTACTGAGCAATGATCTGCAAGGCAGGAGAATCGCCCGTGAGGCACGCCTCCAACACCGTTAGGCGCTTGTCGTACTCGGGCGCCTGCACCAGGTAGGCAACCTTGATCGAGTTGCGGAAGGTGATGCTGCCTGAGTCGTGATCCTCGCCACCTGCGATGATGTTGAGCAGCGTCGATTTTCCTGCTCCATTGCGCGCTATGAGGCCGACCCTTTCGCCCTCGGCGATTCCGAACGAGAGGTTGCGAAAGAGGGTAAGATCGCCGTAGCTTTTTGTGAGTCCTTCGACTTGCAGATAACTTACCATGGCCTAAAATTCAGAGGTGAAGAAGAAGCGGATATCCTTGAAATTCTCCTGCGCCAGGGCCAGGCCGTAGCTTGTGTCGGCAAGGAATACATCGCGGCCATGTTTGTCGACCGCCATATTGGTGTGCTTACGACGCTTGAAATCGGCCAATTGCTCAGCATTATCGCTCTCGATCCAACACGCCTTGTGAATCGAGATCGGATCCCAGCGACACGCTGCGCCATACTCATGCTCCAAGCGGTATTGGATAACCTCGAACTGAAGTGCTCCCACCGTACCGATGATCTTGCGACCATTGAGGTTAGAGATGAATAGTTGCGCCACACCCTCATCCATCAATTGGTCAATACCCTTACCCAACTGCTTGAACTTCAATGGATCAGCATTTTCAATATATCGGAATTGCTCAGGAGCGAACGATGGGATTCCTGTAAATTTCAGCTTCTCGCCCTCGGTGAATGTGTCACCAATAGCGAAGTTACCCGTGTCGTGCAGACCCACGATATCGCCTGGAAAAGCCTCGTCGATGATCGACTTCTTCTCTGCCATAAAGGCGGTCGGAGAGGAGAATTTCAGCTGCTTGCCACTGCGCACGTGCAGGTAGTTTTTGTTTCGCTCGAATGTGCCCGAGCAGATCTTCATAAAGGCCAAGCGGTTGCGGTGGTTCGGGTCCATATTGGCGTGGATCTTGAAGATGAAGCCTGTCATCTTCGCCTCCTCAGCTTCGATCTTGCGGCTCTCGGTGGTGGCAGGACGTGGCGATGGCGCAATACGCACAAAGCAGTCCAAGAGCTCCCTCACACCGAAGTTATTCACGGCCGAGCCGAAGAATACTGGTGCCAACTCACCACGCAGATAGGCCTCACGGTCGAATGCGTCGTAGACTCCCTCCACGATTTCGACATCCTCGCGAAGTTGGTTTGCGTAACGCTCCTCAACGTAACCATCCAATGCTGGGTCGCTCAGATCGCTAATCTCAGCTGTTTCGCCCTGTGCTGTTTGGCGATCCTCATCCAGGAACAGCGACAGATTGTGCTCGTAGATGTTGTACACGCCCTTGAACGTTGGGCCACTCGAGATTGGGAATGATAGCGGGCGTACTCTTACCTTGAGCTCCTTCTCGATCTCGTCCAGCAGCTCGAATGGGTCTTTACATGGGCGGTCCATCTTGTTGACAAAGACGATAACTGGCGTTTGGCGCATGCGGCATACATCCATCAGCTTCAAGGTTTGCGCCTCGACTCCCTTTGCACCATCAATCACGATGATTACCGAGTCTACGGCCGTGAGCGTGCGGTAGGTGTCCTCCGCAAAATCCTCGTGACCTGGCGTGTCCAAAATATTGATCTTCGTGCCGTTGTACTCGAAGCCCATAACCGAGGTCGCTACCGAGATACCACGCTGGCGCTCGATCTCCATAAAGTCGGATGTTGCCCCCTTTTTGATCTTGTTGCTCTTTACCGCGCCCGCAACGTGGATCGCACCTCCGAAGAGAAGCAACTTCTCGGTCAGGGTGGTCTTTCCCGCATCTGGGTGGGCGATTACTGCAAATGTCCTTCTTCTTTGGATTTCTTCTTGTTGTGTCATATTTTTTTTATTTTTCGTTACTTGCTTACTGTCCTGCGCGGACGGCGGCGGGGTGCTCCCCGCGGAGCTGTACTTTTTTTTGCGGTTTGGGCTTAGAACTTTTTCAGTTCTAAGATTTTAAGATCTCTATTTTCCAGAACAAATGAATTTGCTCTGGAAAATAGACACCTTAAAATTTATCAAACACCTCTGGTGTTTGAACCCAAATCGAGGTGGTCGCTTGTGTTTCACATTATTCCACATCCTTGAACCGACATTTTCTCACGTCATCCACATCCTTGAACTGCTTTATTTTCCCGTCATCCCAGACTCGATCTGGGATCTACAACTCCTGCTACCCTGCTAGTATACTTTCGTTAGAACCACTCTCTTTTGTAGATCCCAGATCGAGTCTGGGATGACGGGAGAAAGGATCGGATCAAGGAAAAGGGATGATGGTGTGCGAATAAAGAGAATCAAGGAAATTGTGACCCCAAGCACCCCAACAACCCCAGCCCCTCGGAGCTCAGTAGAAGGATGAGTTTTGGGGCATCGCGAGGATTTTTAACCGCAGCGTGCTATTGCACGTGAGGATTAAAAACCGCAGGGATGTGCCAAAAATCGCCTTCTACTGAGTTCCGAAAGGTGGGTAGTCGATTGTGTAATGGAGACCTACGGACTCTTTGCGGTCGCTGCCTTGCTTTATCGTCAGATACGCCACAGCAATCATATTCCTCAACTCGCACAACTCCCTATTGGGCGTAGTCTTATTATAAAGCCCTTCGGTCTCCTGCCAGATCACGGTGAGCCGCTTCATAGCTCTCTCCAATCTGAGATTCGAGCGGACGATACCCACATAATTCGACATGATCTGCTGCAGCTCCTTGCGATTTTGCGTCACAAGGATCATCTCCTCGGCCGAGGAAGTACCCTCGAAATCCCAATCGGGAATACCCTCTTGAATCGT
>JBCQVS010000012.1:0-46725 GCA_047172885.1 Rikenellaceae bacterium | reverse complement strand
GAGCAGATTGTAAGATTGAAAATTATTTAGAATTAAACCACTGATAGATAGATAGATAGATAGATAGATAGATAGATAGATAGATAGATTTCAAAAAAGAGTTTGATTTATTGAACTTTTTTATATAACTTTGACATTAAATAGATGCTTTAATTTAGGACGTTACGGGTTCTTGTCCTAAATTTTGAAGTAAAAAAGAAAAATTAGAACCCACCTATAGATGATCGTAGCCTGGGTGGATTGCCCGATTGGGGAACTATATATGAGATGATCCAATCGAAAAGGTGCTTTAAACCCTATACAACTATGCATGAAACAGGTAGAAAAAAAAGTCGACAATTGACTCTAAAGGAGAGGATCACGGGACGAGTAAAGATGCAATAAGCTAAGATGAGATTTAGAAATATTATAAATAGAGCCTTTTGGACGCTTTCACTACTTGTCGTATGCGCCATTTGGAATAGCGCACAAGCTCAGTACCCTCATGGTGCAACAGGCTTGTTGACTATCCCTACGGCAGATATGCAGAGTGATGGTACTTTTATGAGCGGTGTGAATTATATGCCCGAATATATTACTCCGTCGGCATGGAACTACGATACGGCAAACTATTTTTTCAATATGACTATCCTGCCATTCTTTGAGGTTAACTACCTCTGCACGGTATTCAAGTTCACAAATGGTGTTATTAACCAAGATCGAGCATTGATGGCCAGGATAAGAGTATTGGAGGAGAAAAGTTGGTATCCGTCGATCGTTATTGGAACTAGCGATGCGATGAGCCTGAGTCAAGATAATACAAACCCTCTGGAGTCAGTTTCAGGAAATAGATATTACGGAGGAGTGTATGGAGTGGCGACAAAGCACTTTAATTTAGGTCGGGAGCTAGTGGGTGTAACCGTTGGATATAACCACAAAACGCAGGAGAAATCATATAAGGATGGGCTATTCTATGGAGTGAGTTACAACCCTGGTTTTTGCCGTGATTTAACCTGTATGGCCGATTATAGTAGTGATATAGTTAGCGTAGGTGCAGCGATAAAGTTATTTAACCACTTTTCGCTTCATGCCTATTGTTATGATTTTAAAGCATTTGCAGGAGGAGTGAGGTATGAAGTTAAGTTATATTAAAGCTCTGCTGCTGTTTGCAATGTCGTTTTCACTGACTCCTGCATATAGTCAAGAGTTACAGATTGAGGCACTCAAAGCGTTAGGCTTAGAGAATATTAAGGTTGTCAATGAGCAAGAAGAAAGTTTTATTTCGTTCGAAGATAATGTTTATAGAGGCGTAAATAGGGGATTGCACCAGGTGCTGGAGACTCTCAATGAGGTTGACTCAACAAAGCGTTATAACTTATTGTTAATGGACGAAGGTGTGGCTCGTGTGGCTATCTCTAGCGTATCTACTTCGGCGATTTCGGCTAGCTACGACACAGATGCACTCGTCGAAAAACTCAAAGAGGCGCAGGAGCACAATAGCAGCTTTGGAAAGGTCGATATAATGCTCTATCCCGAGTTATTTTTAGAGAACTCATGGTTAGATAAGTGGTATGGAGTTGCCATTGATCTCTCGCCAGCCTTTGAATTGTCGCTTTGGAAAGGGGCTTCGTTAACCGGTCAAATTGTCATTCCGCTCTATACGAATATGCAGGATGAAAAGCAATATGTCAGAGCTGGAGTGATCGCCTTTCGTCAAAGCCTTCGACTCGCCAATCAGCTCTATGGTGAGTTTGCCGTAGGTAACTTTACCAATGATAGGATGGGTGTTGATGCTACGATAAACTACTACACACAGGATGGTGGCTGGAACTTTGGAGCTAGAGCAGGTTTGACAGGTTCGTCGACTTTTTATGGTGGAGATTGGCAGGTAAGCTATTGGCAAAGAGTTACCTGGAGCGGATGGGCAAGTTATTATCTCTCGTGCTACGACCTTGCACTCAAGGGTGAAGTTGTGCAGATGACTTATGGAGATCGAGGTGTTCGCGGTACGATGATGCGCTATTTTAAGGATGTGTCGGTTGGGCTCTATGGAATGATAACCGATGGTTATGCTAATGGAGGTTTTATATTTTCGTCACCTCTTCCCTCGACCAAGCGAGCGAAACGAAATAGGGCAGTGAGAGTCAGCTATCCAGAATATTTCAATCGCACTTACAGAGCAGTGAGTGGGCGATTCGAGTTGCAAGGATATAGCTACGAGACTCGACCAGACGCTGGAAGTTTTGGAGGTTTTTATAACCCACAACATATAGAGAAATACATTAAATAATTTTTAATTACAATTAAGATGAAAACAAACTTTAGAAAATTTATCAGTGTGCTATCTCTAGTAGCACTTGTTAGCACAGCTGCACTTACAAGCTGTAGCAAAGACGAGGTGACATCAGTCCCTGAGGATGTTACAACAACAATTGAGGAGGCTTACTACATCGCGGGAGTTGTAAGCGATGCAGATGGTCTACTTTCGGGCGTTGCAGTAACAGCGGGTAGTGAGTCTACAACAACCGACTCGGAGGGTACTTACTCTATCAAAATGAGCAGTAGTAGTCAAACTAGTGTGAATTTTAGCAAAGATGGCTACGTGTCGATTGACGCAACTGCAACCTTTGCAAGTGATGCAACAACGGGAGCTGTGGCAATTCTATCTCAAACGCTTACTCAAAAGGCTGAGGCGAAAGCAGTAACAGCAGGTGAGCAGAGCGAGTTGACATTCGAGGATCAAGGTGGTTCAGATATCATTGTCTCTATTCCTGCCGATGCCCTAACCGAGGATGTAGAGATCGCTGTAACCGATTACATCTCAACAGCAACTCTTGACGCCGCTGAGTCATTGGCTGCTGCCGAGACAACTGGAAGTGCTCAAACGGTGACAGGTGCATTGACATCGGTCGATCTTGAGCCAAGCGGAATCACATTTGAGACACCTATTACAATCTCTATTCCAGGAGAATATGTCGAGGGTGCATACCACGCTAAGCTAGTGGGTGGCGAGTGGGTGAAGCAAGGTGATGTTGAGTATGACTCTTCAACAGGGCTTTATGCGATCCAAGTTGATGGCTTTTCGCAACACTCGATTGCCGTAGATAGTCAAGTGAGTGTCTCTAAGAGTAGTAGTTCTAGCTCGACAGTGACTCTAGCGACTGAGACATTCGACAACATTGGTCAAGTTAGTGCCGTTAGCAAGAGCGTATCGTACAGCCAATACTCAGGTTGGGAGTTGATCTCGGGAAACTCTCTATCTAGCTATGTATCTAGTATTATGGGTAGTTCTGAGAGTGTGCAAACTATCGCTGGTAGCCTTGATGTAAATGTTGCAGGAGACCAAAAAGTGACAGTTACCATCACTCAGCAAGTTGTAACAACCACTTTCGATGTTGGCACAGTAAGTGCAATAGTTGAGAATTACGGTAATGTATCAGTTGATATTTCGATAGAGGAGGGTGACCTTCGTCCAGATCACAACGCATAGATTTTGTATATTTGTTATTTTTTGTCAGGAGGGTATCAAATTACTTTTCCTGGCAAAATAACAAAATTTGTAGATGAATAAAAAGAGGATAATAATAGCGGTAACCATACTCTATGTATTGCTCATTACGCTACTCTCGGTAGTCAATATGTCGGGAAATATAGAGTCGGTAACCATTGGACACTTAGATAAATTAGTCCATTTCTGCTTCTATTTTTCAATGAATCTATTGTTGATGTTGGCAGTGATGGTATGCGATGGATTGAAAAAGGCTAGGAGTTTATGGCTGGTTACCTTTGCATCGATTTTGTATGGAATTGTGATCGAAGTGGTGTAGATATATGTAGGTCGTGATTTCGACTTTATGGATATCTCGGCCAACTCGATAGGTGCTATTGCAGCGCTGTTTCTCCTTCGACGAACCCCTGTTGCGAACTTTTTTAAACGACATTTGCAACTTTTGTAAAGATCTTTAATAAAAATAGAGCCTTAAGACGAAAAGTGTCTTAAGGCTCTATTTTTAGCTCTTTATATGCCGAGGTTTAATACTCCTCCTCGTTAAAAAAGAAATCATCTTTGGTAGGGTAGTCTGGCCAAATATCCTCTATTGATTCGTATATTTCACCTTCATCCTCGATCTCTTGAAGATTTTCTAATACCTCAAGTGGAGAACCTGAGCGAACAGCGTAATCAATTAGCTCTTCTCTCGTTGCTGGCCATGGTGCATCTTCTAATTTTGATGCAAGTTCTAGAGTCCAATACATAGTGGGTTTTATTTTAAAATTATCTTTTATTCTTAATTTTCCGCAAAATTATAAATAAAATTGTTATTTCCAATTATAATGATGTTTTTTAACTGCTAAAAATAGATTTATTTACATTCTGCTATCTTCTCCATAAGATTTCATCTACGCAAAGTAGCTTTGTCGAGACTCTACCCAATAGATATAAATAGTCTGAAAGGCGGTTCAAGTAGCATAGAACCTTTGTGTCAAGCTCAAAAAGTTCAGCGACAGCTATGCTTCGCCTCTCAGCTCTTCGACAAATAGTTCGACATACATGGCAAAGTGAGATGATCTCGTGGCCACCAGGAAGCGTGAAGCTCGCAATTGCTGGGACTTGCGCCTGCATCCTATCAATTCCATCTTCGAGTAGTTTGATCGCCTCATCGGTGATCTCTGGCAGCTTGAAGTCAATATTCTCTCCCGCTGCAAGATGTGCCTCTACATTCATCAGCATCGAATTGATGCGGTATAGCTCCTCGGTGTATGCTGCCGTAGATTCTTCAGTTTTGAGCTTGTCACCGAGAAGTCCGATAAATGCAGTTAACTCGTCAACGGTGCCGTATGCTTCAACACGTTCGCTACATTTTGAGATTCTCTGGCCTCCGATTAGTGAAGTTGTTCCCTTGTCGCCAGACTTTGTATAAACTTTCATAGTTTAAAGTGTTGTTTTGGAAGGTGGTTATTTAGAAATATCAAGTATCTGAATCTATCTATCGACGTGCTGCAATTACTTTTTAGTAAAGAGTTGCAAAGCGATAGATGTGAATATGGAGAGAGGATTACAATTGCTATGCCGTTATTATCTGCATGTATGGCAAGGTTCTCGATCTTCTCCTTAGGGTAATCTTTGCTACATATGATCAACTCTCGACTCTCTAAAGAGTTAATACTTGGAGTGTGGAAATTACAATGCGTGGCTAGATTGGCAATCTCTTTGGCTGTTTGTTTCGAGGTGCCTATCTTTGTGAGTTGTTCGAAAAGAGCGATATTCTCATTTTGAAGTCTGTCTCTGCCCGACATAAATACATTGCGAACAATCGAGTAAATATATGGCGAGTGCACTCCATGACCTCGAAAGTGACGAAAACGAGAAAGGCGGTTGGTTATCCTGCCGCCTCTCCATAATCTATCTTTTTGTGCGCTGATCTCGCTTGCCATCATCTATTTCTTTAACATACCGGCCAGCTTGCCAGTCGAAAATGCAATTTGTAGGTTGTAGCCACCAGTGTCGGCATCCAAATCTAAAATCTCGCCTGCAAAATAGAGATTTTTGATAATCTTTGACTCCATAGTCTCAGGATTCACCTCATCGCAACTCACTCCTCCAGCTGTAACAATCGCTTGGGTAAATGGCGCATAGTCGGTGATTTGGAATGTGTAGTTCTTCAAGAGTTGAATCAAATCGCTGATATTCTTCTCTGTGATTTTGCTGACATATATTCTCGAGTGGAGGCCAATCTCCTCGCAGATAGGGATGATCAATGGTTTTGGAACTAATTTCCATAGCAACTCCGAGAATTGCTCTGTTGGTTCTAATTCAGCCATTTCGCGATCAATACGCTCCTTAAGCATTTCGGGAGTAAGCGCGGTCTTAAGGTCGAGCACCAATTTAACATCCTTGCCATCAATAATAGCATCTACTGCAGTGCGGCTCAAACGAAGCGCAATAGCACCCTCGATTCCTCTCTCCGAGAAGCTGATCTCACCAAACTCCTCGCGTGCCATTTCGCAATCGACCCACAATTGAGCATTTGTATTGCGAAGTAGGATTCCCGAGAGTCGTTGCATTTGCGGGTGATCAGAAATCAAAGGGGTCAATGATGGTCGAAGGGGTTCGATTGTGTGGCCAAGGTCAGCCGCAAAGCCGTAGCCATCGCCTGTCGATCCCGTTGCTGGATACGAAACACCTCCAGTAGCTAGGATCACCTCGGTGCACTCCTCTTTTCTTTCGAATCCACGTTTGTTGATATATGTCACGCCATAGACTTTGTTTCCCACGGCGATAATTGACTTAACATCTATGTTGTATACAATTTTCACATGGTTATCTACGCAATAATCCAACAAGGCTGTTGCCACATCCCACGCTTTGCCGCTCTTAGGGAAGACTCTATCGCCACGTTCAACCTCTAGTTTGCATCCTAGCTTATTGAAAAAACGAATTGTCGATTGGTTGGTAAACTCGGCAAATGCTGGCGCAAAGAAGTCGGCATTGGTACGGATATGCTCGGCAAACTCTTCGGAAGGACGAGCGTTTGTAACGTTACAGCGTCCCTTACCCGAGATGCGCACCTTGCGACCCGACTTCTCCATCTTTTCCATCAGCAAAACTCGTTTGCCACTCTTTGCAGCAGTTCCTGCAGCCATCATACCAGCAGCTCCTGCGCCGATAACTATTACATCATATCTATTGACTAATAGGTCATCTTGTGTTATATCTTCTTGTAAATTCTCCATATGGCCACAAAGATACAAAAAACAATCTGCATTATAAGGAGCGAAAGTGAAATATTTATTTAAAATTACCATTAGTGAGCATTGAGAAAGTTAAATAATTCACTCTATCATTTGTAATGAGATAACTTTTATATATCTTTACCTCGAAAAAGAATATATAACGATGAAAAACGATTTTATTAAATGGTTGCGACACTATCTTTCGTCAGCCTTTTTAGTGATGTTAACAGCCTCATTTGTACTCTGGTACATTGCGAAGCTAAGCTACACATATACCACAGACCTTGATATTGATGTCAAGGTTGGAGACTCAAAATTTAGAGTAAATTGTGTTGTCGAAGGTGTCGGAACCAACTTATTTGGGTATAGGCTTTACAAAGGTGGAAAAGTTTCGATTCCGTTGGATGAATTAAAATACGAACACTCAATAGATGAGTCTAACTTTGGCAGTATTATTATTGATCCTCAATCGCTTCAAAATGCTATCTCGGTGAGATATAGCGATATAAAGGTGGTTTCGATCGGGTCAATTCCGATATTAGAGCTATCGAAGGAGTAAGTATTAAAAATTAATTGACAGTAATTTATGTTAAAAGTAGGTGTTACAGGTGGGATAGGTAGTGGAAAGTCAACTTTTTGTAATTTATTCAAAGAGTTAGGTATCCCAGTGTATAACTCTGATAATAAGGCGAAAACGTTGATGACAACCAACCTCGAATTGCGAGAATCAATCATTGATCTGTTTGGCCCCGATAGCTATGTTGATGGCGAGTTGAATCGCGCTTTTATAGCAAAAAAAGCATTTGCTTGTAAGGAAAGCCTCATAAAGCTCAATTCTTTGGTTCACCCTTGTGTGAAAATGGATTTTGAACAGTGGTCTCAGAAGCAAAATGCACCATATGTAATTTTGGAGTGCGCAATATTGTTTGAAGCTAAATTTAATGATTGTGTCGATCGAGCTATATGTATATTATCGCCTAAGCAACTGAGAGTTGAGAGGGTTACTTCACGTGATGGTTTAACAGTAGAGCAGGTCGAGGAGAGAATGTCAAATCAATTCTCAGATGAGCAATTACATGCGCTTTCAGATATGAGTGTAGTTAATTTTGAAATAGAAGATTTAGAGGATGCCGCAAAGGTTTTTGATAAAAAGCTTAGATATGAAGCAGGACAAAATTAATATTGACTTCTCGAAGCCGCAAGTGATGGCTATTCTCAATATCACTCCTGATTCGTTTTACAAGGAGAGTCGGACGTTTACGCCATATGAGATTGAAAAGCGAGTTGCGCAAATTGTTGCTGAAGGGGCAACGATAATTGATATTGGTGGATATTCTTCTAGGCCTGGTGCTGATGAGGTCTCTTTAGAGGAGGAGGTTAGACGAGTTGAGCGAGGTTTAGAGATTGTAAGGCGTATTGCTCCCGATATGGCTGTTTCGATTGATACATTTCGCGCACCTGTTGCAAAACTTGCGATAGTGCGGTTTGGTGCATTGATTATCAATGATATATCGGCTGGAGAATTAGATCCAGAATTGATGAATATTGCTGCGAAATACAAAGTTCCATATATCGCTATGCATATGCGAGGAACGCCAAAAACTATGCAGCAGCAGACGGGCTATGTTGATGTTGTCGGCGATGTTGTCGATTTTTTTAGGGGGAAAGTTGAGCAGTTAAGATCACTTGGAGTGGATGATATTATCCTTGATCCAGGGTTTGGCTTTGCTAAAGATGTTGAGCAGAATTATGAGTTGCTTGCTAATACGCATCGTTTAAAAGAGTTTGGTGTACCTATTTTGGTGGGTGTTTCGCGAAAGTCGATGATTTATAAAGTGTTGGAAAAGAGCCCATCAGAGGCACTTACTGGAACTATTGCTTTAAATTGGGAGGCGTTGCGACAGGGTGCAACAATAATTCGCGTGCATGATGTTAGTGAGGCAGCAGAAACAGTAAAGATTTATAATAAATTTTTAAGGCAATGATAAAAGCTACAAACATATACAAAAGTTATGGGGAGTTAGCCGTTTTGAAAGGTGTTTCACTCGAGGTACAACGAGGTGAAATAATCTCAATTACAGGTTCAAGTGGAGCTGGTAAAACAACTCTACTTCACATTGTTAGCACATTGTCATGTGTCGACTCAGGAGCAGTTTTTATCTCGGGGGAAGATGTAACAAAGTTGGACGATAAGCGTTTATCTGCATTCCGAAATAGCAAGATTGGTTTTGTTTTTCAGTTCCACAATCTTCTGCCAGAATTCACAGCTCTAGAGAATGTGATGATCCCTGGCTTGATTGGCAAGAGAAACCGCGCAGATGTAGAGCAGCGAGCTAAGGAGCTATTAGAGTTAATGGGGCTCTCTCAGCGTCATAATCACAAGCCTAATGAGCTGTCAGGTGGTGAGCAGCAGCGAGTTGCAATTGCTAGAGCTATTGTCAACTCTCCTGAGGTAATCTTTGCAGATGAGCCATCTGGTAATCTTGATTCGCTGACTAAGGAGGAGATTCACAAGTTGTTTTTTAAGCTACGTGATGAATTTGGAATAACGGTAATTGTGGTGACACATGATGAAAAATTGGCAGAGATGGCTGATCGAAAAATAGCAATGTGTGACGGAATAATAATTTAATTATGAGCGATTTATCATTTCAAGATACAAAAGAATTACTCGATTCTCTTTGCGATAGATTCAATTGCGAAGAGTTTATCGAAAACGACCCAATCTCAATCCCTCATCGCTTTAGTGCGGCTGAAGATATTGAAATTGCGGGATTATTTGCCTCGACAATTGCGTGGGGTAATCGAAAGGCTATCGTCAAAAGCGCAAGTCGCATGATGGAGTTTATGGATAATGCTCCTTATGACTTTGTGAAAAATGCAACGGATGCAGATTTATCAACTTTGCAAAGCTATGTTCATCGCACATTTAATGGCGCTGATCTTACAGATTTTGTTATTGCAACACGTTCAATATGTGAAGAATATGGCAGTATAGGTAAACTAATAGTTGAATTATATAAACAAGGTGAATCAATCCCCTTTGTTCTTTCAAATTTTCGTTCGCGATTCCTTGCTTCTGAGCATAATCCACATTGCGAGAAGCATATATCTTCGATTGATAAAGGTGCAGCGTGCAAGAGGTTAAATATGTATTTTCGATGGATGGTTCGCAAGGACGACTATGGTGTTGATTTTGGTTTGTGGTCTGAAATCCCTGCATCTGCACTATACTTACCGTTGGATGTTCACTCTGGCAATGTAGCTAGAGCATTGGGTATTTTGAAACGAAAACAGAGCGATTGGAAGGCGGTAAATGAGGTCACTATGGCATTGAGAGAGTTTGATTCGCTTGATCCAGTTCGCTATGATTTTGCGCTATTTAACGCTGGCATAGAACAGGTTATAGATGTTCATTTGAAGTAAAAGATCATGTTTAAATTTAAAGAATTTACCATTCATCAGGATAGAACGGCGATGAAAGTTGGCACTGATGGAGTCCTTCTGGGTGCTTGGGTAAATATCCTGAAAGAAGATCGAAAACTTCTAGATATTGGTACCGGAACAGGTTTGATCGCTTTGATGATGGCTCAACGAGCTGCAGGTGCAAGAATAGATGCGGTTGAAATTGATCGAGATAGTGCAGAGCAAGCGGCGGCAAATATTGCTAAATCTTCATGGTTTAAACACGTTGAATTACATAATATTAGCATCTGTGACTTTGATAATAACTTTAAGTATGATTTAATCGTTAGCAACCCTCCATTTTTCTCTGATTCCCTTCTTCCACCCCAGCAAAGTCGCTCTGCTGCAAGGCACACTGTATCGCTAACATTTAAAGATTTGATCGACTCGGTTGTAAGATTATTAGAGCTAACAGGTCGATTTGCACTCATCCTGCCACCCATCGAATCCAATAAATTTGAAATGGAGTCTAAAGGCCGACTCCATTTAAGCCGAAGGTGCGAGGTAAAAAGCCGTGAATGTGGTGAATGCAAGCGAGTTATGAGTGAGTACATGTTGAAAATATGTGAAAATATCGAAGAGACTGAGCTGTCAATCCGAGAATTTAATTCTAATGAATATACCCGCGAGTACAAGGCTTTAACTGCAAATTTTTATCTGAAATTTTGATTTTAACGAATTTATTATTACATTTACAAATAAATTTTTATAAATATGAATAAGTATATAGCAACTTTTTTATTATCAATATTGTCAATTTCTGCATTTGCGCAGGATTATAAAAGTGCACGAATTGGATTGGTTGAGAGCGATGGAGAATATTCACTCTCGTATCCAACGACGACTATCGTAGCTGAACTATTGGTTGAGAAAACCGAGGTAACTCCTGGAGTATATGCTCGTTACGCTCAAAAATATTTGGCAATGCGAGCGCCTTTGGTAGCGCAGACAACCTACAAAATCATAGATGCCTCGATATCGACTTCTGATGATTATGCGCCTGTGCCTTTAGTCGCACAACCTGCGAAAATCGAGGAGGTGCAGTTGCCAGCAGATCAATACAGCTCTTTCGTTCTAGGAGCAGAGGATGCTGCACGAGATGCTGCCGCTGCAATCTTTACAATCCGCAATCAACGTCGCGAGATTATAAATGGAGAGGCTGGAGAAGGCTATTTCGGAGCGGGATTGAAGGATGCAATGGATCGCCTAGATGCTATGGAACAAGAGTATTTGGAGCTGTTTATGGGTCGCCAAGAGGTGTCTCAAACAGTTGAGAAATACGCATTTAAGCCTCAAGGGGATGCTAGCCGATATGTTATTGCGCGATTTGATCTTAAGGGTGGTGTAGTTCCTGCGACCGATCTTACTGGAACACCTATCCATATGCAATTTACTGTTCAAGCAACGCCAAATACTTCAGCAATTGAGGCTGAAAAACGTGCGACAAATAGAGCTCAATTTAGAATTGCAGCACCCACTCAATGTGTCTTATATAATGATTCTACGCCAATTGCAACGTCACTTTTGTCCATCTTCGAGTTTGGAAAAACAATTGATGTTGTAATCTCAAATAAATAATGAGTAATACTATTCGGTTTTCAAAACTTCTCGGGGAGTGTCGACGTCAGATGAATGGTGCCGTCGCAGGTTCTATGCGCTATTATGGGGCTGATTATGGCCTTAATTATGGTGTGAGCTTACCAACTATTCGCTCGCTTGCACACTCTGAAGGGAAAGATCATGCCTTTGCAAAGTATTTATATATGCAACAGGTGCGTGAGATTAGACTAGCTTCATTTCACATTGCCAATGCGGCAGAAGTAACCCCAGGCGAACTTAGTTTTTGGGCTGAGGGGATAATAAATTCGGAGGTTGCAGAGGAGGCTTCGTTTGCCCTTTTTCAATATGTCGACTGCGTAACTGAGTGGTTATCTTCAGAGGATGAATTATTGATTTATACTGCTCTGTTATCATTGGCAAAAAGCAAGAAGTATGATTTGCAATCGCTTGAAAATCATATAATTAAAGCTGTTGAATTAAATCAAATTATACTATCTTCAGCTGTTGTAGTTTTGCTTGAAAATTACTATCGTGATGAGCAAAATCGAGCAAAGGTAATTGATATTTTATCTGCACTTTCAGAGTCGAAAGCTGCCAAGTATATACGTGATGAGATGGCTTGGCGATGCGAATGTTACGACTAACGCTTGCGCTAGCCATTAAGGAGTCGAAAACTCTAAATAACCACCTCCAATAACTCTATCACCGCGATATAGAACTACTGGTTGCCCCGCAGCACACGCCCATGCGGGAGCACTCAATGTAATTTTATATCCACTATTCCATGCTTCAATTCTATGAGCATAGCCCTCTGGATTACGACCAATACCTCGGATCATAACCGAAATATCACTAGAGTTCAATAGCTCATCTATGTCGATAATATTGCACTGCTCTATATAAAGCTGTGTGTGATATAAATCGCGGTCTTCACCTATAATCAGCTTATTACAGCTGCTATCTATAGCAATAATTACACTTCCGTTAGGGATTCCTTCACCACGTTTTTGCCCGATAGTGTAATGTGCTAAACCTCTGTGTCGACCGACAATTGTTCCATTTTTATCGACGATATCGCCTTGGGCAATTTTCCCATCACACGCTCTATTTATATATTCACTATACTGTTGACCTCTCAGAAAACATACACCCATACTCTCCTTGCGTTTCGATGTGTTAATCTGCGCTTTGACCATCTCAGCCATAGGCGTTACAGCTCGTTGCAGGGTCTCTTGGTTGAGTGCCCAAAGGTAGTAACTTTGATCCTTCTGCTTGTCGAATGGTCGAGCTACATATTTTTTACCGTTATACTCCTCAATGCGAAAATAGTGGCCAGTGGCAATATAGTAGATATTTTTCTTCGTGGCATACTCTAGTAAAAGTCGCCATTTAATAAGAGGATTGCAGCGTGTACATGGTGCAGGTGTGCGCCCTGTAAGGTACTCTGAGACAAAATAATCTTTTATCTCGAGTTGAAAAAGCTCCTCGCAATTAAGTATATCGAATCCAATTCTAGCCTTTTGAGCCTGTTGTCGAGCGCTCTCCATAAGCTCACTGTCGCCACACATATCTAGCGTCAAGGCTTCAACTATAAAACCCTGCTGCTCCAAAATAGCAACAGCCGCAACACTATCAATGCCACCGCTGTAACCTAAAACTACTCTTGTTTGATCCATTTTTTAGAGTCCAAAAATCTCAGCTTGACGATTGTCCCAATTATCTAATAAATCGTCTAACTCCCTGAATATCGTATTGTTATTCTCATTTACAACTCGATAAAACTCAGTTGTCGAGAATAGCTTTTGGGCGATCAATGCCTTCATATTAACTTGAGCAATATCTCTAAAATCTTCGATTGTATACTCGCCATTGTCGACCCCTTTAGCTTTGCCCAGCTCCATTAGTGAGTCAAGAATTACATCATCTATTATAAAGTTATCATTATAGAGTTCAAAAGTAGGGTAGGATGCCGTAAGTGTATCGCGATTTCGATCTAAATAATCGATAACAAATTCATTTACAACACTTTGTCTAATGAGTGAAATGTAGTAAGGTGAAACGACTGTGGTGTCTCTATCGACGATAATATCTGGCGTAATTCCGCCGCCACCATATACCGTGCGGCCTAGACGCAAGGTTTTATATTCTGGACGATCGTCAACAGTGTCAGAAGTTGCTAGGCTATCCGCTTTGCCGTATCTTGCAACATGGCGTTCGTAATATCCCTTAGAATCTCCATCAGTATATGGACGTTGGATAACTCTGCCCGATGGTGTATGATATCTAGCGACAGTGATTCTAGCTGCCGATCCATCCAAAAGTTCAAATTGGCGCTGCACAAGCCCCTTTCCAAAACTTGGTCGACCTAGGATAATTGCTCGATCCCAATCTTGAAGTGCTCCAGCAACAATTTCGCTTGCAGAGGCTGAATCTTCATCAATTATCACCACAACATTGCCTTGCGTAAATTCGCCTTTGCGATAAGCATTCATCGAAAAATCATCTTGCATTCGTCCCTCGGTCGAGACGATCAGAGCCCTATATGGTAGGAAAAAGTTCGCTAACTCGATTGCTTGAGTGAGCAATCCTCCACCATTTCCGCGCAGGTCGAGCACAAGAGTTTCAAGAGGTGCAAGCTGCTTGAACGAGTCGTAAAACTCTGAATATGTGGTTTGCCCAAAGCGATTAACCTTTATGTAGCCAGTAGTCTCATTGAGCTTATAGGCTGCATCGACGGTATTGATCGGAATATTATCACGCTCGATGATAAAGCTAAGTGGCTCATCCTCACCATGCCTGATTACCTCCAATGCAACTTTTGAGCCTCTTTCTCCGCGCAGGTATGAAGGGACTTTAGCTTGCGTAGTGCCTACAACATCCTCACCATCAACCTTGACAATTCTATCATTCGGGATCATTCCCACGCTCTCGGCAGGTGCTCCGACTATAGTGTTTACCACGATGATGGTATCTTTTAAGATATTGAACTCGATGCCGATTCCGCTGAATTCACCTTCGAAACTCTCGTTAACACCCTTCATATCCTCCGCATTGATATATGCCGAGTGAGGATCAAGCTCCGAGAGCATCTCCACAATCGCCTTCTCGATAAGTGGCTCCATGTCGATCTCCTCGACGTAGCTGCCATTGAGATAGCTGAAGAATTGGTGAAACTTACGCAGTTGTGTTGCTGCATCAATACTAGTTTGTGGCGACTGAGCCAATAGGGTAGTCGCCACAAACAAGGTAGAAAGTAATACGAATGTTTTTTTCATTTTATTCGATAAAGAGCTCATTAAGAGCATCGAAATTAACGCTCTGCTGCTCGCCAGTGGTCATATTTTTGACTGTGGCTTTCTGCTGCTCGATCTCTTGGCTGCCGATAATTACTACAAAAGGTATACCACGACGATTGGCGTGTTCCATCTGCTTTTTCATCTTGGCAGGGTCTGGATAGATCTCGGCTGCTACGCCTGCATTGCGGAGCCCTTTGAGCAGTGGAAGTATCACCTCCTGCTCCTTGTCACCAAGATTTGTAAAGAGAACCTTGGTCGAGAAGTTCACCTCGGCAGGGAAAAGCTCCATACCAACCATCACATCGTAGATGCGGTCGGCACCAAATGAGATACCCACACCCGACATATTTGGCATTCCGAAGATACCAGTCAAGTCGTCATATCGGCCACCTCCGCAGATTGAACCAATTGCAAAATCGTTGGCCTTAACCTCGAAGATCGCACCTGTGTAGTAGTTTAATCCGCGAGCTAAAGAGAGGTCTATTTCGATAGGAAGCGACAAGCCTAACTTGGTTGTGTAATCGACGATTGTTTGCAATTCATCAACGCCCAATAGACCTGTCTCTGAACTTGTGATAACATCGCGCAATTGATTGATTTTTTCTTGATTAGATCCGCTTAGCTCGAGTATTGGTTGAAGTTTAGCAATTGCCTCATCTTCGATTCCACGCTCCGATAACTCTTTCTTTACGTTGTCCAATCCGATCTTATCTAGCTTGTCGATCGCGATGGTGATATCCATCATCTTGTCGGCATGACCAATGGTCTCGGCGATACCATACAATACCTTTCTGTTGTTGATCTTGAGTGTTACGCTGATCTTCAACGCAGTAAAAACTCGCTCGACAATCTCGATTAATTCAACCTCGTTAAGCAACGATTTCGAGCCAATCATATCAACATCGCATTGATAGAACTCACGATAGCGACCCTTTTGTGGGCGATCAGCACGCCATACTGGCTGAATCTGATAACGCTTAAATGGGAAGATAATATCGTTTTGGTGCTGTACGACGTAGCGTGCGAAAGGAACTGTAAGGTCGTAGCGTAGACCTTTTTCACAAATCTTAGAGGCTACTTTTAACTCGTCGCGCGACATCTCTTTAGCGTAATCGCCAGAGTTCAATACTTTGAAAAGTAGCTTGTCACCCTCCTCGCCATACTTACCCATTAACGACGAAAGATTCTCCATAGATGGGGTTTCGAGAGGTGCAAAGCCAAAGAGGCGGAATACGCCACGGATGGTGTCAAAGATATATTGTCGGCGCATCATCTCGGCTGGGCCGAAGTCACGAGTACCTTTTGGAATTGATGGTTTTTGAATTGCCATGATTTATTCAACTAATTTTTTATACTTCACTCTCTTTGGGGTTGTGTCACCTCCTTGAGCCTTTTTCCATGCTTCGAACTCGCTATAAGTTCCTTGGTATGAGACGATTGTCGAATCACCCTCGAACGAAATGATATGCGTTGCGATACGATCCAAGAACCAACGGTCGTGGGAGATAACCACCGCACAACCTGCAAAATTCTGAAGACCCTCCTCCAAAGCACGAAGCGTATTTACGTCGATATCATTGGTTGGCTCATCGAGCAAAAGAACATTTCCTTCTTCTTTCAAAGCAAGAGCCAAGTGCAAGCGATTGCGCTCTCCACCCGACAAAACACCGCATTTTTTCTCTTGGTCAGCACCTGAGAAGTTGAATCTTGCAACATATGCGCGAGCTGGGACTTGACGGTTGCCAAGTGTTACAAAGTCGCTATTTTGCGAAATCACCTCGTAAACACTCTTTTCTGGGTCGATTGATTTGTGTTGTTGATCTACGTAGGCTAGCTTCACGGTTTTACCAACTGTGAAAGTTCCTGCGTTTGGTTCTTCGAGACCCATAATCATGCGGAATAGGGTAGTCTTACCTGTTCCATTCGGGCCGATAACGCCCACGATGCCTGCTGGTGGCAATGAGAAGTTAAGATCCTCGTACAGAATACGATCGCCATAACCTTTTGCCACGCCATTAGCCTCGATAACTACATCACCCAAACGAGGTCCATTTGGAATGAAAATCTCCAACTTCTCCTCCTTATCCTTGGTATCCTCGCTCATCATCTGATCGTAGGCTGAAAGACGCGCTTTGCTCTTTGCATGACGTCCTGCAGGTGACATACGTACCCACTCCAACTCACGCTCCAAAGTCTTGCGACGTTTGCTCTCTTGCTTCTCCTCCATGGCCATACGTGTGGTCTTTTGGTCGAGCCAGCCTGTGTAGTTGCCCTTCCATGGAATACCCTCACCGCGGTCAAGCTCCAAGATCCAACCTGCGACATTGTCGAGGAAGTAACGGTCGTGGGTTACAGCGATAACTGTTCCCTTGTATTGTTGAAGGTGTTGCTCCAGCCAGTCAATCGACTCAGCATCAAGGTGGTTGGTAGGCTCATCGAGAAGCAATACGTCTGGATTTTGAAGCAACAGACGGCAAAGTGCAACTCGACGACGTTCTCCTCCCGACAGCACCGCAATGCTTTGATCAGGCTCTGGACAACGCAGCGCATCCATCGCACGCTCTAAAACGCTATCCAACTCCCAGCCGTTTACATGGTCGATCTGCTCGTATAATTCACCTTGACGCTCAATGAGTTTGTTCATTGCATCATCATCCATCGGCTCGCAAAGCTTCATGTTAATATCCTCATACTCAGCAAGCAAAGCTACTGTTCCAGCGCAACCCTCCTCAACAATCTCGCGAACTGTTTTGTTGTTGTCCAATTGAGGTTCCTGCTCGAGGTAACCGACCGAGTATCCTGGTGAGAATACCACCTCACCTTGGAAATTCTTATCCAAGCCTGCAATAATCTTCATCAAGGTTGATTTACCCGATCCATTAAGACCAATAATACCGATCTTAGCTCCGTAGAAGAATGAAAGGTAGATGTTATTCAACACTTTTTTCTGATTGGTGAAAGTTTTACTCACGCCAACCATCGAAAATATAATTTTTTCGTCTGCCATATTTTAACGTGAGTTCGAAAATAGCCCCACTTCGAACTCGCTGGTAATGTTATACTTGTGTGGTGGGGCTATTCTCGACCACACGTTAAGCGTTGTTAAAAACAACGCGACATATTTAAAATCTCCCCTAAATCCCCTCTTTGTTAAGAGGGGACTTAGGTCGCAATTTTATAAATTGCTCCCTTTATTGATGAGTTCGAATTTATTCGAACAAATGTTTTTTAGTTTTTATTTTCTGTCGTAGCGACAAAGATACAAAACTAAATTTACATTTGAAAATTGTAATGATGCTCTTGGAAAAAATATTTTAATCCGCTTCTTTCTTAAGTCTTGATTGCCCAAAAAAATGGCTAATACCTCTAAATAAAGTAGGGTATTAGCCATAATAAATCGTAGTGTTGAACCTATACGAACTCGGGAACTTCCTCGGTTTGAACCTGTTTGATCATCCAAATAGCCTTGGCAAAATGAGCAATAAGACCATCCATAAGGGCAGAAACTTGGTAGATCATCTCATCGTCAGCCTGCTTTTTGATTATCATTACCAGTTGCTTAAAGTATTCGAAATCAGCGAGAACATGAGTGTAAATATCGTGACCTCTGACAAATCCATCGCCAACCTCTTTGATCTGAGTTTTAGCTAAGAATTCTTTTAGTGAAGCTACTGGCTTGAATTCTAACATAAGCATCGTCTCGGCTACATCGTCAATTGATTCGTTGATACCTCTAAAATATTCTTCTAACTTTTCGTGAACTGCGAAAAAGTTTCGACCTTTAGCGTACCAGTGGAAATTCTGAAGTTTGTGATACTCGACAACTAAGTCGGATAAGAGTAAGTTTAATTTTTCTTCCATAATTTTATGTGATTAAATTTATCGTGAATTAACTCAAATATTGAGCCAATGTAATTATATGTACTGTATGCTACCCTTCTTATATTAATTCATGATAATTTATATTATGTTAAATCATATTTGTTTAAATTGCTTTAATAGTAGATACACATCCTATATCCCTCTTTTGGCTAAATAACGATAAACCGAATAAAAAATGGATAAAATAAGAATTTTTAAAAATAAAATGTCTATATTTGCAATATTATAGTCTCTATGTAACATCAGCGCGTAACTTTACTATTAAATTTAAAAATAAGAATTTTAGCCTATGAAAAAGAGTTTGTTCTATTTATTATTTAGTGTAGCAATATTTTCGCCTGCGGAAAGTTTTTCGCAAAGCCAATATCCTACACCCGATCAAGTCGGAGATCACCTGCAAGCAATCGTGAAGAAGCATCCAAGTCTTGCGACAATCCAATCACTTACGAAAACCCCTTCATCGAACGATGTTTGGCTGGTAACCTTGGGATCTGGTGATGTTGCAAACCATCCAGCTACGGCTGTTATTGCGGGAGTTAAAGCTCAGCACTTAGTCGGTACAGAGACAGCTATTAGACTAGTTGATAGTATTTTATCTCGTGAAGATGCCGCTGAGTTGTTATCCGAAAACACCTTCTATATTGTTCCATCATTGAATCCAGATGCAACGGAGGGTTATTTCGCAAAACTTCAAAATGAGAGTTATCGCACAAAATCGCTATACGACAACGACAGAGATGGTCTAATGAGTGAAGATAGTGTTGAAGATCTAGATGACAATGGCATGATCACAGCGATGATCGTAGAGAGCGAGAATGGCGAATATATCAAACATCCGCTTGATAGCAGAGTTGTAATCAAAGCCGACGCTGCAAAAGGTGAAAAGGGAAAATATCTACTTTTCTCGGAGGGAATTGATAATGACAAAGATGGACTATTGAATGAGGATGGCCAGGATGGCGTTGATTTGAATAGAAACTTCACCTATAAATATAAGAACTGGGGAGTGGAGAGTGGCCACTACCCTATTAGCGAGGTTGAAAATCGTGCTTTGTTGGATTTTATGTATGATGCATTTAACATCCACACGGTGATCTCATTTGGTCCAAATGATAATCTATACTCACCAACGACATACACCAACAAAACTAGAAAAGGTGTAGATGTAGATCACAAAACCGTTGCTGACACCGCTCCAAAAGGTGGAAATGGCGCAGATATCGCAGCAATGTTGAAAACTGACAACATCCTTGCAAGCAAGGTCAGCGAAATCTATCGCGCAAACGATGCAACAGCAAACGACATCTTGGCAGAAAAGCCACTTGATGGAAACTTCACCGAGTGGGCATACTATCACTATGGTCGCAATAGCTTCGAGACAAATGTTTGGAGTGTAGATAGCGAGGATGAGCGAGGAAGTCGTGAAGTCGCTTATTTGATGTGGGCTGATAAGAATGGCATCGAAGATAGCGCTGTTGCATGGAGCGAAGTTGAGCACCCTGATTTCAAGGGTAAAACCGTAGAGGTTGGCTCGTTAGCACCATATGCGCTATACACTCCTAAGTTGGAACTTATTGAGTCACAGGTTGATGCGACGATTAAAACCGTAGTTGACATCGCCGAATTGCACCCTGAGGTAAAACTAACAGTTGAAAGCGAGCAACTTAGCAAAGGTGTTTACCGAGTGAGCGCAAAGGTTGCAAACGTCGGAGAGATGCCAACAGCAACATCTATCGGTGTTCAATCTTACTTCGTGAAATATGTGAGAGTTGAACTGAAGCTGGATGGTCAAAATATTCTGCAAGGGTTAAGATTGTCAACCATACCTAATTTGAATGCAGGTGAAGTAAGCGAATTTAGCTGGATTATCGAAGGAAAAGGAAAATTCGATATCGAGGCAGGTTCTCCTCAAAGTGGATATGTAGCAGAAACAGTAACTCTTTAAACTTAACTTACAATGAAAAAAATATTTGTAACAGCAATATTGAGCCTCTGTCTAATTGCCAATCTTAGCGCTCAAACTAGAATATCGTCAGATATAAACTTCCCAGCTTCGGGCACGCCATCAAAACCAAAGGTGAGCGCATCATGGAACTTTTATCGCAATCTAAACCAAATCGAGAGCCTTTGCAAGGAGATCGCAGCGGCACACCCCGACCTAGCGAAGGTCTATTCGATTGGAAAATCATTCGAAGGTAATGAGATGTGGGGATTGACAATCTCGGATTTCAGCACTGGTGATCCAGACAAGAAACCAGCGATGATGATCTTTGCCAATATCCACTCAAACGAGGTTCAAGCCACAACAATGGCGCTCTATACAGCGTGGTATCTAACAGAGATGTTCGATTCGAATGAGTATATCAAGGAGTTACTCCAAGATAAGACCTTCTACATTGTGCCTACGATAAATCCTGATGCTAGAGAGTACTTTATGTATGGTGCAAATAGCCCACATACACCTCGCGCAGGTATGATTCCAATTGACCTTGATAGAGATGGATATGTTGACGAGGATGGCGCCGATGACTTGGATGGAGACCTTAATCTTTTGCAAATGCGTGTTAAGAATCCAAATGGTGAGTATGTCGAAGATCCTAAGGATTCAAGAATTATGCTTAAGGCCGATGCAGGTAAAAATGGCGAATATGATCTTATTGGATATGAGGGATATGACAACGATGGTGATGGACAGATCAACGAAGATGGCGTTGGTGGCTACGACCCTAATCGTAACTTTGGTTATGGATGGGAGCCTAACCACCTTCAGAGAGGCTCATATAAATACCCTCTTTCGATTATCGAGAATAGAAACATCGTTGATTTTATCATTGCTCACCCAAATATTGCTGCTGGTCAAACGTATCACAATCAAGGTGGATTGATTCTATCACCTCCAGGGGCTATTGATGATGATGGGAGTGTAAGTGCTTCGGATAGAGCGGTATATAGCCATATCTCATCACGTGGTGAGGAGATGATCCCTGGATATCGCGCATTGATCATCTATAAGGATCTATACACAACCGTTGGTAGCGATATCGACTACATGGGTCTAGGTTTGGGAATCTTTACATTCTGTAATGAGCTACTGAGTCCTTTCGATCTATTCAATGGAAAATACAAGGGTGATCCAGCACACGAAAGATATGAATTTGATGATTTATTGTTGTATGGCGATGGCATCATCGACTGGAAAGAGGTTGAGCACCCACAATTGGGAACTGTTGAGATCGGCGGATACAAAAAGAATTATGGTAGAATGCACCCAGGATTCTTGCTCGAGTCGGCAGCTCACAGAAATATGGCATCAACAATATATCACTGCTTCAACACTCCAAAGCTATCGGTTGAAAAGGTTAGCGAGAAGAGCTTAGCGGGTGGTATCACCGAAATTACAGCGACTATCTCGAATAGCCGTTTGATGCCAACTCACTCGGATTGGGATCTACGCAATAAGATCATGAGACCCGATTGGGTGACACTCGATGGTGCTGAGATTGTCGCAGGTATGGTTGTCACTGATCCAATTTGGGGAACATCGGTGGAGCAAAAGAGCAACCCTAGCAAGATTTTGGTTAGCAATATCGGAGGAAACTCGTCGGTTACTGTAAAGTGGCTGGTTAAAGGAGCTTCGAAGTACACCATTACCGTTGATAGCCAACGCGGTGGTGTTGCCAGCTACACCAAGTAGATTTCTCTTAACTCTTAAATATGTCATCCTAGGTAACTCTGGGATGACATTTTTTTGTTTAGAGCGGAAAATTTGGATAATTGCCTCTTTTTGCGTAACTTTATGACTATATAACGTATTTGCATTGAGTGCGTAACGAGTTCTGACGCTTGATGCTTCTTAAAATTTAGCAGAGCTCATCTAAAAATTTTTAACCTATATGATGATAACTAACTCCCAAATTAGAAAAATGGCGCTTGCCTCACTTAAAGGCCGTTGGGGTACTGCAATTCTAGTTGTGTTTATCAACGGTGCAATCTGCTCCACTGTGGCATCTATCCCTGTAATTAACTTCTTTTCATTCTTGGTAACCTTGCCCATTAGCTATGGTCTGTCAATATGGTTTCTAGATTTCTTGCGCTCTGATGGAGGTAAAGCACCTGAGATTGAAGTTATTTTTGATGGTTTTAAGGAGTATTCAAGGATCTTTATTACGCTCTTTTTGTCAGGGCTTTACACCCTACTTTGGGGAATGTTGTTCATTATTCCAGGTATTATTAAATCTTTGTCATATGCGATGACTCCATATATCCTAAAGGATAAGCCTGAGTTAAAAAATAATGAAGCTATCGAGCTTAGTATGGATATGATGAAAGGGAATAAGATGCAGCTATTTTTGATGACTCTTAATTTCACAATGTGGTGTATACTTAGCATCTTTACTCTTTGTATCGCTTTAATATGGATTATTCCTTATATGCAAGCTGCCACAGCAGCATTCTACGAAGAGGTGAAGCGTGATTACGAGTCTAATAAAATTGCAACTGTCGTTGAGTAAATTCGACTCGAACATATTTAAATGAAAAAGCAACTAACTTTTGGGGTTAGTTGCTTTTTACATTTCAGCGTTAGCCAAAGACTAGCTACCGAAGTTATCGTACAGAATATTCTCAGCTGGAACGCCCAAGCTATCGAGCATATTCTCTACCGACGAGATCATCATCGGAGGTCCACACATCAAGTATAGAGCTCCCTCTGGATCCTCGTGGTCGCGAAGGTATGTCTCGTAGAGAACATTGTGGATAAATCCTGCTGTGTATTTCTCGCCAACTTTGTCAGCCTCTGGATCTGGACGATCGAGACCCAAGTTAAATGAGAAGTTAGGGAAGTCGCGCTCGATTTGACGGAACTCCTCAAGATAAGGAACCTCCTTAAGTGCGCGAGCACCGTAGTAGAACGACACCTTACGACCACTCTTCACAGTTTTGAACAGGTGCATAATGTGGCTACGCATTGGAGCCATACCAGCACCACCACCTACGAAGATCAACTCTTGATCCTCTGGAGACTCTTTAGGTATAAAGAACTCACCATAAGGACCCGAAATAGTGATCTTATCGCCTGCCTTACGTGAGTAGACATACGATGAACAGATACCTGGGTTAACCTTAACATAGTCGCCAGCAGCACGATCGAATGGAGGTGTTGCGATACGAATGTTAAGCATGATGATGTTACCCTCTGCAGGGTGGTTAGCCATAGAGTAAGCGCGGTAAGTTGGCTCAGGGTTGACAGTAGAGAGTTTCCACATATCTAACTGAGTCCAATCGTCACGGAATTGAGGCTCAACATCCATATCCGAGAATTTAATCTCGTCGTACTTAGGTACGTCGATTTGGATGTAACCACCACTCTTGAAGTTAAGTGTCTCGCCCTCTGGCAACTTAACAACAAACTCCTTGAGGAATGTAGAGATACTGCGATTCGAGATAACCTCGCACTCCCACTTCTTAACACCCAAAACCTCTTCAGAGACTTGGATCTTCATATCCTCTTTAACTTTCACTTGGCAACCTAGTCTCCAGTGATCTTTTTGCATCTTACGGTTGATAAAGCCAGTCTCGGTAGGTAGGATCTCTCCGCCACCTTCCATAACTTGGCACTTACACATGCCGCATGATCCACCACCACCACATGCCGAAGGCAAGAAGATTTGGTTGTCGGCTAGCGTGTTGAGAAGTGTTGAACCACTCTCGGCAGTAATAACTTTCTCGCCACCATTGATGTCGATTGTAACCTCACCCGATGAGGTTAACTTTGCCTTTGCAAAGAGAAGTAGAGCCACTAGAACTAGGGTCACTACCAGAAAGGCAACTATTGCAGTAATAATTGTTGAAATCATCTGATTCTCTTATTTAAAGGTTAAAGTTTAATTCCTGAGAACATCATAAAGGCGATGCCCATAAGGCCTGTAATGATAAATGCAATACCTGGTCCCTTAAGTGCAGCTGGGATGTGTGAGTATTGAGTCTTCTCGCGAATTGCAGCCATCATAACGATTGCAAGCGCCCAACCAATACCTGAACCCAAGCCGTAAACCAAAGAGTCGGCAACCGATGCGATCTCGCCAGAACCTACCTTCTGTTGCATGAAAAGTGAACCTCCCAAGATTGCACAGTTTACAGCGATAAGAGGCAAGAAGATACCAAGTTGGCTATAGAGCGATGGTGAAAATTTCTCAACTATCATCTCCACGAGTTGCACAAATGAAGCGATAACGGCGATAAAGACGATAAAGCTCAAGAAGCTAAGATCGACACCATCTTGCAAAGCATTAGGTGCAAGTACATACTCGTTAAGTAGGTAGTTCAAAGGTACAGTCATCACCATTACGAAGATAACCGCAGCTCCTAGACCAAGTGCTGTCTTAACGCTTTTCGAAACGGCAATGTAAGAACACATACCGAAGAAGAAAGCGAAGACCATATTGTCGATAAAGATCGACCTAATAAATAGATTTAATGTTTCCATACTCTTTCCTCCTATTTTTCTTGTAAATCTTTATTGAACGAACGGTGAGCCCAGATAATACAACCTACGATGATAAGCGCCATAGGTGGGAAGAGCATCATACCATTGTTTGAGTAGAAACCTCCCTCTGACATATACCAGCTCTCAGGGATGATTCTAATACCAAGCAATGAGCCCGAACCAAACAACTCACGGAAGAATGCGATAGCAACCAAGATTGCACCGTATCCGATACCGTTACCAACACCATCAAGGAATGCATCCCAAGGTTTGTTACCAAGTGCATACGCCTCGACACGACCCATGATAATACAGTTAGTGATGATAAGACCTACGTAGACTGAAAGTTGCTTCGACACATCGTAAACAAATGCTTTAAGTACTTGATCGACCAAAATTACAAGAGCCGCAATAACTACAAGTTGCACGATGATACGAATTCGTGAAGGAAGACCCTTACGCAACAAAGACATCACAAGGTTAGCAAATGCCGTAACGACAATTACCGAAAGAGACATTACGATAGCTGGTTTAAGTTGAACAGTTACCGCCAATGCAGAACAGATACCCAAGATCTGAACGATCACTGGATTGTTACCACTCAAAGGAGCAGTAAGAGTTTTTATATTATTATTACTCATTATCTTACTGATTTACATTGTTAACACCCATTTGAGATTTGAAGTACTTAACATACTTGGCCAAGCTGCTGCTAAACATTGCTGTAACACCATCGGCTGTTTTAGTACCTCCCGAGATACCATCAACTTCGTGTGAGATGTTTGCATCCGTAGCACCACCCTTTACAAGTGTGATTGATACAAAGTCATCACCCTCGAAAATTGACTTGCCTTTGTATTGCGCTTGGTGCTTCACAGTTGCGATCTCAGCTCCAAGACCTGGAGTCTCACCAGCGTGATCGAGAACAACTCCCGAGATAGTATTCATATCTGACTCCAAAGCCACATATCCCCAAATGTCACCCCAAAGACCGCTACCGAAAATTGGAACAACTACACGACCATCGGTCGATTGGAAAACTGGAAGCACATCACCTTGAAGAGTAGACTTCAAATCGGCCAACATATCAAGAACCGCTTCGCCCTCAACGCCTGCAACTTTGTTACCCGTTGCATCAATTGCGAATGCCGAGATAAACTCATCGTAAGATTTCTCCGACTCGTTCAAAGAGACAAGAATCGCATTTTTCTTCTCGTTCAAGATATTTTCGGCTTGACGGCTTTTCAAAGACATCGCTGTGAAGGCTAGGAAGAATGCTACAACAACAACCATTACTGTTGAATAGGTGATGATATAAGCATTGCTATTTTTATCGCTGAACATACCTGCTTTTTTCTGACTTACTAGATCGAAATCTGAAGCTGGAACTTTACAAACAGGACATGTTGCTGGTGGTGTGTCACCCTCGTGAGTATATCCACACACTTTACATATATATTTATTAGTTGCCATACTACCCTATTTTACAAGTTTAACACGTTTGTTTCTGCGAGCAATATTTGCCTCAACTACATAGTAGTCAACAAGTGGCGCAAGTGCATTCATAAAGAGAATCGAAAGCATCATTCCCTCTGGGTATGCAGGGTTAATCACACGGATCAAGATTGCGATAAAACCTGTTGCAAAACCTACAATGTACTTACCAGTGCTTGTTTGAGCCGAGGTAACTGGGTCGGTAGCCATAAAGACAGCACCAAAAGCAAAACCTCCAACGATAAGGTGGATGTGAGCTGGAACTGCTGCGTAACCCTCACCACCTGTTAGGTTGAAGATAAGAGCCATCACGTAACCTCCGACAAATACGCTAAGCATTGTTTTCCATGAAGCTGTGCCAGTGAAAAGCAATACTGCAGCACCCAAAAGGATAGCCAAAGTAGATGTCTCACCAACGCTACCAGGGATAAAACCTAGGAACGCATCCATTACCGAGAACTCCATTGAGCCTGTTGTCAATTGCTCCAATGCAGTAGCACCCGAGAATCCATCAACAGCATCGGCAAACCAGATAGTTTGACCCGACATTTGAGGAGTGTAAGCGAAGAATGCAAAGGCACGAGCCAAAAGAGCTGGATTCCATACATTCATACCAGTACCACCAAATACCTCTTTACCAATGATAACAGCAAAAGCGGTAGAGATAGCCACCATCCAAAGTGGAATATCAATAGGCATAATCATCGGAATCAATAGACCCGATACCAAGAAACCCTCATTGATCTCGTGACCACGGATCTGAGCGAAGTAGAATTCGATACCTAGACCAACCACATACGAAACGATGATCATTGGAAGTAGGCGCAAGAGACCATACCATGTGCACTCAAAAATAGAGGCAGCCTCACCCAACATCTTGAAGTGTTGGAATCCTGTGTTGTATAGACCGAAAAGAAGTGCTGGCAACAAAGCGATAACAACCATAATCATGGTACGTTTCGAATCGTTACAGTCACGGATGTGAGCACCCTTTTGAGCAGTTGTGTTAGGGACAAAAAGGAATGTTTCGAAACCCTCGAAAGTTGATTCTAGCCACCAAAACTTTCCGCCCTTCGAGAAGGCTGGTTTAGCCTTATCTACAAGTTTACGTAGTTCTTTCATTGCTTAAGCCTCCTTGATCATTAAGTTAATACCATCACGCAAAATTTGCTGCATATTGATCTTCGATGGATCAACAAACTCGCAAAGTGCAAGATCTTCCTCTATAACCTCATAGATACCCAAGTTCTCCATTTTGTCGATATCGCCAGCCAAGATAGCTTTGATAAGGTAAACTGGAAGGATATCCATTGGAAGGTATTTCTCATAAACATCACTCATAATAAATGGACGCTCACCACCATTTAGGTTTGCATCCAAGCGATATTGCTTCTTAGGGCAAATCCATGAGAAGTATGAACGAGAAACAGAGAATTTATTGAAACGTGGCATAATCCAACCTAGCAACTCATATGTGTCACCCTCAGGGATAACAGTAATCATATTTGCATAGAATGTGATATATGCATCTTCCGAAATCTTAGTTCCTGTAAGAACATTACCTGAGATCACGCGAACCTTCTCATTCTCTTTTTGCTCCTTGATGCCACCCTTCAACATCGACGAAACTGGCGCTCCCGAGATGATTTGGTAATATTTAGGAGCAGTAACCTCGCTACCTGCAACAGCTACGATCTTTGTCATGTCGACTTTACCTGTCGAGAACAGACGACCAACGATAGCTAGGTCTTGGATGTTGATTGTCCACACTACCTCACCCTTGTTGATTGGGTCGATGTGGTGGATTTGAGTACCAACGTTACCGATTGGGTGTTTGCCCGAGAATGTAGTTGTCTCGACGCCTGCGACATTGCTCAATGGTGACGCTGCACCTTGGCGTGCTCCGAAGTGAACCTTACCTTCGGTTAAGCGACCAAGAACCTCAACACCCTTTTGGATGTTCGAAAGCTCACCCGACAACACAAAGTTGTAATCTGGAGCAAGTGGTGCCGAATCAAATGTAGAGACAAAAATTGCCTTTGGCATTTGGTTTGGATCGGCAATAATACCGTATGGACGAGCAATAAGCATCGACCATAAGCCCGAATTGAGCAACATCTCAACAATCTCCTCTCGCTTAGCACTCTTGGTGTTGAGCATTGGGAACTCCTTGTAGGTTTGGGTAGAGTCTGCATCGACAACCACAGAAAGAATTTTACGCTTCTCTCCACGATTGATCGCTGAAACAGTTCCGCTAACTGGTGATGTGAAAATAATTCTCTCATCAGCCTTGTTGTAAAACAACGGCGAACCTGCCTCAACTTTGTCTCCTACCTTAACTAACAATTTTGGAGTTACACCCTCGAAATCGAGTGGTGATAGAGCATATTGCTTCGCTAGAGGTAGTTTCTCTAGTGAAGTTTCTGCTGCACCCTGAAGATTGATGTCGAGACCCTTACGTAATGGAATGTTTTTCGACATAGTTAATTTAGAATAAAAATTGTTATTATTTGTTTGTATATTCGTTCTTAATTTTGTTGCCTTTGTGTCTTGTTAAATAAATAACAGTTCATACTTAACAGCGTGCGAAGTTACGATTTTTTTTGCAGAAAAAGAAGTTTATAATTAAAAAATATTAATTTTGTCAGCCAATATGAATAATATTATACCATACATTAATATCCATACGCATCAAAAGCGTGAAAATGAGATCTCGATAGAGTGTGTCGGGGTGCATCCCTATGAGGTGGAAAGTGGTGAGCGGTTGTCTGCCGATGACATTTTGCCGTCGACTCAGGCCGTCGGTGAGATCGGTCTTGACTTCTCTCGGCCGATATCTAAGCAACTTCAAGAGGAGCTTTTCGAGGAGCAGTTATCTTTGGCTCAAGATGCAGGATTACCGGTGGTGATTCATTCGGTTAAGTCGTTTGAACGGGTGATGGAAATCTTGAAAAAGTTCTCGTTGAAGGCAGTGATATTCCATGGGTTTATTGGTTCATATGAGCAGGCACAAAGAGCCGTTGAAAGAGGTTGTTTTCTCTCGTTTGGACATCGCTGTTTTAATTCATCTAAAACTTTAAATGCTTTGCGCAAGTTACAGTTAAACAATATATTCTTTGAAACTGATGATTACGATATTTCAATCGAAGATATATATCTTAAAGCCTCTGAACTTCGCACAGAAAACATAGAGCAAATCAAAGCAGAACTTTACAAAAATTACAAAAAAATATTCAATAAATAATGAGCTGGTTAGAGCGTACAGAGCTTCTTTTAGGAGACGAAAAATTAGATATACTTAAAAAGTCAAATGTTTTGGTTGTTGGCGTTGGAGGCGTTGGAGCCTATGCTGCCGAGATGATCGCAAGAGCGGGTGTTGGATCAATGACAATTGCCGATGCCGACACGGTTGGCGAGTCGAATATCAATCGACAATTGGTTGCCCTGCACTCTACAATTGGTGAGTACAAGACCGATATACTCTCTGCGAGACTCAAGGATATCAACCCTGAAATCAATCTTACGGTAGTTGCCGATTATATAAAGGATGAGCTTACCGACCAGCTACTCGATAGCGCAAAATTCGATTATATTGTCGATGCTATTGATACCCTATCGCCCAAAGTTGCGCTGATCCAAGGAGCTTTGAATCGCTCAATTCCTTTGGTGAGTTCGATGGGTGCTGGAGCTAAAACCAACCCTACGCTTTTAGAGATAAAAGATATCTCAAAAAGCCACCATTGTCCCCTGGCTCATATGCTTCGCAAGCGACTTCACAAGGTGGGAATTCGTAAGGGTTTTCACGCTGTTTTTTCACCCGAGCCAGTGAGAGAAGGAGCAATGATTTTATGCGAGGAGCGCAACAAAAAATCGAATGTTGGCACGATTTCCTACATCCCTGCACTTTTTGGAATTGGCTGCGCTTCGGTGGTAATTCGAGGTCTGATTGGTGAAATGGAGTAAATTTTTGTCTATTTGCTCAAAATAAAGAGTAGTTTTTGGAATTTAACTCCATTTTTTGCGTTAAAACTGATATTTTTTTATAACTTTGATCAGTATTGACAATCTAAAAAAATGTACACATCATTATGAATTCTATTAACTACAAAAATGTTGAAGAGTGGGCAGTAGAGCTGCTCGACAGATGTAATGGAGAGTTGACCAAAGCAGAGCGTAAAGAGCAGCTAAAATATGCTACTCTGATTCGCAACCCTCAAGACAAAGTTTTCTTAAGTAAGTTGCTTGATGAGTCGTCTCAAATTCGAGATCGCAAGAAGTTGGCTGATCGAATTAAAAAGCTAATTGATATATATGGTGTAGCTAGTTTTTTTAGCCCTTTCGAGAAATTTTTGCTCAATGCATATCGCTTAATTGGATACCGTTTTGATTTTATCGCAGTGCCAATTTTCAAGAAATATCTTCGTATGGATACCTCGAAGATCATTATCCACGAGGAGCGTCCTCGATTAACCAAACACCTTAAGGTGCGTGGCGAGAATAGCATTGGCCAAAATGTCAATCTTCTAGGTGAGGTTGTTTTGGGAAATGGTGAGGCTAGCCACCGTTATGAGCATTACTTGTCGGCTTTGGAGCAAGACGATATCAACTATATCTCGATCAAGCTGACGGGAATCTACGCACAGCTTCACCCTTTGAATTTCCGCGAGAGTCACAAGGAGTTAGCCGATCTGCTTAGTACAATCTACCAAAAGGCGATCGACAATCCTTACGTTGATCAAAATGGAAAGAAGCACGCGAAATTTATCAATCTCGACATGGAGGAGTATAAGGATGCTCATCTAACCATGGAGCTATTTATCGAGGTGCTTAGCAAACCAGAATTCAAAGATTATCAAGCTGGTGTTGTTATCCAAGCCTACCTTCCCGATGCAGAACTTTTATATGATAAGTTGCTTGTCTTTGCTAAAAAACGTGTTGCTGAGGGTGGATCACCTCTTAAAATCCGTATTGTTAAGGGTGCAAACCTCCAAATGGAGAGCGTCGTTTCGTCGCTCAGAGGTTGGGAGAATCCAGTTCGCACAACCAAAGTTGAGGTGGATGCAAACTACTTGCATATGATCGACAGAGCCTTCACGCCTGAAAATGCAAAGGTTATCAATGTCGGTATCGCTTCGCACAACCTCTTCACTATTGGATACGCTTATCTTAAGGCTAAGGAGCAAGGAATTCAAGATTATATTACATTCGAGATGTTGGAGGGTATGGCCAATCAGCTTTGGCGTGCCATGAGCAAGTTTGGTGGAAATATCATCCTTTACACTCCTGTTGTTAAAAACGAGCACTTCCTCAACGCTGTGTCATACCTAGTTCGTCGTTTGGACGAGAATACTGGTCCTGAGAACTTCCTTAGCTACTCATTTGGCTTGGAGGTGGGAACTCCAGAGTGGACCTTCCTTCGCGAGCAATTCGAGCAAGCTTACGCAATGAAAGATAGCGTAACGGCAATACCTACGAGAACTCAAGATCGTAATAGCGAGTCGCACACCAAGATCTACGACACTTTCCAAAACGAGCCTGACACCGACTTCGACCTCTCTCCAAATCACACATGGGCAGAGTCAATTGTCGAGAAGTGGCAAACAAAACCAACCGAGGTTATTCCATTGCAGATTGGTGACAAGCAGATTGTAACCGAGAAGCAGATATCGTACGAGGATCGTTGCCAAAAAGGACAGACACCATATACTATGTCGGCAGCTTCTACGGAGCAGATTGACGAGATGTTAAAAGTTGCTGAGGCTTCTGAGTGGGGAAAAACATCAATTGAAAAACGCATCGAGATTATGCACAAAGCGGCAAACTTATTGGCTGCAAATCGTGGTGATCTGATCGGATGTATGGCTGCCGTTACTGGCAAAACTTTGAACGAGGGCGATGTTGAGGTCTCTGAGGCTATCGACTTTTGCCGCTTCTACCCTTTGACAATGAAGACACTCTTGGAGCAAAAGGGAGTGGATATTGCACCGAAGGGAACTATTTTGGTCATTTCGCCTTGGAACTTCCCGCTGGCAATTCCTGTTGGAGGAGTTATGGCGGCTTTGGCTGGTGGTAACTCGGTGATTTTGAAACCTGCCACTGTTGCAGCTCCTGTGATGTGGGAGGCTTGTAAGTTGATGTGGGAAGCTGGTGTGCCGAAAGATGCACTCCAAATTGTTATTACCGATGGTCGTGAACCACTATCGAAACTCACTACCTCCCCCATCATCAAACACGTTATCCTTACGGGAGGAACTCAAACTGCTCAACGCATAGCTACGGCAGCTCCAACCATCCCACTTGCTGCGGAGACTGGAGGAAAGAATGCAATTATCATCACCTCGAAGGGCGATCGCGATAAGGCGATTATGAATGCAGTAGCTTCAGCGTTTGGTAACGCAGGTCAAAAATGTTCAGCTTGTTCACTGCTTCTAGTTGAGCGTGATATTTTCGAAGATCCAGCATTCAAAACTAAGTTGATTGATGCAGCTTCGTCGATGCACACTGGTTCGCCATGGAATTTGACGAATGTTGTTGGTCCAATGATCACAAACCAAAATGACAAGTTGCTACACGCAATCGAGAATGTGGAGGCTGGCACAGAGTGGTTGATCGCTCCAGAGTTTTTGGATGATCAGAAATATATCCTTCGTCCAACGATCCTTTGGGGTGTTACGCCTAAGAACTTTGCATTCCACACGGAGCTGTTTGCGCCTATGTTATCGGTTGGTGTTATCGACTCATTGGAGCAAGGAATCAAGTTTGTTAACGACCTTGATTATGGTCTGACAAGTGGTTTGCAATCACTCGACGAGAGCGAAATTGCACTTTGGAAAAAGACGATGGTTGCCGGAAATCTCTATATCAATCGCGGTATCACGGGTGCGGTGGTCAATCGTCAGCCATTTGGCGGTATGAAACTTTCGGCATTTGGAGGTGGTATCAAGGCTGGTGGTGTGAACTACGTATCGTGCTTTACCAATATCACCAACAATTCTGATATTGCAAAAGAGAACTACGAGGAGGCACACAAAACAGAATTTGCTTCGGCTCGTGACGTCTCGAACTTATATGGTGAGCAGAATGTTTTCCGCTATTTGCCTCTCGAGACAATGACCCTTCGCCTATTCGAAGGTGATAGCTTGGAGGATGCTAAGTTGATCGTTAAAGCGGCTAAGATTGCAGGAACTCCACTTGTTGTATCCCTTGATGTAGACAACCCTATTACAAGTGAAATCAAGGCCTTAGGTTGCGAGGTGATCACTCAAAATCTAGAAGCATTTATCGCAGAGATAGAGAAATATTCTCGCGTGAGAGTTTGCTCATCGAATATCCCAATGGCGCTCTATGAAGCTGCTGCTGCAAAAGATAAATATATCGCAACAGCGCCAGTGTTGCTTAATGGTCGCTTCGAATTGCTTCACTATCTTAAGGAGCAGAGCATTACTCATGAGTATCACCGTTACGGAAGTATCACGGAAGTGCCTCAAATTTAACTCTGAGAAAATGAAAAGAGTAACCGATCATCCTCGATGGTCGGTTATTTTTTTGTTATCTATACCTATATATTGCTATTTTTGCGATATAATCTCACATTTATAACAATCTTTACCAAAACTTTTTTAAATTTGCACACCTAAAAATGGGGCAAACAGAATATTGAAATAGAGATGAGATTAACAGACTTAAAGACAGGGGAAAAGGCGACGATAGTTAAAGTTTATGGCTATGGCGCATTTCGTCGACGTATCTTAGAGATGGGATTTATTCGCGGAGAAGAGATCTCGGTTATTCTCAATGCTCCACTTAAAGACCCAATCGTCTACAACATAATGGGTTATGAAGTCTCTTTGCGCCGAAGCGAAGCGTCGCTAATCGAGGTGATCACCAAGGATGAGATTGTCGAGAGTATTGATTGCGGAGGCTCGGTAGATGCACCAATCGACGAGAGTGTAATTGCCAAAGAGATCGAAAGAAGCACCAAAAGAATAAATATCGCTTTGGTCGGAAACCCCAATTGTGGTAAAACATCGCTGTTTAATCAAGCATCGGGAAGCCGCGAGCACGTGGGCAATTATAGTGGCGTTACGGTCGATGTGAAGCGAGGATCATTTCAATATAATGGCTACGAGCTGATCATCTACGATTTGCCAGGTACATATGCCTTGTCGGCATACTCGCCCGAGGAGATCTTTGTTCGCAAGCATATCGTTGAGCAAGATCCAGATATAGTTCTAAATGTCGTTGCAGCATCGAACATCGAACGTAATTTATACCTCACAACCGAGCTGATCAATATGGATTGCAATATGGTTGTGGCATTGAATATGTACGATGAGCTTAAGGCTCAAGGATCTACGCTTAATCACACCGATTTGGGTGAGATGTTGGGTGTGCCGATGATTCCGACAAACTCGCGTAATGGCGAAGGGTTTGATGAACTTTTCAAAACCATCATCGAGGTGTATGAGCGCAAAAACAAAAGCGTGCGTCATATTCATATCAACCACGGAGCAGTGATCGAGGAGGGAATCGAAACCTTGCAAAGGGAGATCCGCCAAGTTGAGTTCCTAAATCCTCGTTTCTCGTCTCGTTACCTCTCGATCAAGATGCTGGAGCGTGACAAGGAGGTCGAGGCGCTGATGTCTAAGACAGAAACATATGCGGAGATTAGCAAACTCCGCGATAAGGAGTGCTCACGCATTGAGACAATACTTAACGAAGATGTCGAAAGCGCTATCGCTTCATATAACTATGGATTTATCTCGGGTGCGCTCAAGGAGACCTACACTCAAAATAAGAGTGAGAAGTTGGAGATGGCTAGAATCTTGGACTCTTTGGCTACTCACAGAGTTTGGGGTTTCCCAATCTTTATGTTTATTATGTGGGTGATGTTCACCACGACCTTTGTATTGGGTGCGTATCCGATGGATTGGATTGAGGCAGGAATCGGTGCTATATCGAGCTTCTTGCAAGGTGCTATGAATGATGGAGTTTTAAAGGATCTTATCATCGATGGTGTGATTGGTGGCGTGGGTGGCGTGGTGGTTTTCTTGCCTAATATCGTTATCCTTTACCTCTTTATTTCGTTTATGGAGGATTCTGGATATATGGCTCGTGCGGCATTTATTATGGATAAGGTGATGCATGGAATGGGTCTGCATGGAAAATCGTTTATTCCACTTGTGATGGGATTCGGTTGTAATGTCCCTGCGATTATCGCCTCGCGTACTATCGAGAGCCGCAGCAGTCGACTTATCACGATTCTAATCAATCCATTTATGTCGTGTAGTGCTCGCTTGCCGGTCTACTTGCTTCTAATCAGTGCATTTTTCCCTTCGAACGGAGGAACGATACTATTTTTAGTCTATATCTTGGGAATTTTAGCAGCTGTAGCTTCGGCTAAATTACTTCGTAAAACGCTCTTCAAAAAGGATGAGACACCATTTGTGATGGAGTTGCCACCCTATCGTATGCCGACCATTCGTTCGATCTTGATTCATATGTGGGACAAAAGCTGGCAATATTTGCGCAAGATCGGAGGAATTATCTTGGTTGCCTCGATTGCGATATGGTTCCTAAGCTACTATCCTCGTCCAACTGACCATGTGCAAACCATCGAAGAGCAGCAAGAAAACTCATATATTGGCCAGATCGGAAAGGCCTTCGAACCAGTGATGAATCCCCTTGGATTTACTTGGCAGGCAAATGTCTCATTGCTTTCGGGATTGGCAGCAAAGGAGATTATTGTAAGCACTTTAGGTGTGTTGCATGCCCACGCCGAGGAGCTTGACGAGAGTGATACTCACCTTCAAGAGCAGCTTCGAGCGACTAACTCATCGACTGGAAAACCGCACTTTACACCAATAACAGCATTAGCCTTTATGGCATTCGTTTTGCTCTGTTTCCCTTGTGTCGCCACCTTGGCCGCAGTTGCCTCGGAGAGTGGCGATTGGAAATGGGCTGCGTTTATGTTCCTTTACAACACTTCGCTTGCGTGGGTTGTAGCATGGTTGATTAAAGTTTTCGGTGAGATGTTGTTATGATGCAAGAAATTATTACATATTTAATTGGGGCAGTTGTTTTTTTGATAATTGGTCGTTGGTTGTGGCGTACTCTGCGAGGAGATGAGAAAGGCGGATGCACAACCTGCAACGGCTGTGAGTGTCGAGAGAGTAGCGATTGTAAGAAATAGAGAGCGAGTAAGTCAAAATCTTTTGCTATCTTTGCGACCTAATTTGTAATTTATGGTTTCAGTAGAGGGAATAACAGTAGAGTTTGGCGGCACATCGCTATTCAAGGATATATCATTTGCAATTAACGACAAGGATCGTATTGCGCTGATGGGAAAAAATGGAGCAGGTAAATCAACCATGCTCAAAATTATCGCAGGAGAGAGAACTCCTACGAGAGGAAAAATCACAATCGCAGATGGTGGCAAAGTTGGATACTTGCCGCAACACTTGATGGTCGATGATGGCAGAACCGTGTATGAGGAGGCTTGCCAGGCATTTGAGCATCTTTTTGTGGTGGAGCGTGAAATCGCTGACCTAAATCACCAATTGGAGATCCGCACCGATTACGAGAGTGATGAGTATATGAATATCATTGAACGAGTAACTGCGCTATCTGAAAAATTCTACGATATTGACCTTACAAACTACCAAGAGGATGTCGAAAGAGCACTGCTTGGAATGGGTTTTGAGCGAAGTGATTTTGAGCGTCAAACAACCGAATTTAGTGGAGGTTGGAGAATGCGTATCGAGCTTGTGAAGCTACTCTTGCAGAAGCCTACCCTGCTGCTTTTGGATGAACCTACAAACCACCTTGATATTGAATCTATCGAGTGGTTGGAGCAATTTATTATCAATCACGCCAATTCGGTGATGGTTATTTCGCACGATAAGGCCTTTGTTGACAATATCACAACGCGCACAATCGAGATCACGATGGGTCGCATCTATGATTATAAGGTAAACTATTCGAAGTACCTGGAGCTAAGAGCTGAACGTCGAGTGCAACAAGTTGCAGCGTACGAGAATCAGCAGAAGATGATTGCAGAGAATAAGGAGTTTATCGAGCGTTTCAAGGGGACATATTCAAAGACCAATCAGGTGCAATCGCGAGTGAGAATGCTCGAAAAATTGGAGCTTATCGAGGTCGATGAGGAGGATCGCAGTGCATTGAACCTTAAATTTCCACCAGCACCTCGCTCGGGAGCATTTCCTGTTCTTACGCAAGGGCTAGGCAAAACCTATGGGGATCACAGAGTCTTTAGCGAGGCTTCAATCTCGATCGAGAGAGGCGATAAAGTTGCTTTCGTTGGAAAGAATGGCGAGGGTAAATCGACAATGGTCAAGGCGATAATGCAGGAGATCGACTTCGAGGGAGAGCTGCAAATGGGTCACAATGTAAAGATTGGATATTTCGCTCAGAATCAAGCCTCGATGCTCGATGGTGAGTCAACGGTTTTCAAGACGGTCGACGATGTGGCGGTTGGTGATATTCGCACCAAATTGCGCGATATATTGGGTGCATTTATGTTTGGCCGTGACGATATCGACAAATATGTAAAGGTGTTGTCAGGAGGTGAGAGAACTCGTTTGGCAATGATTAAATTGTTGTTAGAACCCGTGAACTTATTGATCTTAGATGAGCCTACCAACCACCTTGATATCCGCACTAAAGATATTTTAAAGGAGGCACTTAAGAGTTTCGATGGAACGCTTATCGTTGTCTCTCATGACCGCGATTTCTTGGATGGATTGGTCGATAAGGTTTACGAATTCTCGAAAGGTCGTGTGATTGAGCACTTAGGCGGTGTTTACGACTTTTTGCGTAGTAAGCGAGTTGATAATCTTCGCGAGATCGAGCGAAAAACTAAATAATATTTTTCAAGAAAAGATAGGTAAATAATTTCACAATTAAAATCTTTTGCCTATCTTTGTTGTGCAATGGTTTCCTTTCACCTCTCACGGTGATTAGAATTAAAAGGGAAACAGGTGTGAATCCTGTACAGTTCCCGCTGCTGTAAGCTCTTACCTTCGGGTAATCTAAGCGACATTCTTTGCCACTGACATTTGTTGGGAAGGCGCCGCTTGGGGAGTAAGTCAGAAGACCTGCCTAATGCACTTATGAATTTATGGCCTACGGGTGTATGGGCTTTATAATTAGGAGATATTGTTTTATCATCTATTTTGGGTCAGCGTACCATAAATTCACCGTATAATAGCAAATACGAAGCAGCGTGTTGAAATATGGTAAAAATGGTTCTCCCGAAATTAGTGATTGAATTATAAGGTGAGCTGAAAAAGGCCGATTGGAAGTTGATCCGATCGGCCTTTATTTATGTAATGAATTTTAGTACAAAATCTCGCGAATTTTATCGCAACTCTCCTCAGCTTCCCAACGCTTAAAGAGTATGGTGTTGATTCCTTCAGCAGCTGCAGCCTCCAAATTTGCTGGTCTATCGTCGACAAAGAGTGCGTCGGATGGATCGACATTGTAACGCTCCAAGATGATTTTGAATATCTCAGGTTCTGGCTTAACACTACCCTCTTCGCATGAAACAACCTCGCCAGAAAAATATTTATAGACAGGCAGTTGTCGGATAAATGTGATAAATTCGAGCGACATATTCGATAGCACGAGTAAGCGATACCCTTTAGCGTGAAGTTCCTCGAGCAGTTGTGCAGTCGGAGCAATTGCCTCCTGCATTGTGATGGCCTCGCGGACACACGTAGCACAAAATTCTCGGTCGTAGCCACGCAGCTCCGAGATAATATCTATCGTTTGATCCATGGTTTGCGTTCCTCGATCATACTCCTCCCAAAAATGAGGCATCTGCTTATCGGCCAAAAATGAGAAGAATTCGATAAATTCCTCGGTCAGCTTTTTAGGGTTTCGCGCAACAACTACTCCACCCAAATCAAAAATTACAGTTTTCATGTTGCAAAGATAACCTTTTTATTGTATAATAAAAAAAGCTCCCACGATAACAGTGAGAGCTTCTCTGGATCTTAACCAACAATTAACGTTGTTTGTTAGTCGATGTGTTGTTGTTAGTGGTTGTAGTCGTTTTGCTATTGTTAGTAGTTTGCGTGCTAACAGCTGGAGTTGCTACGCTTTGAGCTTGACCCTTCTCCTCTAATAGAGTCGCTGTAATGTCAATCTTCTTGAAAAGTTTGATAATAGATTTTGTTGAAGTCTTCTCGCTGTCGTAGCTGATTGTGATAACTTTCTTTGGAAGATCAACCTCAACGTCTTTGATACCCTTTTGAGTTGGCATATAGTTCATTACCTTAGTTACGCAGTGCTCGCAATCAATATCGGTCATAAATTTCGAGGTTTCGATTGTAACATCTTTTACTTTGGTAGCAGCTGAGATCTCAGCAATGCCCGCTGTCATCACCATAGCGATGACCATTAGAATAATTTTCTTCATAATTGTTTGTGGTTTAAATGTTTAGTATAAGTTGTAACGTAGTCCAATATAAAATTTTCGGCCCATCAATGGCCCCCAAACCACCGACGAATTGAACGATGTCGAGTATGGGTTACTTGATGAAATGATCGGTGTTTCCTGGTAATAATTCGCGATATTCTCGCAACCTACATATACCTCCGTACTGCGGATCTTGCGACTAACTTGAGCGTAGAACATCGGATATGAGGGTGAGTAACTACTGTCGGCCAAGTCGCCAGTTTGAGTTGGTAGGCGCATCGAACCGTTATATTGCGCAGTTACATCAAATACCCAACGGCGATAACGTGTTGCATATTGTACATTAAGCAAAGTTTTATAGCTGCTAACTAGTGGTCTATCAACCAAAACGGTCTCTCCATTGGCTCTATTTAGAGTAACTTCGCTATTCGAATAGCGATATGTAGCGAAGATGTCAAAGTTGGTGATGGGACTCCATGAGAAGTCAAATTGGTAGGTGTCGGTGTACGATTTACCATCGCTGTTGTAGATGTGGATGTACTCGCTATCCATCTCTTGATCGACAATAACTTGGTTGAAGAACTCGGAGCGGAAGTAGTCGAAGCTGATTGTTGCATCGTCACTCTTTACAAGTGAGAAAGTTTGTGTTAAGCTAGTTCCGTATGTTGCCACTTTCTCTTGGTTGTTGAATGATGGGTCGGTGCCATAGTCGAATACTATGCTGCGACCTGTTGCCAAGATTCCGATATTGTCGGTGATGACGTTGGCTGTTCTATAACCCAATCCTGCTGAGAGTCGCAAAACTGTCGATGGGGTGATTGCCCAACGGATATGTGAACGGGGAGTGTAGAAAGCACGATCGAAGTAGAAGTTGTAATCGCCTCTCACTCCTGCCACCAGCGAAAATTTATCGCTTGGGGTGAAGGTGTACTCTGTGTATAGACCCACCTCGTTCTCTTGGCGCGACAGATCGAAAATCGAGCTATTGTCACAAATCCATGGTGTGTAGTTTGCAACATTCTCGTCGATGGATTGAAGGAATGACGAAGCACCCATAACAAGTGCCGATTTGGCTGTGAAATAATGATTGTAGGTAAGGTTTAGTGAAACGCTATTTTCATTACCATCGTAGTCGTTCAGACCGAAGTATGCCTGCTCGTTGAAGTGGTCGTAGTCAGCAGTAAAGGCTACGCTCGATCTTAGCTCCGATTGAGCATCCTGGTCGTATACGGCAGGGCCAACTGGCATTCCAAATTTGATGTAGGCGTTAGCTCCTTGATTGGTGATCTTCGATCCGTAGATATTCCGCTCGAACATTGTATCGTGCATCGACTCCTCGTAGTCTAGGTCACCACCCAAACGCTGCTCTTGTAGTAGGCGGAATCCCCAACGAAGTTGCGCACCATTTTCAGTTGCATACAGCCAACGATTCGAAAGGTTGTATTGCGAAGTGTTTGGCATATCGCGGAAACCATCACCGTTGTGATCCATTACATTGAGATCCGTGTCAGCTGAACCATGAAATAAGATAACTGTTGAAAGTCGTTGATCCTTAGTCACTGGCAAAGCTGACGAAAGGTTAATCTCTGGGCGCAATTCATCGTTCAGATAGAGGTTGACAAATAGTCGCTCTGAATCGGTCGGCTTGCGATACTCCAGGTTGATTTGGCCAGTGATCGCTTCGTGACCTGCCGTTACCGACGAGACACCTTTCGAGACTTGGATTGAATTTAGCCACATTCCTGGGGTGTAGCTCAATCCATATGGCGAACCGATTCCGCGCATAATTGGGCGGTTCTCGTCGAGAATTTGAGTGTAGATTCCAGCCAATCCCAACATTTTGATTTGGCGAGCTCCCGAGATTGCATCGCTATAACCGACCGTTACAGCAGCTGAATTTTCGAAACTCTCGGCCAAGTTGCAACACGCCATTTTGCAGAGCCCCGCAAATGAGATTGTCTCGTTTTTAGCAATACCTTCGTAGCTGATAAAGTTACCTTGCAGGTGTCCCTCGACAACTACATCGTCGATGCTGACACCATCGTTTGCAAGTTTGAACTCTACCCTTTGGGTTGTATTACTAACCTGAATCGTATCGTTTTGAAATCCTATGTATGAAGCTACCAATTTATCGTAGCCTTTAACGCGGTGAATCGAGAAGTTTCCCTCTACATTTGTCGCTTCACCAACAGTTGTATTTGCCCACCAGACAGATGCTCCAATGAGTGGATTATCGTCACTATCGAGAATTATGCCTGTAATATTTTGTGCTACGGCATTAAAACTAAGCATGGTAAATACAACTATAAATAAATGTTTGAATAGTTTATTCATGTAAATCGTATTAGTATGTAAATAATTGATAATGTGTCACTTGCGACACGCTATAATTTACGCTAATACGGGTGGTGCTCTCAGAGAACAAGACGCACTCCTCCACGGCTGTACACTAAAGTGGTAATTGTCGGTATCCAGAGTTTCCTCAGACGTGGAAAAGAGGTTGATATTATATAGGATACAATATGCAACTACGAAAAGAGCCTTATCGGAAGAACCAATACTGTGGCCTCTACTTTCGACGATCGCCTCCTCGGCAATAATACTGTCGGCAGCAAAGTGGAAGTGACACGAGTGATCTTGATATTTTTTGTCGTGGTGGCTGCAATCCGAGATGTGATCTGGACAAGAGCAACAGATATGCACTTCGTGGGTATGGTCAGAATCGACCTCATGCTCGTGATCCTCTACACAGCTACACATAAAAGTTGCTGATAGGCGACAAAAAAGTGCAACTACAAATAGTAGAAGCATAGCAAATGATATGTATTTACTCTTTTTCAACACCTTTTCGGATTGTTTGTCGAAGGCAAAGGTAATAAAAAAATATTAAATGGGCTAAGAATCTGTTTAAATTTCTTTCATCTAATTTGTTAAGGATCTGTCACTTCACTTTTCGCTTTTTACACTCGTTACATAGCTATTGCTATGCGCCTCTTGTAAAGAGCGAAAATTAAAGCAACATCTCTCTTAACAATTTTAGCGAAAAAAACTTAAACAGATTCTAATTGTTATATTTGACGATAGCTAAAAATGACTAAATTTTATTCTCAAGTTTGATTTTAGGAAATATTTATATATTTTTGCAGGTGATAAATCCTTTACGCTTAGTAATTAGAGCGTTCTGATCACAGAGTGTAAATTAAAGAGAAGAATATCAAAATAACTTATACCTAACTATGCAAAAAATTACCAACACCTTACTTTCTGTAGCTTTGGCAGCTGCAAGCCTTAGCGCATGTACCTCTGCTACACCTACTTCAACTCAGAGTGAAGCGACAATCGAAACAGAGACACAAATTTTAGCTCCTGCTGACACTTCAGTATGGGTGTCATTGACCGTAGCTGAGGGTAAACGCCTAATAGCTAAAGGAATTACCGAGTCGGCTCCCGTACGTAGTGCAATGGAGAATGCTGCAGTGATCATCACCAGAGGATCGACAAATCACTATATCCTCGAAGAGCTTATGGGCACTCAGATCGAGAATGGTAGCTTCCAAACTGGAAAAATTATCCCAACTGGAAAAGAGGCGCACAAGGTCTATACAATTAAAAAGGAGTACCTTTATCAAAAAGGTAAGCTGAGCGAGATTCAAGATTTAGATAAGGCTCTTAAAGCACTACCAAAGGGTTCGGTAGTATTCAAAGGCGGTAATATCATGAACTACAACGATGGTGTTGCAGCGGTTTTGATCGGTCACCCAACAGGAGGTACTATCGGCATGATTGATCAAGTTCTTTCGGATAATATCAAGCTAATTGTTCCAATTGGACTTGAGAAGAACACATCGTCAGATATGAACTTTATGGCAACAAACTTCGATACAAAACAAGATGCAGCACCTGCAATTCACATCCTTAATGGAGCTGTTTTCACCGAGATCGAGGCAATCAAGAGCATCGCTGATGTGGAGGTATTCCAATATGCAGCAGGTGGTGTCGATGGCGCAGAGGGTGGCATAAGTCTACTTATCAGAGGCACTGCTGAGCAAGTGGTTAAGGCTACTGAGTTTATTGGTGGTGTACACGGAGAGGGTGCTTTCTATACCGATAATGTTCAAGTATCTACTTGGTAGGACTTATTTACTTTATAAGTTAAACGACCGAACTTCGCAATTTTTGAAGTTCGGTCGTTTTGTTTTACTTGAGTTTGGTAAACTCTACTTTATATTCTCCAGTAGAATCTTGTCGGGCGATTGCAACTGAAGGTTCGATGCTCTCGAAGGTTGAGAAAACAGATGGTTGATCTGAACATTGTTGCCAGAAAACAGCCATTATCACATTGTCACTTTTCGATTTTACGATTGCCGCAGTCGAATCGTTTTTGATAATCTCGAAGTTCTCTGTCAGAGGCGCACGGTTGTAAAAATCATCGGATGCAACCGATGGGGTTACCGCATAGGCGTAACTGCCACCTGAAGGTGCATTGTGAATGACTCTAGCCATAAAGACATCACCTTGAACTTGGTCGGTTGGATAGAAGTGTGCTACATCGTTCCAAGAGCCCGATTGCTCTTTAACTCTAAATTCAATGGGTTGGCCATCCAAAGATTCGTAACCAATTTTATTGGACAACACCTTAGTCGCTTTGATATACTCCCCGCTCAACACGTTTGAGTTAATCTCCCCGCTATTGTCCATATAGTTTGTAGAGCCTTTGAAGTGGTTTTGGTTTAGAGTCGTTACCAACTGCTTATCCTCTTGGCTCGAGATGCTGCTACCTAAACATACGACAAGATCATCGAAGAAGAACCAACTCTTGTCGGCACTTACTCCATCTCTGCGATACTCCATTGCCGAAACGCCATACATACCATCGCTGGCCCCTCCAACAAAGTCGCTACCGTTATAATATGTGTAATCTTTAAATGTTTTAAGCGGCTTATTGTTTAGGGCAACTGTCGTTCCTGGGATATATTTACTATCCCAAATTGCGAAGATATCGTGATACTCATCACCATCAACATAGATCATCGTTGCGCCATCGGCCATATGATAACCCTTTAGATTTTCGTTGTTTGTGGTCTCACCTCCGATGATCGAAGTGCTGCACATTCTAATTGAGAACATAAACTCTTGAGCCCGATGAATCGTATATTTGCTTATGTCGAATTGAATGTTGCCCATCAAATTGTTGGTGTGTGGAGCGATAAAGTTGCGAGAGATATAATTCTCGTATGCATCGCGCTGCTCAGGGTCAACGTGCATCATATTGAGACATGAGATAAGTAGTGATGCACCTTTGCCGTAGATCGTATTTATAAATAGTTGGCGTCCGCAGCTGCTTACATCCATTGCGCCACGCCATACAGAAGTGGTAATGCCATTCAACATATAGTTTCTCATGTCGACCTTTTGATCTTGTGTGAAGTCGTATGAGGTCGAGTTTAGGATACGCATCCAATAGCTGATACTTGCCGCAAAGGACAATCCATAATTTCCGAATTGAAGTTGTGAGCCATGTTGGTGGAAGCTAGCATCGGATTGAATTCCCTCGACCCCGTTAGGTGCTACAACTAACTCCTCGCGAATTGCTTGGCTACTTGCCGCAAGTAGATCTAGGTCGTTTAACAGGAGCGACTTCATTAGAACGATGCCAGCGAACCATACTTTGTTTTGGCCAGTTCCACTAATCACTGCGCGGTCGATAACTGCGATAGCTTTTGCCATTAGCTCTTCAGGGATTTCATTCTCGAGAAGAATCAAGATTGGCGCGATGATCTTTGGTGATCCGATCTCGTTGTACCACCAGTTTGGACACTCGATGCCTGAGTTGCACCAAAATTCCAGGGCATTAAGAGCTGCTTGTAAAACTTCGGGGTCGTTGTGATATTCCGAGAGTTCCGATTTGTATGCTCGTGCGAGAATCATCATCTTTTGCATATGACGCAATGGATCCCAACTGCTTCGTGACAGGCTTGCGTAGTCGATATCAGGCCATGTTCCGCCTGGAGTAATTGTTGATATTGTCTCTGTAACTAGCTTGGTGCTTGGAAGTTGATGAGCGACAAGCTCTCGTAAGCTCTGGTCGATATTTTCGCCATCTGGGAAATATCTATTAGCTAGTTCTCCAACGATCTCATCGTTACTATCGCCAATAATTAACTGGTCGATAATGCTATTTTTTAGCTTTTGCACCTCATCTTGGGTTTCGAGAGCACAAGAAAAGAAGAGTAAAGGGAGGATAAATAGTAGTTTTTTCATGGTTTAGGTTAGGAGTATTGTAATTTTTAATGTTTGTTTCAACAAAGATACAAAAAAAATGTAAGAGTAGGAAATTTGGGGCAACATAGTTGAAAAAGAGTTGGTTTTGAGATTTTGGGTAGGTGGCGTTA
>JBCQVS010000011.1:0-60670 GCA_047172885.1 Rikenellaceae bacterium | reverse complement strand
TTGCAATCAGCGCGGAATCGCCACCGAGGAGGCTGTGGGTCTTATCGTAAATGGTTATGCAAAAGAGGTGCTGTCGAAACTGCCAATGGAGTTTGCCGTGGAGGCACAAAAGTTACTATCGCTAAGTTTAGAGGGTAGTGTAGGTTAGAAAAAAGAGAAGAAAAAACAGATATGTTAAAAATTACAAATCTTCACGCCAATGTTGGCGACAAAGAGATATTAAAGGGTATAAACCTTGAGGTAAAAGCTGGTGAGGTTCATGCAATTATGGGTCCTAATGGATCGGGTAAGAGTACTTTGGCTTCGGTGCTAGCAGGGAACGAGAAGTTTACTGTTACCGAGGGCGAAGTGAGCTTCGATGGTGGAAATCTTTTCGATTTAGCAATCGAGGATCGTGCACGTGCTGGAATGTTCCTAGGTTTCCAATATCCAGTTGAGATCCCTGGAGTTTCGATGGCAAACTTTATGAAAATTGCCGTGAATGAGAAACTCAAGTACGAAGGTAAAGAGCCTCTTACAGCGGGTCAATTCCTAAAACTCATGCGTGAGAAAAGCGCAATTGTTGAGCTCGATTCGCGCCTTACTTCACGCTCGGTAAACGAAGGTTTTTCGGGAGGAGAGAAGAAGAAAAACGAGATCTTCCAAATGGCGATGCTCTCTCCGAAACTCTCGATCTTGGACGAGACCGATAGTGGATTGGATATCGACGCTTTGCGTATCGTGGCAACGGGAGTAACTAAATTGAAAACCGAGGAGAATGCAACAGTTGTTATCACTCACTATCAACGACTTTTGGACTATATCGTGCCAGATTTTGTGCACGTTCTTTACCAAGGTCGCATCATCTACTCGGGCGATAAGTCATTGGCTCTACGCTTAGAGGAGGAGGGTTACGATTGGTTGATTAACGACGGAAAGGAGTAACTATGCAACAAATATTGCAAGCTATAAATAACTCGGGATTCACACCGATCGAGGGGCAAGAATTAAACATTGCTGCTCGAAGTGAGGTGAATCTTTCGGCTATCAATCCATCGGGTCTGAAAATAGATCTGCAAGAGGGTGTGGTAGCCAATATCATTATGCTTCATGGGGATGCTTCTGAGGTTTCGATCTTGGTCAACCTAGGTCGTAATGCTCAATTGAATCTAACGCAAATTTCAGTAGGTACAGGCTTGGTTGATTTGAGCGTGAATCACCACGAGGATGCAAAATCAAAGATTGTTGGAGTGTCGCTTAAAAATAATGCGAATACTTTGCACTTGCAACTATGTGGTGCTAACGCCTTTAGCGAGGTTGATACGCTGCAACTTGGTGCGGAGAAAGATAAGAGTTCGCTGAGAATTGATATGCGTCACATGTCGCCAGATTGCTCGAGTCGTTCACTTTCGAAGTGCGTAGCATCGGGTGAGTCAACTTTGCAATTCGATGGTTTAGTCTATGTTGCACACGATGCTCAACGAACTGCTGCTGAGCAAAATTGCCGCTGCATTGAACTTAGCGACTCATCGCACATCGTCTCGCAACCTCAATTGGAGATCTATGCCGATGATGTGAAGTGTTCGCACGGTGCGACAATGGGGCAGATCAATACAGATGCAATTTTCTACCTTCGTCAACGAGGATTGAGCGAGGCTCAAGCGCGTAGAGTTCAAATCGAAGGTTTTATCACCGATGTGGTGAATAAGTGCAATATTTCGCAGGTGTGCGAGGCACTGCAAGCGATTGTTGCTGAAAAATTAGAAGAGATGTAGCTTATGTTCAATGTTGAAGATATACGTCGAGATTTCCCGATTTTGTCGAGCAAAGTGAATGGTAAACCACTAGTCTACCTGGATAGTGGTGCGACTGCGCAAAAGCCACAAAAAGTGATAGATAGAGTGAATTACCTGCACTCGGAGTTGAATGCAAATATCCACCGCGGAGTGCACTATATCTCCGAGGAGGTGACCGCGCTTTATGAAGCTGCTCGAGAGAGGGTTCGCACCTTTATTGGAGCTGAGTCTCGCGAGGAGATTGTCTTCACCTCTGGCGCTACGGCCTCGATAAATTTGGTCGCTTACGCGTGGGGAAATAAATTCTTGGAGATTGGCGATAATATCATCATCTCGGAGATGGAGCACCACTCGAATATTGTCCCTTGGCAAGCTGTGGCTGAGATGAAGGGTGCTGAGATTAGAGTTCTTCCAATAAATGATAACGGAGCATTGCGCATCGAGAAGCTCGATGAATTACTCGACTCAAGAACAAAACTTGTCGCAGTGACTCAAGCATCGAACACCTTAGGAACACGCCCAGAGTTAAAGCCAATAATCGAAGCAGCACATAGTAAAGGTGCTGTGGTTATGGTCGATGGTTGCCAAGGAGTTGTTCATGGAAGAGCTGACGTAAAGGCCTTAGATTGTGATTTTTACGCCTTTTCAGGTCATAAACTTTACGGTCCAACTGGAATAGGTGTGCTGTATGGTAAAAAGGAGATATTGGAGTCGATGCCACCATTTATGTATGGCGGTGATATGGTCGATAAAGTCTCGTTCGCAAAGACAACTTATGCCGATCTGCCTTTGAAGTTCGAAGCGGGTACGGCAAACTATATTGGTGCAATTGCCATGGCTGATGCGATAGATTATCTAATGCAATTTGATCAAAATGAGATTGAGGAGCATGAGCAGAATCTGTTGTCGATGGCAACCGAAGGTTTGAGCAAAATCGCAGGTTTGACAATCTATGGTCAAGACAACTCGAAAAGCGCCATTATTTCATTTAATATTGAGGGAGTTCACCACCTAGACCTTGGAATGATCCTCGACAAACTTGGCATTGCAATCCGAACAGGAATGCACTGTGCCGAACCAACGATGCAACACTTCGGCGTTACGGGAATGTGTAGGGCATCGTTTGCTATGTATAACAATGCGGATGACGTGCAGGCTCTTGTGAGTGGAGTAGAGCGAGCTGCGTCGATGCTACGATAATAAAAGAGAGATAGATGTTTATTGTACTTGAAGGATTAGATGGAGCGGGTAAATCGACCCAGTTTAGATTGCTGCGCGATATGTTTGCCCAAAGAGGTGTGGAGTGTGAATATTTACACTTTCCTCGTTTCGATGCGCCTCTGTATGGAGATCTTATTGCTCGCTTCTTGCGTGGTGATCTAGGCTCGTTGGAGTCTGTCGATCCGTATTTGGTAGCACTATTGTATGCTGGGGACAGGGCAGATGCTTCGAAGCTCATAACAGGCTGGTTATCTGAGGGTAAAATCGTTATCGTAGATCGTTATGTATATTCGAATATCGGCTACCAATGCGCTAAAATCTCAGATATACAAAAGCGAGAGGAGCTTAAAAATTGGATTCTAGATGTCGAGTACAACCACTTTTCGATCCCAAAACCAAACGCTTCTCTATTTTTAGATGTCCCATTCGAATTCACTGCCGCAAGACTTGGTGAAGAGCGTGAAGGGGACGATAGAAGCTACCTTGATGGAGCTTCCGACATTCATGAATCATCGCTCTCACTGCAAGAGTCAGTAAGGAGAGTATATTTGGATGCTGCCACAAAAGATGAATCACTTCACGTTGTTTCTTGCTCTAACCAAGCAGGTGCAATGGCGCAACCCGAGGAGATATTCCAACGTATTTGCGAGAAGCTAAAGAACCTAAACCTACTCTAATATATTCGCTTTACCTAAATGAACAAACCTAATAGATATAGCCCGACTCTAAAAAATATCACCCATCTATTCTGTCTAATTATTGGCATTACCTTTATCATCTCTGGCTTTGCAAAGGCTGTGGATCCATGGGGAACAGCCATAAAATTCGAGGAGTATTTTCTTGTGTATGGCTTAGATTCTATGTTGCCACTTTCGCGAATTTTGGCAGTTTGGCTCTGTGGCGCAGAGCTAATGATGGGTTGTATGGTTCTTCTTAGGGTGCGATTGCGACTGATTTCGATCTTTGCACTTGTCTCAATGACGATATTTACTATTGTTACTATTTTGAGCGTAACTATCTTTCCAGTAGAGGATTGCGGCTGTTTTGGTGATGCGTTTTATTTAACTCCTTGGCAGACACTTATTAAGAATCTGATCCTGCTACCTATGATTGTTACCATCTGGTGGCGTTATCGACCCGATAAGATTTTCGTATTTAAGTTGCGTGAAGTTATTGTGGGAACCGTTCTGTTTGTTGTTACAATGAGCTTCTCGGCTTACAACTATCTGCACCTTCCTCTTGTCGACTTTTTGCCTTATAAAGTTGGTGTTAATCTGCTTTCTGAGGTTGAAGCTGTAACCTCAAATTTAGAATACACGGTGGTGTTAGTCTATCGCAATATTACCTCGGGAGAGCTTCGCGAGTTTACAATGGAGGATACCGAGTGGCATGATTCGACTGCGTGGGAGTGGGTTGAGACCCGCACAAACCTACCTGATCGAGCCTTTACAGGATCGGCTAGCGACTTTGCACTGCTCACCGAAAGTGGGGATAATGTAACCGTGGAGTTGCTCTCTGGATATAAAGAACTTAATATTGTTACAGTTGCAAAATTCTCAAAGTTGCGCTCAAGATGCGTAAAACGATTAGAAAAGTTTTTAGAGAGAGCCGATGCAAATGGCGAACATACAATTATTGTCACTCCTCAAAGTTTCTCAGCTACAACATTCACAGTTGCTGGGCACGATATCGAATGTTATAATATCGATGCGACAACTCTCAAAAGTATTATGCGTGCTTCGGCTGGTATTGTCGAAATTTCCGATGGTGTGATAATCTCGAAACGAAGCTGTATAGATATCTAGAATTTGGTATGAAAGTTGATTTCAAGATTAAAAATCAACTTTCACATGAAGCAACTCATTACCATTTTATCCCTATTTTCACTCTTCTCATGTGGCCATTCCATTGATGCGAAGAGTGATGCTGTGCGCCCAGTCAAAAGCGTTATTGCTACCAAGGCCGAGTATATCGACAAAGATTTTGTGGGTATGGCCACCCCGAGCAATTCTGTAAATCTTGCGTTCAAAGTCGCTGGTCAAATTCTCGACATTCCCGCTTCGACGGGTCAAAGTGTCGTAAAGGGCGAACTACTGGCAGAACTCGACCCACGAGATTTTGAACTTTCAGTAGCAGCTGATCTCTCATCATTTGAGCAAGCCTCATCACGACTAAATCGCACCAAGAGACTCCTTGAACGCAATGCAGTCTCTCGTCAAGAGTACGAAGAGTCGCTAACATCCTTCGCCAGAGCCAAATCAACCTACGAAAATGCCAACGAGTTATTGGCGCAAACATCGCTGCAAGCACCATTTGCTGGTGTTATCGAACGCATTGATGTCGACACCTATGAGCGAGTTCAAAGTGGACAAACCATTATGCGCCTTGTTGAACCGCTAACCTCGGAGGTGAGGTTCACAATTCCCGAGAGCTCCTTAAAAACTATCGCGTCACCCACAACTCAATTCTCGGTGGCGTTCGATAATTATCGTGGAGTCTCATTCCCCGCGAAATTGAAAGAATATGCCGTGACAACCTCTGCGGCAGCTGGATTTCCAGTAAAAATCATTGTAGATAATCCTGCGCCGTCACTTTACCCCATCTCGTCGGGTCTCTCATGCACGGTTACCGTAAAAAGTGAAGATCCATCGAAAGGGGCAATATCATTACCTTTATCGGCAATATACGCCCCAGCAGAGGGTGGAACATATGTCTGGGTCATTGGCAAAAACAGTAGGGTGGAGCGCCGCAAGGTTGTTTTGGGTGAACTCTATTCCTCGGATCGTGTGATTGTCGAAAAGGGGGTAGAGAGTGGTGAGAGAGTGGTTGTCGCTGGAGTCTACCAACTTCAAGAGGGTTCAAAAGTTAAGCTAATATCATAGCCCTATGTCGATACCTGCACTTGCAATCAAGAATAGAAACTTAACATGGTTTCTACTAGCGCTATTCCTTTTTGGAGGCGTTGTTGGTTTTTTGAACCTTGGTAAAAAAGAGGATTCAACTTTTGTGATCAAAAGCGCCTCGGTGATGTGTCTCTATCCTGGAGCAACGCCTTTAGAGGTGGAGCAATTTATCACAGAGCCGCTGGAGCGTGAGATTCAATCTATGCGCAACATATATAAGGTCACCTCGGAATCGACCTACGGAAGATCAAAAATATTGGTAGAGCTAGATCCTGCAACCTCGCCCAAAGAGATTCCGCAACTTTGGGATGAGCTGCGCAGAAAATGTAGCGATGCAAAAATGCGCCTACCCGCAGCTTCGTCAGAGGTTATCGTAAGCGATGATTTCGGTGATGTTTTTGGAATCTATTACGCCTTGTCGGCCGATGATGGTATCTCGTTTACCGAGCTGCGCGATTGGGCTCAACGAGTGAAAAAACATATTATAACTGTCGATGGAGTGCAGAAAGTATTCTTCTATGCTGAGCAGACGCCAGTGATAAATCTCTATGTTTCACTCTCGTTGTTGGCAAATTTTTCGATTCAACCGTCAGATATTATCTCAACTATTAGCCGACAAAATAGTATTGTGAATAGCGGAACTAAGCAAAGTGGTGAGCTAGAATTAACTATCTTAGAGAGTGGAAGTTATCAAAGTCTATCTGATGTAGAGAATCAACTAATCTTCTCGCAATCTGGAGGTAGTTATCGCCTAAGAGATATAGCTCATATCGAGCGGTCGTACTCCTCTCCACCGACTTCCTTAATGAGGGTTAATGGCAAACGCGCCATAGGCATTGGAATTTCGACCGAGGGCGATAAGGATGTTGTCGCAACTGGCCGCGATGTCGAACGCGTAACTGCTGAATTGGTTTCGCAAATGCCGCTGGGAATAAATCTTGAGGTTTTATACCCCGAAAATAAGATCGCCGCCGAGGCAACTAACACTTTTCTGGTCAATCTTGTGATGTCAGTGTCGATCGTAATTCTTGTCATTATGCTTGTGATGGGATTGCGAGCGGGTCTACTTATCGGTTCGTCGCTCATCTTCTCGATTGGAGGTACGCTGCTTATAATGCAGTTTATTGGTGAAGGGCTTAATCGAACTTCACTGGCTGGATTTATCATTGCGATGGGTATGCTTGTCGACAATGCAATCGTTGTGACCGATAATGCTCAAAACGCGATTCTGCGAGGCGTAGGTCGAAGGAGTGCAGTGGTTGCAGGTGCTAACGCACCAAAATGGAATCTGTTGGGCGCAACCCTAATTGCGATCTTCTCCTTCCTTCCGCTCTACCTTGCCCCTTCGTCAGTGGCTGAAATTGTAAAACCTCTTTTTGTTGTCTTGTCGATCTCACTACTGTTAAGTTGGGGATTGGCTCTGACTCAAACGCCTCTGTTCGGAGATTTTCTACTCTCGGAGGGTGTTGTGCAGCGCGATCCATATAATTCGGCTTTCTATCGCCTATTCAATCGTTTCTTATCCACGCTCCTGCGCCATAGATATATTGTCGCATCGAGTACAGTTGCGCTATTCTTTTTGTCGCTATACATCATGGGGTTACTGCCGCAAAACTTCTTTCCTTCGCTCGACAAGCCATACTTTAGAGCCGATGTGATTCTACCCGAAGGGTACAATATCCGCACTACGGAGTCAGAGTTGATCTCGATTGAAAAATGGTTGATGGAGCAAGAGGAGGTGAAAAATGTATCGATTACCATTGGTGGCACTCCACCAAGATATTACCTTGCAAGTGGCTCACAATCACTTATGCCGAATTTCGGAAATATCCTTGTTGAGCTTTATGATAAGAGGCAAACGGCCGATGTAGAGGAGCGTTTCGACAACTACGTAAGAGGATTATATCCAGATATTTGGCTGCGTTCATCTCTATTTAAACTTTCACCAGTGCCTGACGCCTCAATTGAGTTTGGCTTCGTCGGCGAAAATATAGACACGCTGCTTCGGTTAGTCTCTGCTGCTCAGGAAATTATGTGGAGTACGGAGGGTGTCGACAATGTGAGAAACAGTTGGGGGAATCGTATTCCCACATGGCAGCCTGAATATTCTCAACTCAGAGGCCAAAGTGTCGGAATCTCGCGAAACGACCTAGCTAGTGGCTTGACAGTTGCCACGGATGGTTATAGGGTTGGAGAGTATCGCGAGGGGGATCAAATAATGAACATTCTGCTGAAAGATGCGAATATCAACAATTACAATCTTACGAATTTGCAAACTTTGCCGCTCTTTTCGCCAATAGGTGGAGTCTACTCAGTTGAGCAAGTTTCTACTGGTTTTGCCTTTGATTATAAGCTAGGTGTGATCAAAAGATACAATCGTCAGAGGGTTGTTAAAGCTCAGTGCGATCCAGCTCGTGGAGTAAATACTGCAGCACTTTTCAACGAGTTAAACGAAAAGATAACATCCTTGGTAACAATACCACAAGGATATTCATTTAAAGTGTTTGGTGAGGTAGAAAGTCAAACAGAATCAAATGAAGCATTGGCTAAATTCTTCCCTCTTACGATGGTTCTAATATTTGTAACTCTGCTGCTTCTATTTGGAAATTACAAAGATCCGATAATGACACTTTCGATGATTCCATTGATCTTTATTGGTGTGGTTTTGGGCTTAGTCGTAACTGGCAAGATCTTTAATTTCTTTGCTCTCTTGGGGCTTTTGGGGCTCATTGGCATGAATATAAAAAATGGTGTTGTCTTAATCTCTCAGATCACCGAGTTGAAAACGTCGGGAATGGAGCCTTCAAGGGCAATCATCGAGGCTACTAGAAGTAGAGTAGTACCTGTTGTAATGGCCTCGGGAACAACGATTTTAGGAATGTTACCTCTGCTTTTCGACTCTTTGTTTGGTGCAATGGCAGCAACGATTATGGGTGGGCTTTTTGTAGCTACATTACTGACTATATGCGTGTTGCCAGTAGCGTATGCGATTTTTCACAACGTTAAATTCACAAAATATATATGAAATATTTTTCACTTTTAGCTCTTCTTATCCCCCTTAATGTCATGCCTCAGATTGATGTTGACCAATATCGCCAGAGCGTTGTGGAGTATAGTTATACCCTAAAAAAGGATTCAACCGCAATTGACTATGCGCTTGAGAGTTATGAGGTTAAGCGAAGTAACTTTTTTCCATCACTTACTCTCTCAGGCAGCTTCACTCAGCAACTTCGAAATGTTAGTGGTCAAGAGGGCTGGAATTTTGCCTTGCAACCACAAATTTCACAGACGATATATAGTGGTGGCTCGGTGAGGGCAGAGGCCAAAAAGGCAGCTTTAGGGGTCGATATCGCTCAGTCGGATGCCTTGTATGATCTATTGGAGGTTCGTTATACAGCCGATTACTATTTCTATGCACTGCTAGCAGCGCATGAGTATTTAGACGCTGTGGATCAATATGTTGCAATAATCAAATCACTTAAAGAGGTTGTCCAGCTTCGCTACGACGAGGGGTATATTTCGAAAAGCGATCTTCTGATGATCGAAACGCGCCTAAGCGAAGCTCTGTATCAACAAATCGCACTCAGGGAGGATTATACCATTGCGCTCCAAAAATTCAATTTATTGCGAGGTTGCGCGCCGCAAGTAGTGGTAGAACAGATTGAGGTCGATGTGCAGAGTGTCTTGCCACCTCGAAGGTCATCTTTGGAGGAGTTGCTTGCAAGGCGGCCAGATTATCTATCAACTCAACTCGCCTCTCAGCAAGCTGCTTATAATGTGAATATCGCCAGAGCGGGGTATAATCCAACAGTAAGCATCGGAGTAGCAGGGAGTTGGCAGCCTCAAACTCCCAATATAAACGGGTCTACAATAATGGATGGATCACTATTTGTGCGACTCTCAGCGACAATTTTTCACTTTGGAGAACGAGGTCATACCGTGAAGGCATACAGAGCTTTACAGCAAAGTAGCGAGATTTCGGTCTTGTCACTAATCGACGATATTCGCCTCGAGGAGAGCAATATGTGGGCAACGCTTGTCGATAGTCGGGCTCAAATGGAGGCTGCCGAACGAGCTTTGGTGATCGGAGGTGAGAATCTAGAGATTAGCACCTTTTCATATAGCGAGGGTTTGACAACGATTCTTGATGTTATGCAGGCGCAGATAAGCTGGTTGCAGTTGTATTCTAACTCAATTTGGTCTGAATTTAACTATTTAGTTGCAATTTCAGCATATCGTCGGATCACTGTAACGTTAGATTGATGATAATATTATGTGGTTAAAATATGCTTATAATTGATATTTTTTATATCTTTGTAGAGTATTTATTTTAACTGCTTATGCGAATTTTAAAATTAAAAATAACTGCCCTTTTGCTACTAACAATTGGGACATTGATGGCATCGGAACCTCAATCTTTGCAGCGAGCTATTGAGCTGTATAATGATGGCCGATGGATTGATGCGCGACTAACTTTACTTGAAGTAAAGAGTGATATAAACGATCCTAATTCAACTAAATATGAGGATGTTGACTTCTATTTGGCGATGTGCGCAATTGAGCTAAAGGATGATGAGTCAGAAGAGTTTCTCACAGATTTCGAGAGGCGCTATCCAGTGTCAACTTATTTAAATAGAGTGCGTTTTGCAAAGGCGATGCTCTACTGCTCTAACGAGCGATATGATGAGGCAAAGGGGCTTTTCGAGCGAGTAAAATACTCTGCGTTGACACTCGAGGAGCAAGAGGAGTATAATATGCGTGTGGGTTATATCTATTTTTTGGATAAGGATTATGATACAGCTCGCAGATCATTTTTAAAGATTGGCAAGAAAAGCGAGATCTATCACCATGCTTTATATTATCTATCGTATATTGCTTATATACAAGGTGATACGCAATACGCAAGGGGCGGATTTAACAAGCTTCTAGGTAATGAAACCTATGCGCCAGTAGCTCCATTCTACCTCCTGCAAATTGAGTTCAATGAAGGAAATTACGCAGAAGTGCTCACCGAAGGAGAGGATCTATATGCTAAAGCGACTAGGGATCGTCAACGAGAGTTGGCTCGCTCGATGGCCGAGGCGGCTTTCAAATTGGAGCGCTTTGATCAGGCGATCGACTATATCAACAAATATCGCGTAGCTGGCGGTGAAATGAACCGAGAGGAGAACTACATTCTTGGATTTTCGCTATATCGAGAGGCGCGTTACAATGAGGCTTTGGGATGTCTTAGAGCTGCCTGTGGAGCAGACGATGCGTTGACTCAAAATGCTTCGTATCACTTGGCTGATTGCTATTTAAAAGCTGGCGATAAGAGTTCGGCATCTACCTCATTTGCAATGGCTGCAAACGAGCAGTATGATGCCAAAATAGCTGAAGATGCACTATTTAACTACGCTAAGCTACAATATGAATTAGGTACAGATCACTTTAGCGAGACCATAAATATCCTTGCTCGATATATCAATCGCTATCCAAATTCGGGTGAGAGATACGACCAGGCAAAGGAGTTGCTGATCGCGGCATATTATAATTCTCGCAATTATGATGCAGCTTACGCCTCGATAAAGGAGCTTCAAAATCCAGACTCCGACATTCGTCTAGCTCTGCAAAGAATTGCTCTGTATAGGGGTTTGGAGAGTTATAATCGCGAGGAGTATCAAGTTGCTGTGACTCAATTGAATGAGTCGCTTGCTGTCAACATTTCACCTAAATATAGCTCTGTTGCACGTTTCTATCTTGGTGAGATTAATTTTGCTGCGGGTGAGTATCAAGCAGCGCTAGACAACTATAATTCGCATGTAATTGCTGCGCCTAAGAACGATGCAAATTATTCTCTTGCATTATATAATATCGCCTACGCAAAATTGATGTTAAACAGTGATAATGAGGCTATTGGCTACTACCAACGCTTTATTGAATCTTCGCCAGAGGATACATTTTACAGAGCTGATGCCTACAATCGCACAGGTGATATATATTATGGTAAACGTCAATTTACTCAAGCCAAGGATAGTTACCAGCGAGCTACTTGGTCGACATTTGCACCAAAATATTACGCGCTGTATCAAACCGCTATAATTGACGGTATTTCAGGTAATTACGATGCTAAAATTACTCGATTAAAAAGTATTATCTCGCAAGGCGAAGGCGACTATGTGGAATCTTCAATGTATGAGCTCGGTCGTAGTTACATCGCGGCAAGTGATTATCGCAATGGCGTTTCTATCCACGAGCGCTTTATCAAGGAGTTCCCATCGTCGGATAAATATGCGCAAGCACTCTCTGATTTAGGTCTTGCTTACCTAAACCTTGGCGATAAGTCAACCTCGCTATCTTACTATGACAAAGCGATTAAGGCAGCTCCTCAATCGACCGTTGCCAAAGATGCACTCCAAGGAGTTCGCGAGATCTATATCAACGATGGAAATGCCAATGAGTATTTCAACTACGCCTCATCTGTAGGTCACAGTGGTGATATCAATTCGATGACTCGCGATTCATTAAGTTTTGCTTCTGCGCAAAGATTATACTTAAATAGCGAAGGAAAAAGTCAGTCTGCTGTAAATGCACTAACTAGCTATGTAAATGATTATCCTCAAGGATATTACACTATCGACGCTCTATTTTACCTGAGCGATAGTTACATAAAATTAAATCAGAATAAGGATGCAATTTCGACCCTCAATCAATTGGCTAAGAAGGGTGCAAACCAATATTCAGAGCGAGTTTACGACCGCTTGTCATCACTCACATATGGCGAAAAGATGTACACTCAAGCTGCTGACGCATATTTGAACTTGTATAAAATATCAAGTAAGGCGGATGTCAAAAGTCGCGCAATTGCAGGTTATGCCGATGCTTCAATCATGGATGGCAACAATAGAACGACTATCTCAATGGCCGATTATGTTCTTAGTCAAAAGGGTGTTAATACTCAATTAATAGTTAAGGTAAAGCATGCTAAAGCGTTGGTATTGAACGATACTGGCGACACAGCAGCTGCATTGTCGATATTCAAAGAGTTGAGCCTTGACCCAAGTTCAAAAGAGGGTGCTGAGTCAATGTATATGGTTATAAAATCAGAGTTCGATGCTGGCTACATTGATACAGCCGAGCAGATGATCTTCGACTTTTCGGCAAGTAACACCCCTCAATCTTACTACCTTGCTCGCGCATTTATCCTGCTCGGTGATATATATGTACTGCGCGGTGACAACTTCCAAGCTCGTGCAACATACCAAAGTATTATAGATGGCTACGCAGTTCAAGGTGACAATATCATCGAACAAGCTCGTGCTAAGATTAATAAATTAGAATAGATCATGAAGAAATTTTCAATAATACTATCCGCTATACTTCTATCTGCGAGCGCATTACAAGCGCAAGTTAACAAACAGGTTGAAGTAACTAAGGCATATATTCCAACTGTTTCAAAGGCCGATAAACCACTCTTGCCAGCCTTTATCACTGATACGGCCTACATTAATCCCGATGTCGACTATTCGATTACGCCTCTTTCGATCAATACGCAATTGCAAACCCTGCCGATCAAACCCGCAACGGTCACCTATTGGGAGTTTAACAAACCATCGCTAGGTCAAGTGAAGGTAGGTGCAGGCGTGCCGCTTAATTCTCTGTTACAGTTATATTTATCATCACACAACTCAAGTGTAGGTTACGTAGCTGCCGAGGTTGATCATGTGGGCGACTATTCAGATATCAAAAACTCATTGGGCCAAAAAAATAATGCTACGCAAGCCTTGAATAGCGCAGCAATATCTGCGGGTGTATACTTAGGAGAAAGAGCGCTCGAGGCGAAAGCGTCATATTTCAACAATTTATATAATAAGTATGCTTTTGAGCAGACTCAGTCGACCTTTGTGAAGTATCAACAGGCAATGGGTGCGATTAGATTTGGTGATAATTTTGTCGATTTAGATCGGTTTAATTTCTCTATTGGTGGTGATTATGCACACTTCTTTGACAAGGGAAATAATATAGAAAATCTTGCTAATTTCGAAGCCTTAGTAGCTCAAGAATTAGGTTTAGGTAATATGTACTTAGGCGCTCAGTTCAAGAGCATTAGCAGTAGTGACACGTACAATAATCAAACCGCAACACTACATCTAACATTCGATAAAATCATCTCAAATTGGCAGGTTATTTTCGGAGCGCAATACTACTACGACAACAACTCTTTTGATGAGTCGCAAACGCCAAACCACTACTTAATTCCTAGAATTACGGTTAAGCGAGCTACTCAAAACCCAATATCGTTATTTGCGGAAGTTGGTGGATTCTTGCACCAAAATAACTACGCTGAATTATCAAAGATCAACCCATACATTACTCCAGGATTGTCGGCCCAAAGCACCGTTGAATATAACTTCGGAGCTGGTATAATGGGGCAAAATGGATCGTCGACATTCGCATATCGTCTTTATGCCAACTACAATATGGCATTTAACCATAATTTCTGGGGCTTGTACATTATCCAAGATAGCTCTACTGAGACAATTTATGACAACTATTTCACCTTAACTCAGACGCATCTCAACACGACATCTGCCAACGTAGAGTTTAGCTATAAGCCTGTGACCAATCTGGCTTTAGCCTTCGATGCACACTACTATCTTTATGGCGATTATGATAAAGGTGAGGATAACGACAACCTATTTGTAAACTCTAAGCCCAATTTCGACCTTGCGCTAAGTGCCGATTACACGCTACGCAGCTTCGAGATGGGTGTAAAGGCTCAGTTGATCGGAGAACGCGATTTCTCTGTCTATTACAATGACGCATCGCTCACAGAGAGCACCGAAGTACTTCCGACAGCTGTTGATTTAAGCGCATACATTAACTGGAGAGCAAGCAATAAATTGTCGATTTTCGCGGAAGGAAGCAACCTCTGCAACTCGGATCTATACCCATGGGCAATGTATCGCGGTTTTGGAGTGCGATTAACCGCAGGTGTGAAATTGAAATTTTAACCATCGCTCAGGTATGGGCACAAAAAAGGGTAAGCTACTTATATCGCACCGCTCGACCGCGTACCCTTGCTTAATCACTTACCTGGGGGAGTTGCAGGAGCTGGTCGTATAAGACTTACCCGAGCACAAAAGTATAAAAATTATTTGAATCCACAAATTATGAATAAGAGTTTTTTGATAATCTTCGTCGTTTTCGTCTTAACAGCAGCTGCCACAGCGCTCTGGGGATACAACCAATTTATGGGCAGTGCCGTTGATGAAAAACTGTCGGTCTCGGTTAGTAGTGAGGATGTTGACTTAGGCGAATGGGCGAAAATCGAGGAGCAGATTTTGCCAAATATTAGCCACGGTTGGGCATTTAAAATTTATGCAAAATATTTGAATTTAAATTCAACAATCAAGCCTGGCCGATATAGTTTCACCCCAGGATTGAGCGTTATTCGCATAGTTCGTATGTTAAAACTTGGCGAGCAAGAGGCGGTAAATGTCACTTTTAACAACATCCGCACACTGCCCGATTTGGCTGGACGTATCAGTTCTCAACTCGATGTCGATTCACTTCAGCTTCTAAACTATCTGCAAAGCGACGAAGTTGCTAAAAAATATGAATTCACCGAGCAGACCCTGCTGTCGATGTTTATCCCAAACACCTACCAATTTTATTGGAATACAACGCCCGAAAAGTTTGTAGATCGAATGCACTCAGAGTATAATAAATTTTGGACTAACGATCGCCAATCAAAGGCAAAGGCATTGAACCTAAGCAAATTAGAGGTAATGACACTTGCTTCAATCATCTATGAGGAGACCAAGCAAACCTCCGAAATGGCTCGCGTAGCTGGAGTCTACGTCAATCGACTTAGAATCGGAATGCCTCTGCAAGCCGACCCAACGGTGAAGTATGCCGTTGGTGATTTTACCCTCAAACGCGTGCTGAACAAACACTTGGAATTCGATTCGCCATACAACACATATAAATATAAAGGATTGCCACCTTCACCAATCTTGATGCCGAGTATCACCGCCATTGACGCGGCTCTATCACCCGAGAAACACTCATATCTATACTTCTGTGCACGACCAACTTTCGATGGTTACCACAACTTCGCAAAGACTCTTTCGGAGCATAACGCTAACGCTAGAGCATATATTAATGAGCTGAATCGCCTTAAAATCAAATAAAATTATTAACTTTGTTGAGCCGTGATAGTAAAATTATATAGTAAAAATACTTCCGAGAGAGATCTTACGCGAGTTTGCGATACTTTGGAAAATGGCGGGGTAGTGATCTATCCCACTGATAGTGTGTACGCTTTTGGCGCTTCGATCCAATCGCCAAAGGCTATCGAGCGCCTAAAGGAGCTATGTGGCAAGAATCTAGAGGAGCTATCAATCGTCTGTTCGTCGATTAGTCAAATTGCGGAGTATTGCCGAGTCGACAATGCAGAGTTTAAAATTTTAAAGCGCAATTTGCCAGGTGCGATCACATTTATTTTAAAAGCTTCGCAACGAATTCCTGAAAAGGCGATCGGCAAGCGAAAAACTATCGGAGTTCGTATCCCCGACAATGAGATCACAATGGCAATCATCGAACGCCTAGGCGCTCCAATGATAACCGCTTCGGTGAAAAATCGCGAAAATATTGATGAAGAATATACGACCGATCCCGAGCTTATCGACGAGATGTGGGGCGAAAAAGTAGCCTTGATCATTGATGGTGGAATAGGATACGTAGAGCCAACAACGGTGGTTGAACTTATTGATGGTGAGGCCGAAATTATCCGCGAGGGAGTTAAAGAGTTAATTTAATTGAAATGCTATAAACCTATGAGTAACAAATCTTTCTGGAATGAAGTCTCGAAGCAGGGACTTCTGTTAGGTATCGTAATGAGTGCCTCGAAAATTTTTGAGCAATCTGTTGTAATATATGGTGGATTAGAGTATTCTGTATGGGTACTTTTGGAGTGGTTGCTCTTTGCCGCACTATTTTTCGTTTTGCTTTATAAGGCGACTCAAAAGAGAGCTGCTTCGACAGATCCGATGTTAGGATTCTCTTTTTTGCAGGGTGTAAACTATATGATGCTAATTTCGGCATTTGCAGCAATCGTAGTTGCTTTTGTATATTATGTTTACATTAATTCGATTGTTGGATACGATAACTACATCGACTCATTGATCGCGATTATTGTAAATGCTGCCGAATCTCAACCTCTTGATTCAAGCACAGCTGATCTGATTGAGACATTAGTCGATCAGATGCGCACGCAAGCTCAACCTTCGATCTTCGCAGTGCTATTCAACACCGTTTTTCAATACGCCTTTACGGGTCTGTTAGCAGGTCTGATTCTTGCTGGATTTATCTCTCGCAAGCCACAAATTTACGACACTAAAGATGAAGAGTAATCTAGATATATCGCTTGTGATACCTCTTTACAACGAAGAGGAGTCGCTGCCTGAATTGACCGCATGGATTGATCGGGTAGCTAAGGCGAACTCGCTCACATACGAAATTATCTTTGTTGACGATGGTTCATCGGATGGCTCATGGAGTGTTGTGGAGTCTCTAAAAAAGGAATATCTAACTATTCAAGCTATTAGCTTTGCTCGAAACTATGGTAAATCAGCAGCACTATTTTGCGGTTTTGCAGCAGCCGAAGGTGAAGTAGTAATCACTATGGATGCCGATTTGCAAGACTCGCCAGACGAAATCCCCGAACTGAGACGAATGATCTTAGAGGAGGGTTACGACGTTGTATCAGGATGGAAAAAGAAGCGACACGATCCACTAGGCAAACGCCTGCCAAGCAAATTTTTCAACCTTACGGCACGTATTTTTTCAGGTATTAAACTCCACGATTTCAATTGTGGATTGAAAGCATATCGACGCAAGGTAATCAAGGCGATTGAGGTTTATGGTGAGATGCACCGCTACATTCCAATCTTGGCGAAAAACGCTGGTTTTAAGCGAATTGGCGAGAAAGTTGTGGAGCATTATCCTCGAAAATATGGAGAGTCGAAGTTCGGAATCGAGCGTATGGTAAAGGGTTATCTCGACCTTATCACAGTCACTTTTATGTCGCACTTCGGTCGTTCTCCAATGTACTTTTTCGGAGGCTTGGGCACTTTGATGTTCTTCTTTGGTGGCGCAACAACTGTATGGGTGATTGCCTATAAATTGTATAAGCAAGCTAATTCATTGCCTCTGCGAGCTGTTACCGATCAGCCACTATTTTATATTGCAATCCTATGCGTTGTACTTGGAGTACAATTATTTTTGGCTGGCTTTATTGGCGAGCTTACAAATCGCAATTCTAGCGATAGAAATAGATATTTAATTGATAAAACTTTAAAATAACAAATGTTCGATTAATAATCGAATCACTTCCTCTTTCGGAGCAATTTGTAAAATTGCGACTAAGTCCCCTCTTTACAAAGAGGGGGGTTGGGGGAGATTTTAAATACAAAGTGTTGTTTAAAAGCAACACTTAGCATGTGGTCGAGAATAGCCCCACCACATTAGTTTAACATTTACTGGCGAGTTTGAATGTGGGGCTATTTTCGAACTCATGTTAAAATATTTATGATCCAACGAGTTCAAACTATCTATCTTTTGGCGGCTACGTCGCTGATGTTTACCTTTCTTTTTGGCACTATTGCTACATTTTCAAGCGTAGAGCAAATCTACACAATGTCGATTTTCAACATCAAAGCGGTTGATGGCTCAACAATCCTTTCGATGCCATATTTAGTTATTATCACAGCGTTAAGCGCTCTGCTTCCACTAGTTAACATCTTTCTATTCAAAAAGCGGATGGTTCAAATTCGCCTCTGTGTCGTGGAAATTATCTTTATTTTAGGCACTTTAATTATCGCGGGCGTATATTACTATCTAGCAAATAGAACCTTTGGAGTTGATGCAGAGTCGTCGATCAGAATTATCTGCGCATTGCCTCTTGTCGCAATCCTATTTGATTACCTGGCATTAAGAGCAATCTTTAGAGATGAACTACTTATCAAATCGCTTGATAGAATCCGATAATCATTAAGATATTCGCCAACTAAAAAAGTGTGATTCTTACTCTTATGAGTAGAAATCACACTTTTTTATGCTTATATATCACGTGCTACTTAGTTTTGTATGCGCATCTATATTTGCCTTTAGTTAAGTTCATCAACTTACTTTTGATCAGGTTCTTACGAAGTGGCGAAAGGTGGTCAGTAAAGACCTCACCCTCGATATGATCATATTCGTGTTGGATAACTCGCGCAGGAAGTCCTTCGAAAAGTTCGTCATGCTCAACAAAGTTTTCATCCATATAACGCATACGAATAGCGATTGGGCGGCGTACATCTTCGTTAAGTCCCGGCAAAGACAAGCAACCCTCGTTGAAAAGATCTGTCTCCTCGGACTCCTCGTAAATCTCCGCATTTATAAAAACCTTTTTGTACTCGACTAACTCTGGATTATCATCAGCCCATGGGGTGCAGTCAACGATAAAGAGACGAATATTTTTGCCAATTTGAGGCGCAGCCAAACCCACACCCGCACAATCGTCGAGCGTAAGGAACATATCTGCGATGAGCTTCTCCAAATTTGGATACTCCTTATCAATATCCTCCGAAGGCTTTCGCAAAACTGGCGAACCGTAAATTACTATTGGGTAAATCATTTTTCTGTTTTAATTAATATGTGAGTGAATCCATATATCCTTGCAAGATTATCGTAGCCGAGACCTTATCAACAAGTGCCTTATCGCGTCGTGCCATCTTGCCAATTCCGCTCTCAAGGATCGTGCGTTGAGCCAAGACCGAAGTGAATCGCTCGTCGTGCAAAACAACTTGCTTGATAGGGTAGGCCGCCTTGAGTCTTGCCACGAGTGGCTCGATAAATCGCCAAGTCGCCGAAGGCTCACCATTCATCTGCGAAGGCTTACCAACTACAATTGTCGAAACGTCATTCTGCTCAAAATATTTCGCTAGCCACTTCTCGAGCTCCTTTGTAGGCACTGTATCTAAACCACCAGCTATTATTTGCAAGGGATCGCTAACTGCGATCCCTGTGCGTTTTGTTCCATAATCTATTGAGAGTATTCTTCCCACGTCTACGTTGTTTAACCGTTGATCTTTTTGTAAAGCTCGCGGAATGATGAAGCCTCGCTAACCATGCCGTAGATCTTGTCAATCGCGATACGCTCTTGCTCCATTGTGTCACGATAACGAACGGTAACGGTGTTATCCTCGAGTGTTTGGTGGTCAACGGTGATACAGAATGGAGTACCTACTGCATCTTGACGACGGTAACGCTTACCGATTGAATCCTTCTCGTCGTAAGCAACGTTGAAGTCATACTTCAAATCGTCGATAATCTTGCGAGCAACCTCTGGAAGTCCGCCCTTCTTAATAAGTGGCATCACAGCAACCTTAGTTGGTGCCAAAGCGGTCGGCAAACTCAATACTACGCGGCTATCACCACCCTCCAAAGTCTCCTCTTTGTATGAAGCAGACATCACTTGAAGGAACATACGGTCAACACCGATCGAAGTCTCGACTACGTAAGGCACATAGTTCTTAGATGTCTCAGGATCAAAGTATTGAAGCTTCTTGCCGCAGAATTGTTGGTGGCTACCCAAATCGAAATCGGTACGTGAGTGGATACCCTCGACCTCTTTGAATCCAAATGGGAAGTTATACTCGATATCGGCCGCAGCATTAGCATAGTGAGCCAATTTATCGTGGTCGTGGAAACGGTAGTTAGCATCACCGAATCCCAAAGCACGGTGCCACTTCATACGACTCTCTTTCCACTCATTCCACCACTTCATCTCCTCGCCTGGACGAACGAAGAATTGCATCTCCATCTGCTCGAACTCGCGCATACGGAAAATAAATTGACGAGCAACGATCTCGTTACGAAACGCCTTACCGATCTGTGCAATACCAAATGGAAGTTTCATGCGACCACTTTTTTGCACATTTAGGAAGTTTACAAAGATTCCCTGAGCAGTCTCAGGACGAAGGTAGATTGTGTTAGCGCCATCAGCAGTAGAACCCATCTGAGTCGAGAACATCAAGTTGAATTGACGAACGTCAGTCCAGTTGCGAGTTCCCGAGATTGGACAAACTACCTCGCAGTCGACGATAATTTGCTTCAACTCATCGAGGTTGCTATCGTTCAAAGCATCAGCAAAACGTTTGTGTACTGCTGCACGCTTCTCGGCAATCTCCAATACGCGAGGCGAAGTTGCACGATATTGCTCCTCGTCGAACGACTCACCAAAACGTTTCTTAGCTTTGTCAACCTCCTTTTGGATCTTATCATCTTGCTTTGCTAGCCACTCCTCGACCAACACGTCGGCACGGTAGCGCTTCTTAGAATCTTTGTTATCGATCAATGGGTCGTTGAATGCTCCAACGTGACCCGAAGCCTCCCATGTGCGTGGGTGCATAAAGATCGCTGCGTCAAGACCTACGATATTCTCGTGTAGCTTAACCATTGAATCCCACCAATAACGCTTGATGTTATTCTTAAGCTCAACACCATTTTGGCCATAATCGTATACGGCACCAAGACCGTCATATATTTCGCTCGATGGGAATACAAAACCGTACTCCTTACAGTGAGCGACTAATTTTTTGAATAACTCTTCCTGTGTCATAATATAGTTTTATTTTTTGTTCTTCTCTTTTTGTAGTCTCTCTTGCTCGGCCATCAATTGCTCGTAACGTTGTTGGAACTTCGATTTCTTACCGCCGTTTTTGCTTTTTGCCGAATTTGCTGTGATTATTGCGTGGATCTTCTCATCGTCAACCATATTGCGGATCAGCATTGTTTGGCCAATTGTGAAGAGGTTCGCAAGAAGGTAATAGTAGCAAAGACCGCTAGCATAGCTATTGAACCACAACAACATCATCGCTGGCATCATATAAACCATCATAAACTTCATACCTGCCATTTGTGGTTGGCTCGATGCCGACTGCTGGTAATTTAAATATGAATATGCGAACATCGTGATTGTCATTATCAACGCAAATAGCGATACGTGGTCACCATAGAATGGGATATTGAATGGCAAATCCAAAATGCTATCGTACGATGATAGGTCGTTTGACCAAAGGAACGCTTGTCCACGAAGCTCGATTGAAGCTGGAAAGAAACGGAACATCGCGATGATAATTGGCATCTGGATAAGCATCGGAATACATCCACCCATTGGGTTGATCCCCGCTTTCTTATATAGATCCATCGTCGCTTGTTGGCGCTTCATTGCATCAGACTCCTTCGAATATTTAGCATTGATCTCATCTACCTCAGGTTTGATCACACGCATTTTACCCATTGAAAGGTAGCTGCTGTAAGTAAGAGGCGAGATGATGAGCTTCACACCGAATGCCAAAAGGAAGATAATGATACCAAAGCTCGAGATATACTTGCGCAAGAAATCGAAGGTTGGGATTACCATATACTTACTAACCCATCCAAAGATTCCCCAACCAAGTGGAATAACCTCGGTGATCTTCAACTTGCCATAACCCAACTCATCAACACCTTTAAGCGTGCTATATTTATTAGGTCCGAAGTAGAGCGCAAAGTTGTAATTTTCAGTTTGCGAAGTGTAAGGCACTGTCATTTTTGCGCTAAAACTCTTCATATAACCAGAGTTTGGCTTAGCAGTAGTGTAGGCAATATCAGCACTTGTGAAGTTGTCGGGTGCGATAAACACCGACGAGAAGTATTGTTGCTTGAATGCAATCCACTCAACAGGATCGGTGATCTTATCGCTTTTACTCTCATCGCTTACTCCTAACTCATCAATCGAGCGATCCTCCTCGAAGTGGTACGAGATTGTTGTGTACATATTCTCGTTTTTGAATCCACGCTCATTTTGATAGCTTGTGTTGCGCCAATTAATGCCAATCGAGGTTTGATTAGCCATCACTGGAGTCATATTGTGAAGGTTTACGTCAAAGTCAATCAGGTAGTTACGGCTGTCACTCTCGCCGCTATACAATGTATAAACGTACTCAACAGCTGCATCGCCACCAAAATCGAGAACGAATGTAAGACGCTCTCCACCATCAACACTTTGCACTGGAAGTGCAACAAAGTTATAATCCGTAGTGTTAACCTTAACGTTGTTCAATCCGTTGCGAATATAGAACTCGAAGTCCATCACAGTACTACTTGGATCGAAAAGTTCAACCAACTCAGTTCTCTCACCCTCAGACCATTTTGTATACTCCTTAAGTGTCACGCCAGTAACTTGAGCACCGCGAGATGAAAAGACAACTTTCATCTCCTCGTTCTCCAAAGTGTAGGTTTGCTCGCTATTGTTAAGCGCCTCGGTAAGTGCTTCGCCAAGTTTATTTACATTCTGTTGGCGCTCGATTTGTGCAACTTGCTCAAGGGTTAAACTATCCGATGGGGTTGCAGTTAACTCCAACTCCGCGGCAGCCTTAGCTTGAGCCTTAGCAGCAACTTTCGCCTCGGCTTCGGCAATAGCCTCCATCTTAGCGTTGTATTCGGCAACCTCTAATTTGTATTTTTCTTGCTCCCTAGAGCTGTAAAACATATAACCTCCGAGCAAAATAACTCCTGCTACCAGGGCAATAATTGTATTTTTATCCATCTAATTATTTAGTCTCTTCTACGTTATTTTTAGCGTTGAACTCAAGCGCTGCTTTAACAAATGCCACAAAGAGTGGGTGTGGGTTCAATGCTGTACTCTTGTACTCTGGGTGGTATTGTGTACCAACAAACCATGGGTGGTTCTCAACCTCGACAACCTCTACAAGGCTTGTGTCAGGGTTAACACCAGTAGCGATCATACCGTGCTTCTCGAACTGCTCCAAGAAGTTGCTATTGAACTCATAACGGTGACGGTGACGCTCAGTCGCTGTAAGCGAGCCATATGCCTCTGCGATTTTCGAACCCTCTTTGAGCGAACAAGTGTAACCTCCAAGACGCATTGTACCACCCTTAGCAGTGATTCCCTTTTGCTCCTCCATAATGTCGATCACATGATATGGCGACATTGGATCCATCTCGCTTGAGTGAGCATCCTTAAGTCCAATCACATTGCGTGCGAACTCAATCACAGCACTTTGCATACCCAAGCAGATACCCAAGAATGGAACGTTATTCTCGCGAGCATACTTAACTGCTGCAATTTTACCCTCGATTCCACGATTACCAAATCCTGGAGCAACCAAGATCGCCGCTTTGTTACCCAATTTCTCAACTACATTCTCATCGGTGATCTTCTCCGAGTTTACATACGTAAGTTTTACCTTGCAGTCGTTAACTGTTCCTGCGTGTATAAACGACTCACAGATTGATTTGTAAGCATCTGGAAGCTCGGTATATTTACCAACCAATGCAATTTCGACTGCTTGACTTGGATTTTTCACGCGATCAACGAAGTGTTTCCAACTCTCAAGATCTGGCACAACACCTGTCTCCAAGCCTAGCTTCGCGCAAACTACATCATCGAGATGTTGCTCGTGCATCTTCAAAGGCACTTCATATATGGTAGGCACGTCGATCGACTGCATAACCGCATTAGCATCTACGTTACAGAAGAGAGCAACCTTACGTTTTAGCTCAGTTGAAAGTGGATGCTCAGAGCGAAGAACCAAGACATCTGGCTGAAGACCATTCTCCAAAAGCAACTTTACAGAGTGCTGCGTAGGTTTAGTCTTCAACTCTCCCGACGCTGCCATATAAGGGATAAGCGTAAGGTGAATCAATATAGAGTTCTGGTAACCAACTTGGTAGCGAAGTTGACGCACAGCCTCGATAAATGGTTGAGACTCAATATCGCCTACAGTTCCACCGATCTCGGTGATAATTACATCGTACTCCTTCTTTTGACCCAACAGTTGGATTCTGCGCTTGATCTCGTCGGTGATGTGAGGGATAACCTGAACAGTTTTTCCCAAGAATTCACCTTTACGCTCCTTCTCGATTACGTTTTGGTATATCTTACCTGTTGTTACATTGTTTGCCTTAGAGGTGTGAATTGATGTAAAGCGCTCGTAGTGACCCAAATCTAGGTCGGTCTCAGCACCATCTTCTGTTACATAGCACTCACCATGCTCATAAGGGTTTAGCGTACCTGGATCCACATTGATATATGGATCGAGTTTTTGAATAGTTACTGAATAACCTCTAGCCTGGAGTAGACGTGCGGTAGAGGCAGAAATAATTCCCTTACCCAACGATGATGCAACACCACCAGTAACGAATATATATTTCGGTTTGTCTAGTTTCATATATTATCTTAAAAATGTTTATCTCTTCTAAAATGCGAATTAAGGTTTGTGTGTTTCCAAACCTTAATTCGTAATGGTAATTAATTTAAGCCTCTTGTTGGTCAATTAATTTAATCTTTTCGATTGTCTGCTTCATCTCATCCTTAGCTCGCTCGATCTTCAATTTCACATCAGCGATCATCGACTCCGCGCCTTTCGAGTTACCGAAGAAACCAATATTGTTCTCCAATAGGGCGATATCAGACTCCAATTGGCGTACCTTATTATATAGCTTCTCTCTTTCGCCCTTGATTCTGCGGTCACCCGAGCCTTTCATAGCCGAAACCTTCTCCTTGAAACGATTCATCGAACGATCTCGCTCCGAGCCGCGAAGTGTAGAGAACATCACATCAACAACCTCTTTGTACTCCTTTTGGATCGAATCCTTTTGCTTGATAGGTACAAAACCAATCTCGCTCCAACGACGTTGGAATGCCTTGATCGCATCGAATCCACCTGCCATGATATCGGCTGCTTTCATCTCCTCAAGCAATGCTTTCTTAGCAGCTAGGTTGCTCTCTTGCTCATTGTCACGACCAGCAAAGTGTTGCGATTTACGCTCAAAGAACATATCGCAAGCAGCTCTAAATCGTTTCCAAATTTGGTCAGAATAGCGACGTGGCACAGCGCCAATCTTCTTCCATTTCGCTTGAAGCTCCAAAAGCGACTCAGTAGCCACTTTCCAATCCTCAGAATTTTGCAATGACTCGGCAGCCTCACACAACTCTGTTTTTAGCTCCAAGTTGTGATCCATCTCGCTCTTAGCCGATGAGTAGAACTCACGCTTAGCCTCAAAGAACTTATCGCAAGCCATACGGAAACGCTCATAGATCTTGTTGTTATCTTTCTTCGGTGCAAAACCGATGCTCTTCCAAACTTTTTGTAGCTCCAATAGCTTGTCGCTCGCTTTGTTCCAATCCTTGCGAACCGATAGCATCTCAGTTAAAAGATCCTCAGCTTCTACGCAAAGTTTAGTTTTAAGCTCAAGGTTTGTCAACTGCTCAGATTTCAACCCCTCGAAGTGCTCTTGGTGAAGTTTATTTATTCTGCTCGAAGCCGCACGGAAACGCTCCCAAAGAGCCTCTTTGAACTCATTAGCAACTGGGCCTGTTTCGTGCCATTGCTCGTGAAGTTTTTGAAGTTTGCGGAACGCTTCGACAATTGAAGTCTCTGCGCAAAGTGCTTCAGCCTCCTCACAAAGCTCAGTCTTGGTGATCAAGTTCTTTTTAAGGTCTAGATCGCGAAGCTCTTTGTTTATCTTAATAAAGTTGTAGAAATTCTCGATATGAAGATTATAAGTCTCCCACAAATCCTTAACATTTTGCAAAGGCACCAAACCTACATCTTTCCAACGTTGTTGCAACTCGCGGAAACGAGTGAACGTGTGGTTGATAGTCTCATCGGTGTTAACCAACTCCTTAAGCTCCTCGATAATGGCAAGTTTAAGTTTAAGATTCTCCTCTTTTTGACTCTCCAAAGATGCGATATATTCATCACGCTCCTTGCGGTAGATTTTAAATAGATCCTTAAGGCGAACCTCAGCTGCATCAACAGGAGCTTCAAACTCCTCCTCTTTGCCACCCTCTTCGATGAATGTGCGACGAAGCGCATCAACATCGGCGCGATGAATTTTGTAGAATGCGATTTTGATCGACTCTACACTGCGACGTAACGTTTGAACGCTCTCGTTTTGAAGCAACGAGCCAAAGTACTCTACAAGCTCCTCTTTGCTTTTCGTGTCGAGAGAATTCTCCTCTACATCTTTGCTCATTTCATCCTCTTCGGATGTTGCATCACTAAGCTCGAGGCCTGCGCTTTGGGCTGCTAGTGCTGCCTCTTCTTCTGTTACGTCAACGCTCACTGGGAGTGTTGCGCTCTCATCTTGGGGTTCCGTAGCTGAGCTCACTGCGTTTGAGCTGCTAACTTGCGTATCTTCAGCTGTGCTGACTTGCTCCTTTGGAGCAGAAAGGATAGGGTTTTCAGTTGCCATTCTTCAGGTCTATTTTAGTTAGACTATATTTTATAACCCACAAATATAGTGTTTTTTTTCTTTCGAGGATATCTTTCGTCCGATTTTTTGCAGAAATTGTAATTAGATTTATCTTTTAGGAGTTGACATGTCAATTTTTTAAAGAAAATTATAATGTTTTAAGAGTTGAAATTTCGGAAATTTTATTGTATCTTGTCATGAAATTAACAGATTTTACCAAAAAAAATTAAACGATAGATTACCGCTATGATACATACTCTAATGATAGCCGATCACTTCACTCGGCCAATTGAAAATCCAGTGCTGAAATTCTTGATAATTTTGGCCATTATTCTCTTTGCTCCGCTACTTTTAGACCGCCTTCGAATACCTCATATCCTTGGATTGATTATCGCTGGCGCTATTGTCGGGCCGTTTGGTTTCAATCTGATCTTGCGTGACGATGGAATTATACTTTCGGGAACGGCTGGACTCTTGTATTTAATGTTCTTGGCAGGTCTCGAGATCGACTTTAATGAGCTGATGCGCAATCGTTTTCGAAGCATTGTCTTTGGATTGTTCACCTTCTTAATTCCGCTGGGAATGGGAGTGGCAACGGGACTATATATCTTGAAATTTTCGCTGATCACCTCACTTATGTTGGGTAGTATGTTTGCTTCTCACACCTTGGTGACCTATCCAATGGTTGCCAAGATGGGCGTGAAGCGCAACCGAGCTGTGACGGTGGCAATTGGAGGAACGGTCATTACCGACACATTGGCTCTTTTAGCTCTCTCGGGAGTTGTCGGATTGGCTCATGGAGAGGTTGATTCTGCCTTCTGGATCAAGCTAGCCATCTCGGTTCTTATCTTTGCCTCGATTGTAATTATCTTATTCCCAATCATAGCTCGATACTTTTTAAAACGCGTCTCAGATGGATTATCACAATTTATCTTCGTGCTTTTTATGGTCTTTTTGGGTGCAGTTTTAGCGGAATTAGCTGGATTAGAGGCGATTATTGGAGCTTTCTTTGCGGGTCTTTCTCTTAATCGCTTAATCCCACAATCTTCCGCCTTGATGAATCGAATTGATTTCGTCGGCAATGCGATTTTTATCCCATTCTTCCTAATCGGAGTCGGTATGCTTATTGATTTTCGCGTCTTTATCTCGGATTGGAATACGATAATCACCGCTTTGGTTATGACCACAGTGGCGCTATTATCGAAATATTTAGCTGCGTTTTTTGCCCAAAAGAGCTTCGGCTTTACTCGCAATGAACGCACTTTAATATATGGACTCAGTAGCGCTCGTGTTGCTGCCACTCTGGCAATGGCACTGGTAGGTTACAATTTGATTTTGGCGACAACTGCCGAAGGTGATCCTATCAGACTTTTGAGCGATAGCGTGCTGAACGGCACCGTTTTGATGATCTTTATCACCTGTACCGTTGCGTCATTCTCGGCACAAAGGGCAGCTCACAAAATCTCGATGAGCGAGGCTTTGGACCTAGAAGAGGAAGATGATCAAGATCATCGCCTAATCATCCCTGTTTACAACGAGGAGTGCACCGATGAGCTAATTAGCTTTGCTCACCTATTGACCCCAAAGAGTGAAAATAACCTAGTCTCTGTTGCCGCTATTATCGACAGTGAGACCGACCAACACGTTCAATTAAAGCGTTCACAAAAGCTCTTTGAAAGAGCTATGCAGTGTTCTGCTGCAGCCGAAAGGGTAGTGGACACCTGCTTGCGTTACGACACGAGCTACACCAATGGAATTTTAAATCTTTTACGCGAATATAATGTTTCGGATCTTTTGCTAGATATCGACTCTAATAAATTTATAAAGGAGTCGCTATTGACAAAAATCTCTCACAATGCGATTCATAATGGCAACGTTACAACTTTTGTCTACCGCTCATGTCAGCCGATCCAGACCATAAAGCGACAAGTGATTGTGATGCCACCAAACGCTGAGTTGGAGTTTGGCTTCCGCAGTTGGATCGTTCGTGTGTGGAGTCTAATGCGATCAACGGGCGCTAGTGCTGTTATCTATGCTACTCAAAGCACCCTTGATGTGATTGCTGAGATAAACAAAGGAGCTCCAGTGCCAATCGAGACTCACGAATTGTCGTCATACAAGGATCTGCTGATCGTCACTCGCGAGATTAAGGACAACGATGGACTTATATTTATAATGAGTAAACCACTCAACCCATCCTACCACGAAAGCATGGAGAATATCCCAGGATATATCAACACATATTTCAGCGGTATAAATTTTGTTTTGGTCTATCCATATCAACATGGAGTCACTTCGGGTGTTGTTCAAGATGCTTCGAATCCTGCTTCGGTTAGTGCTGTTTCTAAAATTGAGGATCTGGTCGAAGGCGTTATAGGTAAAATACTTCGCCGACAGTAATTGGTATATGCTCTTTGATTTTCAACATATTAGTTGTTAATGGAATAACACCTAAAAAAAATATTAAAAAATGGATTGGAGTTCTAGGAATTTGAATCTATTTTGTCTATATTTGCGGGAGCGTTCTCTCTATTTGTGTGCGGAGGGGCTCTCTAACCTAGAAAATCTAATTAATTAAAACCAATATAATATGAAAATTTTAGTTTTGAATTGCGGTAGCTCGTCTATCAAATATCAAGTAATTGATATGGAGGGTGGCTCAGGAGTGTTAATGGCAAAAGGTATTGTCGAGAGAATCGGCTTGCCAGAAGGTCACCTTGAGCACAAAGTAGGAAAATCAAAGTTTGAGATCCGTCAACCTATTCCAGATCACACAACAGGTATTACACTCGTTCTTGAAGCACTTTTGGATGCTGAGCACGGCGTATTAACTTCACTTGATGATATCAAGGCCGTAGGTCACCGTGTAGCTCATGGTGGTGAGTACTTCCCAGTAAGCTGCATCGTTGACGAGGATGTTAAAGCTAAAATTACATCTCTTTTCGAAATCGCACCTCTTCACAACCCAGCAAACCTTGAGGGAGTTCTCTCAATCGAGAAGGTTTTGCCAGGCGTAAGCCAAGTTGTTGTATTCGATACATCGTTCCACCAATCTATCCCAGCGACAAACTATATGTTTGCACTTCCTAGAAAGTACTACAAAAAGTATGGCGTTCGTAAGTATGGTTTCCACGGAACAAGTCACAAATTCGTTGCTCAACGTGCAGCTGAGATGACAGGACTAGATTTCGAGACCTCTAAGATCGTTACTTGCCACGTAGGTAATGGCGGATCAATCACTGCCATTCTTAACGGTAAATCATATGACACTTCTATGGGATTCTCTCCTCTTGATGGTCTAGTAATGGGTACTCGTTGCGGTCAAATTGATGCTAGTGCAATCACATTCATCGGTAAGAAAGAGGGTATGTCGTTCGATCAATTGGACGCAATGATGAACAAAGAGTCTGGCGTTTGGGGTATGACCGAGGAGCTTTCGAGCGATATGCGTGATATCGACGCTGCTTACGACGAGGGTAACGAGCTTGCAATCGTAGCTCGCGATATGTACTTCAGCCGTATCAAGAAATTCATTGCTCAATATGCAGCTATCATGGGTGGTTTGGATTTGATCGTCTTCACTGGTGGTGTTGGTGAGAATTCTGATGCTTTGCGCGTTCAAGCATGCTCTGGCCTAGGGTTTATGGGCGTTGAGTTCGATGAGGAGATAAACAAAGGTGTTAGAGGTAAGGACTTGATCCTTTCTAAACCAGAATCAAAAGTTAAGGTTGTAGTATACCAAACTAACGAGGAGTTGGTAATCGCAACTGACACATACAACTTGCTTAAATAAGAGCAAAACAAAAACCTAACAAAAAATAGAAACTTTTAAAATATTAAAATAAAATGGTAATCGAAAAATTAGATCAGATTGTTGAAGAGGCTCGCAAACGTGGTAAACGTCGTCTAGCAGTAGCTTATGGTCAAGATTCACACACAATTGAGGCAGTATACAACGCATATAAGGAGGGCCTTGTAGAGCCAACACTTTATGGTGACAAAGCTGTAATCGAGGAGATTTGTGCAGCTGAGGGTTTTGATATCAACGCATTTAAAATCATCGACGAGTCGTCGGACGTTAAGTGTGTACGTTTGGCTGTTGCATCAGTTGTTGCAGGTGATGCTGACGTTTTGATGAAAGGTTTGGTCTCGACTGACAAATATATGCGCGGAATCTTGAATAAAGAGGCTGGTCTATTCCCTCCACGCGGCGTATTGAGCCACGTAACAATCATCGAGATGCCAGGCTACCCACGCCTACTTACAGTATCTGACGTTGCGGTTCTTCCACTTCCAGATCTAAAGCAAAAGAAAGTTCAAATTGGCTACCTAGCTCAAACTGCTAAGTTGTTGGGTATCAAAACTCCAAAGATCGCTTGTATCGCTCCATCTGAGCAACTTCTTCTTGGCGTTCCTTCATCTACCGAGGCTGCTTTGTTGGCTAAATTGGGTGATCGTGGTCAATTGGGTAACGTGATCGTTGATGGTCCACTTTCGCTTGACGTAGCTCTATTCAAGGAGGTTGCCGAGCACAAGAAAGTACAAGGTTCAGCTATCGCTGGCGAGCCAGATTGTTTGTTGTTCCCTAACTTGGAGTCTGCAAACGTATTCTTCAAATCAGCATCACACCTTTGCCACGGCGAGCTAGCTGCAATGGTTATGGGTACTAAAGTTCCATGTGTACTTACTTCACGTGGCGACTCAAGCAAAACAAAACTTTACTCTATTGCTTTGGCTTGCTTGGCTGTTAAGAGCTAATTTTCTTTTTTGTTACACCTTACACATGACACTATGAGCTATTATATTCTAGCTGTCGACCCAGGTTCAACTTCAACAAAGGCTGCTCTCTATCGAGATGAGCAACCTTTGTGTGAGTTGACTATCGATCATAGCTCGGAGGAGCTTAGTTGTTATGATGCTATCATTGACCAGTTTGAGTGGCGGCAAGATCTTGTGATCTACCACCTTAATCAAACTGGTTTTGATATTTCTGAGCTTTCGGCTGTAATCGGTAGAGGTGGAATTATCAACCCTGTGGAGGGTGGAGTCTACGAGATCAACGATAAATTGTGGCAAGATACGAAGTATTCGAGGTTGGAACACGCTTGTAATCTCGGAGCTTTGATTGCTCGATCTATTGCTGATTTGGTGGGTGTTCCCGCATATATTGCCGATCCAGTTGTACTCGACGAGATGGAGCCATTAGCCAGAATCAGCGGTTTGCCTAGCATCCCTCGATGTTCGATTTTCCACGCTTTAAACACCAAAGCGACAGTGCGAATTCATGCCCGAGAGCACGACAGGCGTGTTGAAGATCTGAATATCATCGTTGCTCACTTAGGTGGCGGTGTGACAGTTAGTCTTCACTCTAAAGGGCGAGTTATCGACACATTTTGTGGTCTTGGAGGTGATGGAACATTCTCTCCCGAAAGAGCGGGTCGGTTAGCTTCAAACACCCTTGTAGATATCTGTTTCTCAGGAGAATACACTAAGAAGCAGATACTGAGAATGATAACTGGAGGAGGTGGTTTTGTGGCTCACTTGGGAACAAACTCAGCTATCGAGGCGATGAAACAAATCGAGGAGGGTGACCAGGATGCAAAACTAATCATTGATGCCTTCTGCTATAATGTCGCAAAAGATATTGGCTCACTGGCCACAGTCTGCGCAGGAGAGATCGACGGGGTGATTCTAACTGGAGGAATCGCTCACAATGACTATATCACAGGCGAGATCGAGAGGCGTTGCAAATTTATCGCATCCGTTTATCGCTATCCAGGCGAAAATGAGTTGGATTCACTGGCTTCAAACGCATTAGCTGTTCTAAGAGGCGAGAGAGAAGCAAAGGAGTATAAGTAGCGCAGAGGTAAATTTTGATATTAACAATAATTTATTACCTTTGTGCCAATTAATTGAATTAATAAAACTTTAATATGAAACTATTAGAAGGAAAAGTTGCTGTTGTTACAGGTGCAGCACGTGGTATTGGTAAAGCTATCGCAATTGAGTTTGCTAAGGCAGGTGCAGATGTAGCTTTTACCGATTTGGTAATCGACGAGAATGGTTTGGCTACTGAGGCTGAGATCAATGCTCTAGGTGTTAAAGGTAAGGGATATGCTTCGAATGCAGCAGATTTCACAGCTACTCACGAGGTTATCAGTGAGATCCACAAAGATTTCGGTCGTATCGACGTATTGGTTAACAATGCAGGTATCACCAAAGATGGTCTTATGATGCGTATGTCGGAGGCTCAATGGGATGCTGTAATCAACGTTAACTTGAAATCAGCGTTCAACTTTGTTCACGCAGTAACCCCAATTATGGCTCGCCAAAAGGGTGGTTCTATTATCAATATGTCATCGGTTGTTGGTGTTAGTGGTAACGCTGGCCAATGTAACTACTCGGCTTCTAAGGCTGGTATGATCGGTTTGGCAAAATCTATCGCTAAGGAGATGGGTCCTCGTGGAATCCGTGCTAACGCAATCGCTCCAGGCTTTATCATCACCGAGATGACCGACCAACTTCCAGAGGAGGTTAAACAAGGTTGGTACAACCAAATTCCACTTCGTCGCGGCGGTACTACCGAGGATGTAGCGAAAGTTTGCTTATTCCTAGCTTCAGACCTATCGTCTTATGTTTCAGGTCAAGTGATCCACTGTTGTGGTGCAATGAACTGCTAAAAACAGTTGAGAATAAATATTAAAGAGAGACCTAAAAAGTCTCTCTTTTTTTGTGCAAAAATGATAAGTTTTTATTACATTTGTTCTCTAAAAATAAAATTAGCAGATGATACGCTCAATGACAGGCTTTGGTAAGGCCGAAGTTACCATAAATAGTAAAAAAATCACAGTTGAAATACGTACGCTTAATTCAAAGCAATTAGACCTCTCGTTGCGTCTACCATCAATCTTCCGCTCGTCGGAGGTTGAAATTCGTAGCATGATCGCAAAGGGTGTTGTCAGAGGAAAATGCGAAGTTCAAGTTTCATATAGCTCAATCGGGGCGGAGGAAGTAAGCTGCAAGAGAGTTAACAAGGAGCTTTTCTCGTTCTACCTAAATCAACTTAAGGAAGTCTGCGCAGAGTCTGGATTGGAGCTTAACCACGGTGAAGCACTTTCATCGGTTCTTCGTATGCCAGATGTTGTAGCAACGCAAGAGGAGACAATCGAGGAGAGTGAGAGCGAAGCGCTTTTGTTGGCCGTAGCGCAAGCTATCGAACACCTAAACTCTTTCCGTGAGCAAGAGGGTGCAATCCTTATCGCTGATCTTTTGCAAAGAATCGACAAGATCGAGGCTTGCAAAGAGAAGGTAACTCCATTCGAAGAGGCTCGTGTTGAGACGGTCAAAAACCGTATTCGCGAGAATATTGCAAAGCTGCAAATTAATGTAGACTCAAATCGTTTGGAGGCTGAGATGATCTTCTATGCCGAGAAGCTTGATATCACCGAAGAGAAAGTTCGCCTTACTAATCACTGCAAATATTTCCGCGAGGTAGCAGCTTCGGAGGAGGGTGTAGGTCGTAAACTCGGTTTCATTTCACAAGAGATTGGTCGCGAGATCAACACAATGGGATCGAAAGCAAATGAGGCAAATATCCAACGCATTGTAGTTGTAATGAAAGATGAGCTGGAGAAGATCAAAGAGCAGTTACTCAATATTTTATAAAGACGATGGAAGGCAAGTTAATTATATTTTCAGCTCCCAGTGGAGCAGGCAAAACCACAGTTGTAAAGGAGCTTTTGAAGATCTTTTCAAACTTCGAATTCTCGGTTTCGGCAACATCAAGAGCACCTCGCGGAGTTGAGCAAAATGGGGTAGATTACCACTTTTTAACCAACGAAGAGTTTGCTCAAAGAGTCAAGCAAGATGAGTTTGTCGAGTGGGAGGAGGTCTATGCAGGAACCTGCTATGGCACACTTCGCTCCGAGATGCAACGCATTTGGGCAAAGGGAAATGTGATACTTTTCGATGTTGACGTCATGGGTGGAATCCGCCTGAAAGAGATTTTTGGCGATGCAGCGTGTTCAATTTTCGTGATGCCTCCATCAATTGAGACTCTGCGCAAGCGTCTGATTGGCCGCGCAACCGATGTCGCGGAGGTGATCGAGAAACGAGTAAACAAGGCTGAGTTCGAAATTTCGAAATCACCAAACTTCGACCACACAATCGTAAACGATGATCTGTCGGTGGCAGTAGCTCAAACAGAGGAGGTTATCCGTAAATTTTTAGAGGCGTAGGGGTGAAGAAAATAATGTTATACTTTGGGTCGTTTAACCCAATTCACCGCGGCCATATAGCTCTTGCTGAGTATGTTATAGATCAAAATTTGTGCGATCAAGTGGCGCTTATTGTCTCACCTCGCAATCCACTCAAAAGTGTGGCTGATCTAGCTCCCGAGGTGGATCGTTTTGAGATGGTCGAGACGGCGTGTGCTGCATCTAAGCATCCCGATAAGATCAGCGCTTCGATAATCGAGTTTTTGTTAGGGCGACCATCCTACACCATCAATACTCTCAGACACTTAAGCGAGAATTACGGTGCTGATTCTCAGTTCGCGATTCTTATGGGAGGCGATATAATTCCGCAGCTGCACAAGTGGCTGAGCTACGAGGAGATACTTGCGAATTATCCAATTTTCGTCTATCCACGCCAAGGCGAAAGGGTAGAGTTGTACCTCGATAAGATCACACTTTTGAAGGGTGCGCCCTTGCAAAATTTCTCATCAACTGATGTCCGAAAGGCATTAACCAATGGTGAGGATGTCGCAAAAATGTTACAACCTGAAGTTCTGAATTACATAAAAACGAAAGGTTTGTGGAAAGCGAAAGGCGAATTAGCTGAGTTGAATGTTGCAATCACCAACTCACCAACATTAGAGAATTACATTGCCCGCGGAAAATACCACTATCGCTGCAACGACTTTGGGCGTGCATTGAATGATTTCAACCAGGCACTCTCGATAGACCAAACCAATACTGAAGCTGCGGAGTTCAAAAGCATGATCGACGAGATCTTCACCTTCCGCAACGTAGACATTTACAACCCTTAAACTATTTTAAGATTATGATGATTGAAATCGACGATAAAATTGTAAGTATTGACCTTCTGCAAGAGCACTTCGCTTGCGACATTGCGCAATGTAAAGGTATCTGTTGCGTAGAGGGTAATGCAGGTGCTCCACTCGAGATTGACGAGGTTGATATTTTGGAACAGGAGTACCCATCCTACAAAAAATATATGACTGGCGAAGGTATCGAAGCTATTGAAAAACAAGGCTTTATGGTTGTTGATTCAGATGGCGACTACACAACGCCACTAGTCAACGATGCCGAGTGTGCCTATGCTTACTCGGAGAATGGCGTTACGCTCTGCGCAATCGAAAAAGCGTGGCGAGCAGGTGAAACTCACTTTATGAAACCTATCTCATGCCACCTCTATCCAATTCGCTTGATCAACTTCGCTAATGGCGGCGTAGGATTAAACTACCACCGTTGGAGCGTTTGCCGCTCGGCGTGTGCAAATGGCGCTAAGCTGCAAATTCCAGTTTACAAATCACTTCGAGAACCTATCGTTCGTCGCTTTGGCGAGGAGTTCTACACAGCACTTGAAGCTGCAGAGGAGATGCTAAAAGAGTAAAATAAAAAGTCGACTAGAAACTTATCTTGTAGTCGACTTTTATTTTATTCCACATATAGCACCAATCCCTTAAGGTATTCACCCTCAGGATGGTAAATATTAATAGGGTGATCAGCAGGTTGCGTTAATTGGTGAAGTATTCGCACCTTTCTACCAGCAATTGCCGCAGCCGAAAAGACCGTTGTGCGGAACAGATCCTTTGAAACAGCTTGCGAGCACGAGAATGTAAATAGGATTCCGCCGCTCTTGATCTGCGAGAGTGCACGAGCATTCAATCGCTTGTATCCTTGCATCGCATTACCCAAGACCTTGTGGTGCTTGGCAAATGCAGGAGGATCAAGAATGATCAAATCGTACTTATCACCAATATTTTTCAAATACTCAACAGCATCGACCGCCAAAGTCGAGTGGTTGACATCAGCACCAAAATTAAGCTCCATATTCTCTTTTGCCAAGTGCACCGCACGAGCCGATGAGTCCACCGAGCAGACCTCCTTAGCGCCACCCGCCATTGCGTAGACCGAGAAGCCACCCGTGTAGCAGAATGTATTTAGAACCGTGCGACCCTTCGAATAGTGACCCACCAACTCGCGATTATATCGTTGATCGAGGAAAAAACCAGTCTTTTGACCCTTCTCCCAATTGACCGTAAATTTGTGCCCATTCTCCAGAACCACACTCTCTTGAGATGGAGTGTGACCCCAAAGATATCCGTCGACAGCATCAAGATTTGCATTATAAGGCACCGTTTGCGAGCTCTTGTCATAAATCGCCTCTATTGCCTCTCCATAGCACGCTTTGATCGCCTCGGCAATCAACAATCGCGAGTGATACATTCCAACCGAGTGACATTGAACAACAGCAGTGCGGTCGTAGATATCCACAACCAAGCCTGGAAGTGAATCACCCTCACCGTGAATTAAGCGATAGCAAGTTGTTGATTCATTGTTGGTTAAAAGCAACGCCTCGCGAACGCCATAAGCAATTGCAATCTTATTATTCCACCACTCCTGGTCGATCTCCTCCTGCTCGAAAGTCAAAACTCGCACAGCGATAGAGCCAATTTGGAAGTGGCCAGAGGCGATAAAATCTCCGCTTTTGGTGCGAAGATCGACAATTTCACCCTCTACTAACTCCTCTACAGAGTCAACCTTGTCGATTGCTCCCGAAAAAATCCATGGGTGACGGCGCAGAAGTGACTCCTCTTTGCCTCGTTTTAAAAATAGTTGTGGCCTCATATTTATCTTTTTACTTTTTTCATTTTTTGTAACTTATTGTAGATCTCGATACACGCCCATGCGTCGGTTGCAGCATATATCTTTTGCTGTGGCGTAAATGTCGCAGCTTCCCAGTTGCTCAATCTTTGAGCCTTCGAGATTCGATATCCAAGAACCAATGCCGACATCTTGCGCAAACTCTTTTCGCCAATTCCATACTCCTCGATGATCTTTTGCAGATCAATAAAACCATTCTCTTTAAAGTTGCGAAGTTTGCGAAGCGAGCGAAGATCGCCCAACACATCAGCTCCCAATTTGATAATATCTTTACGCTCCAAGATTGATAGAATAGTCCTATCCAATGGAATTTTATTCAATCGAAAAAGGTAACACTTGAGAGGTGTAGAGAGTTGAAGCAGAGCAACTTTGTACGTAACTCCCGCCTTGAAAGACGGCCGAGTCTCAGTATCGAAACCAATAATAGGGTAGCGAGCAAGATCATTGCAGGCAGCTTCGATCTGATCTGGGCTATCCACAACAATAATTTCACCATTAAAGACTAACGGAGGGAGCTTTGCACTCTCTTCGTTACTTATTTTTTGCATTTTTATTTCCGACATCGCTGAATTTTAAGTAGCACAAAGATATAAAAAAATAGGCAGATTTATGCAATCCACCTAATTTTAATTTTCTATGCTGAAAGCTAAAGCATTGCGAATAGAGTAACTAACACAGGAGCTGCGACCTCCATCACTAAACCGTGAATAATCGCAACAATGATATACTCCTTACCCGAATTGCGAGTAATAATTGGCAATAGGGTGTCAATCGAAGCTGCTCCAGCCGACGAGATTAGCGCGAGTTTGGTGAAATATCGAACCATAAGTGGCGCTGTAAGAATTGTACCAACCTCTCGAATAACGTTCGAGAGCAAGGCAATTGTACCAATCTCAGCTCCTCGATATTCGGTTAGCAAAATACTCGACAAAGAGTAGTATCCCAATCCACTAGCAACGGCCAAAGTATCTTTCAACTCAATCGAACTCACCAAAGGGTATACCGCTGCTGCACCCAACAAAGTTCCGACAATTGTACCCAATGGCAACAAAAAAGCTCTTTTATCTTGATCCCTCAGAGCCTTTAATGCCGCCTTGTCGCAACCAATTCCCATGCCTACAGAGAGCATCATCACATAGAGGATATAGCGACTAAGGTTTCCGCTACACAACTCTGCCAGTTGGTCAAAATTGATTCCCAGGATCAGTCCAACAACGAAAAATGAGACAATAATTAAACTCGCTTTCATTTCTGCTCTCCTCCCTTATAAATCTTTTTGTATATCAATGCGGCAACGATCATACTTCCGAAAACAGTTCCCAGGGTGATAATAAATGCTTGCAGGCCAATTGTCGAGAGATTATTAACGATTCTCTCATTACCACCTACAACTATACCCATCACCAGAAGTAATACATATACAATAATATTGAGCAGCTTCGAAAAAAAAGCTGGAGCTTTAGGAAATTGGATTTGTGTACCGATTATCACACCTAAAACAACTATAGCTAAAACAACGAACATTTTATCTAAAACATATAAAAAGGCTCGCTATCTTTTAATTGAAAACGAGCCTAAATTAAATTTACCTACAACTATTTCGCTGCACGCTTACGATCGTGCTCATTGAGAAGGATCTTGCGCAAACGAATCGAGTGTGGAGTAAGCTCAACGTACTCATCCTCTTGGATATACTCCAAAGCCTCCTCCAAAGAGAACACCTTAGGAGGTGCGATAGACGATTTATCGTCATTACCCGATGCACGCATATTTGTAAGCTGCTTAGCTTTTGTTACGTTGACCGTGATATCGTTGCTACGCGAGTGCTCTCCGATAACCTGACCCGAGTAAACCTCATCCATGGGGTGGATAAAAAACTTACCGCGATCTTGAAGTTTATCGATCGAATAGGCGAATGCTGTTCCAGTCTCACCCGAGATGATCGAACCATTGTTACGCATCTCGATATCACCTACCCAAGGCTCGAAACCTACCAAGCGGTGAGTCATAATCGCCTCACCAGCTGTTGCTGTAAGCATATTTGAACGAAGTCCGATGATACCACGCGAAGGGATCGAGAACTCTACACGAGTACGCTCGTCGCTAGTAAGCATATTAGTCAAAGTACCCTTACGACGAGTCACCAAGTCGATAACTGTTCCCGAGCACTCCTCTGGACAATCAACCGTAAGCTCCTCGATTGGCTCGCAACGCTTACCATCTACTTCCTTAATAATTACTTGAGGTTGACCCACTTGAAGCTCATAACCCTCACGACGCATAGTCTCGATCAAGACTGAAAGGTGAAGCACACCACGTCCGAAAACGATAAAGCTATCGGCTGTTGCTCCTGGCTCGACACGAAGCGCAAGGTTCTTCTCAAGCTCCTTATCCAAACGATCCTTGATGTGACGTGAAGTTACATACTTACCATCTTTTCCGAAAAATGGTGAGTTATTGATTGTAAATAACATCGACATCGTTGGCTCATCGACAGCAATTGGAGGAAGTGGCTCAGGATTCTCAAAGTCGCAAATTGTATCACCAATCTCGAAGCCTTCGATACCAACCACAGCGCAGATCTCACCGCAGTTAACCACATCGACTTTCTTTTTACCAAGACCCTCGAAGATCATCAGCTCCTTGATCTTGCACTTTGTCATTGTCTCACCATCGCGCTTTGCAAGAGTAACATTTTGGCCAGCCTTAAGCGAACCACGAGTAACCTTACCAATTGCAATACGACCGATAAACGATGAGAACTCGAGTGAAGTAACAAGCATTTGAGGAGTTCCCTCAGCTACCTCAGGCTCTGGAATATCGTCGATGATTGCGTCCAAAAGCGGAGCGATCGAGTTTGTTGGCTCATTCCACTTGTGTGACATCCAACCTTGTTTTGCCGAGCCGTAGATTGTTTTGTAATCCAACTGCTCCTCGGTTGCATCCAAGGTGAACATCAAATCAAATACCTGCTCGTTAACCACGTCAGGACGACAATTCTCCTTATCAACCTTGTTAACCACAACGATTGGTTTCTTGCCCAAAGCCAAAGCCTTTTGCAAAACGAATCGAGTTTGAGGCATAGTTCCCTCGAAGGCATCGACAAGAAGCAAAACACCATCACACATATTGAGCACACGCTCAACCTCACCACCAAAGTCGGCGTGACCAGGGGTGTCGATAATGTTAATCTTGTAGTCCTTATATATAACCGATACGTTTTTTGAAAGAATCGTGATTCCACGCTCTCTCTCCAAATCGTTGTTGTCAAGTATTAGCTCACCTTGAGGTTGAGCATTTTCGCGAAGGATTTGACCCTCTAAGATCATCTTATCCACCAAAGTAGTCTTACCGTGGTCAACGTGGGCGATGATCGCAATGTTGCGTAATTTTTGCATCAGAATATTTTTATCGATAATTTTTCTGGGCAAAGGTAATCAATTTGCCGAGAAAAATTCTATCTTTGCTGTTAAAACAGTGTTTATGGTGCAAGATTTACTTTTAAATATTAAAGGAAAGAGCAAAATTGTGATTGCAGAGTCGCAAAAATTGCTTCCAGACTACCTCGCGGGCAAACCTCGAGTGGTAGTCATATCGGATCTAAATATAGATCGTTTGTATGGTGAAATGTTAGCTCCATACGAGAAAATATTGATCGGTGTAGGCGAAAGTGTCAAAACTTTGCAAACTGTCGAGACTATCTGTCGCAGACTTATCGAGCTTAATGCCGACCGTTCAACCTTCCTATTAGGTATAGGTGGTGGAATTGTGAGCGACATCACAGGCTTTGTAGCAGGAATCTATATGCGCGGTATCAACTTCGGTTTTGTCTCAACGACTCTGCTTAGCCAAGTTGACGCTGGTGTTGGGGGTAAGAATGGTGTCAATTTCGATGGATTTAAGAATATGATCGGAACATTCCTACAACCCGAATTTGTAATTTGCGACGTAGCGATGCTCTCGACTCTGCCCGAGCGCGAATTCAGAGCAGGATTAGCCGAGATCATAAAATCGGCAATCATCGCCAATTCCGAGCTTTTCAACGAACTAGAGCTTCACACCTTGGAGAGTCTAAGAGTCAACAAACCTCTTTTGTCGCGAATAATCTTTGAATCGGTTAAGATCAAGGCTCGAATCGTCGAGATGGACGAAAGAGAGGCTGGTGAACGCAGGAAACTAAACCTTGGCCACACCTTTGCCCATGCAATCGAGAAAAATTCGAATGTGATGAACCATGGCGAAGCAGTAGCGGCAGGAATGGTTATCATCGCCGACATGGCTCACCGAATGGGGATGCTAAAGGAGGCAGACCTATATAGAATAAATAAGATCATCGAATCATATGGTTTTGTAATGGAGTCTCCAGTTCCAATGTCGAAGATGTTGAAGTCGATAATGCACGATAAAAAGGCACATGGTGATACCGTTGGATTGGTTCTTCCAACCGCTATCGGTGACTGCGAAGTGAAAAAAATGACTCTAAATGAGATCACAGAGTTTCAACTGTCGTGATTTTTATTACCTTTGAGCCGTTAAACTTTAAATAAATAACGTAATGAAACACGCATACGTATTCCCAGGTCAGGGTGCTCAAGCGCCAGGAATGGGTAAAGACCTCTACGAAAACAATGCAGAGGCAAAGCAACTTTTTGAGCAAGCAAACGAAATCTTGGGATTCAGAATCACCGACATTATGTTTGATGGCACTGCTGAGCAACTTAAAGAGACAAAAGTTACACAACCTGCCGTTTTCCTTCACTCGGTAATCATGGCAAAGGCATTGGGCGTAACTCCTGATGGTGTTGCTGGTCACTCTTTGGGTGAATTCTCGGCTTTGGTTGTTGCTGGAGCTCTCTCTTTCGAAGATGGTTTGCGTCTAGTATCTAAGCGTGCGATGGCTATGCAAGCTGCTTGTGAGGCTGTCGAGGGTACTATGGCTGCTGTATTGGCTCTTCCTGACACAAAGGTCGAGGAGATTTGCGAAAGCATTGATGGTGTTGTTGTTGCTGCAAACTACAACTGCCCAGGTCAATTGGTTATCTCGGGTGCTGTCGAGGCTGTCGACCAGGCTTGCGCTAAGGCTAAAGAGGCTGGTGCAAAACGTGCTTTGCGTTTGCCAGTAGGTGGTGCATTCCACTCTCCATTGATGGCACCTGCACGCGAGGAGTTAGCTGCTGCAATTGCTGCTGCTGAGTTCTCGACTCCAACTTGCCCAATTTACCAAAACGTTGACGCAAAACCTCACACCGATCCTGCGGAGATCAAAGAGAACCTTATCGCGCAACTTACAGCTCCAGTACGTTGGACATATATCTCAGAGAATATGATCGCTGATGCTTACACTCACTTCACGGAGTTGGGCCCAGGCAAAGTACTTCAAGGCTTGATTGCAAAGGTTAGCTCAGAGGTGGTAGTTGAGTCACAATCAACACTTTAGTCGCTTCTAATTAAAGACCCTAAGAGATCTTTACAATATGGCAATTGGCTAGTTTTTCAAACTTGCTAATTGCCTTTTTTGCATCCTCTTGAGCCTCAAAAATCCCAAAGATAGTCGAGCCACTTCCCGACATTGCAGCATACAAAGCACCACTTGTGATAAGCTCCTCTTTGATTTGAGCGAGTAGTGGATAGGCCAAAAAGATATGCTCCTCGAAGTCGTTTTTCACTCGGCCTTGCCACTTAAGAATTGGCAATTGAATAGCCTCTGAGAGCGACTCGGCTGGATAAGCAGGCTTAACCCCCGAATATGCCTCGCGGGTTGAAACATTGATATCTGGCTTTATTAAAGCTAAATAGCGTCCCTCGAGATCCACCTCAACGGGTGTCATATTCTCACCTCGACCTGTGCATAATTGAGGGGTGTTACGAACGAAAAATGGGGTGTCACTACCTATCATCGCAGCGAGTTCAATTAATCTTTCTTCGGAGAGATTCAACCCAAACAGCTCGTTAACGGCTAAAATAACCGCAGTCGCATCAGATGATCCACCACCTAAACCCGCACCGAATGGCACTCGCTTATCGAGCGTGATTTTTAAGCCTCCAACGCTAGGGTAGTGCTCACGCATTAAGTTATACGCCTTGACGCAAAGATTGTTCTCTATCGCACAGTCCACTACCATTCCCTTGCCCGCGAACTCGACCTTATCACCTTCAATGACCTCAAAATCAATAAGATCATAAAGCCCCTTCACAGGAAACATCACAGTAGAGAGCTCATGAAAACCATCCTCTCGACGTCTCAAAACATCGAGACCAATATTTATTTTACAGTTTGCCTTAATTGTCATAGAACAAAAGTAGTAATTAATCATATAATTCACTAATTTTGCAAGATGAAATTTAGAACTGAAATAGGGATTCCTCGCGCTAAAGAACAATTAGAGTATTCGAGCAAGATACTCTCGATTGGTTCATGCTTTGCGCTCTCGATTGGAGAAAAGCTCACCGAGGCAAAATTCAACGCCTGTGTCAACCCGACAGGTGTTCTTTTTAATCCATGCTCGATTGTCTCGACTTTGGAGCGTTTCGAGGAGTTTCGCGGAGTTTCGTTTGGCGATCTCGAGAGTCGCAGAGATCAGTGGTTTCACTTCGACTTTCATGGCTCTTTTTCATCTTCATCGCCCCAAGAGACTCTCTCCAAGATAAATTGCGCTGTTCAGCAAGGCCATTCAGCACTAAAGGAGTGTGATACGCTGATCATCACTCTGGGCACAATTTGGATATACCGATTGGTCGAAAATGGCAAAGTTGTGGCCAATTGTCATAAAGAGCCTGCATCGAGATTCAACCGTTGCGCAATGAGTGTGTCGGAGGTTGTTGACTCTCTTTCGCCGCTTATCGAGAGATACCCATCGAAGCAGTTTATATTTTCAGTAAGCCCTGTTCGTCACCTACTGGATGGCATGGCCGAGAATTCATTAAGCAAAGCCTCATTAAGAGTTGCGATTGATCAATTGCAGCAGAAGTATAAAAATGTCGCTTACTTTCCAGCATTCGAGATCATGATGGATGACCTGCGTGACTATCGCTTCTATGCCGATGATATGCTTCACCCATCGAAAAAAGCAGTTGAGTATATCTGGTCGAAATTTTGCCAGGCTCATATTAGCGCTTTGGCTCAAGAGACGATGGAAAAAGTTGCAGCGATACTTCGAGCAGCATCACACAGACCCTTTAATGCTCAGAGTGAAGCCTATCGAGAGTTCTGCCGAAAGCAGTTAGAATTTATAAAAGAGCACAAGAATATAAATTTAAGTAAGGAAAGTGACTATTTTAGGGGTCAATTACAAAATAATTTGTAAATTTGCTACTCAAAAAATTGAAGTATGACAAAAAGAATCGCACTATATGTCGCAGCAATGCTAATAGCAACGAGCTCGTATGCTCAAGCGGGTGATAAAAATAAACCCAAATTAGTTGTCAATATTGTCGTTAGCGGTATGCGCGCGGTAGATGTTGAGCGTTACCAATCTAATATGGGTTCGGGTGGAATGCAATTGTTATATCAAGAGGGTCTACGATATGATAATTGCCAATATAGCTACCAACAAACCCTTACCCCCGTTTCACTTGCGACACTCTCGACTGGAGCACAACCATCGACACATGGTGTTGTAGGCTCTAGCTGGTTCGATTATGTCACCAACGAAAAGGTCGATCTAATTGCGGATGCCAAGGCAAAGAATTTGGAATATCCAACCGAGAATGGAGGGTACTCATCGCAACACCTTTTTGTACCTACTCTCAGCGATGCACTTCTAAGTGATTCTCCGCAAAGCAAAGCGGTGACAGTGGCGCTGGATCCAGTCTCGGCAATTGCTTTGAGTGGCAGCAAAGGAGACCCTTTTTGGTTTGATGCGCAGACCTGCTGTTGGGCAACTTCGGATGCTTTTATGGAGATGCTTCCATTTTGGGCTGTCGAGCACAATAAAACGGAGGAGGATATCGAGCTCACTCAACTTAAGTGGACAATGAGCCATAATTCGGAGTTGTATGTGAATGCACGTTACGCTGCAAATCCAAACGGCTACCTACTCGGCAGCGCCGTTAAAGTCAACAGAAAAGAGGAGAGAGTAGAACGTAACGCAAAGTATTACAAACAGATAAGCTCAACGCCTATCGGAAATGATATTGTCGCTTCGTTTGCCAAATTGGCTATCGCTGGCTACGAATTAGGTGTAGATGAAAATGTTGATATTATCAATATTTGTTTCGATGTCTCTCGCAACGTGGTTGAGAAATATGGACCAGAGTCGATTGAAGCAGAGGATATGTATTACAAATTGGATAGTACAATTTCGCAGATCATCAGCTACATCAACGCTCTAATTGATGGTGATAGAGTAGTCTACCTTTTGACCTCTGACCACGGAACAAGCCCCTCGGTAGCGGTCGATGCAGCGAGGTTCAATTCTCGTCAGTTCGAGGTGATTCTCAATGGATTTCTTTCGGTGAGATATGGTAACGATAATTGGGTTTTGGGCTGTTACAATGGTGCGGTGTACCTCAATCACAATGCAATTTATAAGAAAAGTTTAAACCTTGCTGAGGTGCAGAACGAAACAGCAACCTTTGCCCTGCAACTTCAAGGAGTATCTCATGCAATCACCTCTACTGCGCTCACTTCGAGTTACTTCGGCAATGGATATGCGCAGAAGATCCAGAGCGGTTTTTATGCACGTCGCTCGGGTGATGTAATCTTAAACCTTATGCCCAATTGGATTGAGCGCGATGCAAGTCGACTCTCGCAATCGGGATCAATGTATAACTACGATAGAGCAGTTCCTCTAATTATATATGGTCAAGGAGTTCAAAAGCAGGCTATCTCAAGGCAAGTAGATGCAATTTCGATTGCACCAACACTTTCGGCAATCATGGGAATTAGCGAGCCAGCAGCTTCTGAGGGTCGTCCATTGGAGGAGATATCAAAATAAAAAAGAGAATATGATGAATAAGATTCAAGACGAAATTATCGAAGAATTTGCAATCTACGACGATTGGTTAGATAAATATAACTACTTAATCGAGCTTAGCGATGAGCTCAAGCCATTTTGCGAAGCGCACCGCACGGAGCAGTACGTAATAAGCGGCTGCCAATCGAGAGTATGGGTCGATGCCGAGCTACAAGATGGTCGAGTTTACTTCGGAGCAGATAGCGATGCGATAATAACTAAAGGTATTATCGCGTTACTTATTCGCGTATTGAGTGGTCGCACGCCTTGCGAAATTTTAGACACTGATCTATACTTTATCGACGCAATTGGTCTTAGCGCCAATCTTTCACCTACGCGAAGCAATGGTCTCTTGGCGATGATCAAGCAGATGAGAATGTATGCTTTGGCCTATTCAACCAAAGTAGAGTAATTTACAAAAACAGAGAGTTAAATGACACCAGCAGATATAGTTGCAGTCGAGAAAGAGATTGTCTTGACACTTAAAAATATTTATGATCCAGAGATCCCAGTTAATATCTACGACTTGGGATTGATATACGATATTGAGTACGAACCATCGGGTGAGGTCAATATCCGAATGACCCTTACAGCGCCTAACTGTCCAATGGCAGACATCCTTTTCGAGGATGTCAACCGCGAAGTATCAAAGGTAAAAGGAGTTGAGTCGGTCAATGTTATTTTGGTTTTTGAGCCTGTTTGGGATCGTTCAATGATGTCCGAAGAGGCACTTTTAGAGCTAAATTTACTATAAAGCCGTGTGGGACAAGTCAAATAGCAAGGAGAAGCAGGAACGGCGAGCATACAAAAAATTGCTCGCTGGCTCCTCTTATTATGGTTGTGGACGTTACCTAAAATCGAGGAGCGAGATTGAGCGTCAAGAGATATACACCCATTTTGAATTTGAGCGACTAAGCGATAAATACAAAGATATTATCGACTTTTACCACGGTGAGGCTCATGAGAATTGGAATCAAACGCTTTTCTCCTACTTCTTTAAATATGTGGGTGACAAGCGCAACAAAGAGGCATATATGACCCTGGCGAAAAGGGTAGGATACAACGCTATTCTTCGCGAAAGGCTAGACCCTTTGCGAGTCGAGGCTCTACTGCTTGGCGCTTCGGGATTGTTGAAAGATTATAACGACGATCTCTACACCCTCTCGATAAAGCGCGAAGCGGAGTATCTGATGCGCAAGTATGAGATCACACCCTTAAGCTCGCGAGCATGGAAGATCCAAAAGCAATATCCTCACAACCATCCCGTATTGCGCCTAGCTCAAGCAGCCACGCTATTCACCAAACACGAATTATTCCTCGATAAAATTCTCGAATGTCGCTGCTTGGAGGATATCGAGGAGATATTTATGGTCGATGCATCAGATTATTGGACAACGCATTACGTTCCATCGAAGGTTAGCTCAAGCGAGGTGAAGCGCCTTGGCGGCATGAAGTGCAATATCCTAGGAATCAACCTCGTAGTTATGATCCAATTCGCATATGGATCATACACGATGAATGACGATATGGTTGATCGTGCTCAAAATCTAATTCAAGATCTTAAGGCTGAATCGAATAAATATATCAATTGTTGGCGAGATTATGGCATCCGACCTAAGACCGCTTTCGAGGGTCAAGCATTGATCCAAATAAGTGAAAAATATTGCTCCGAGGCTCGTTGCAGGGAGTGTTATATAGGTGCTCGCGCAATAAAAGATATGAGCTGGATTGAGGATGACGACGACGAGGATGATGGCGAGTAAAGCTCGACTCAACTACACTACACAATAACTACTCCCCATGGTGCGTTCTTAAAGAGAACTAAAATTTTTATGCCTATGGTTTAATGATACTACTTATTTACATTTAATATTCATTCATTATGAAAAAAGTAGTTTTATTCCTGGGAGCTATTGCTCTCACATCGGTTGTCGGTGGAGCTGCAGCATACTTTGTAGCCCAAGGTGCGCTTCAAGAGCTTCAAACAACCGCATTAATCTCAACCCTTCAAGAAGAAAAACGCGAGCCAAAGTTAGGCTCTCAATTTGTAGCTTATAGCGATGGTGAATTCCCCGATTTGACCTATGCTGCCGAAAATGCAGTGCAGGCGGTGGTCAACATCGAAGTTATCCAACAGGTCGAAACTCGAAGCAGCAGAAGCTACGATCCATTCTATGAATTTTTCGGAATTCCGCAGCAGGGTAGAGGCTCACAATCGCAACCTCAAACCCAAGAGCGCCGATCAGGAGGTTCAGGCGTTATCCTATCCGAGGATGGCTATATCGTAACCAACAACCACGTGGTAAGCGATGCAACCTCACTCAGAGTGAAGTTATATGATGGTCGTATTTTCGATGCAAAGATCATCGGCACCGATCCAACAACCGATATCGCATTGGTGAAAATCGAGGCCGAAAAACTGCCAACAATCCCCTTTGGCAGCTCAGACGACTTGCGCCTCGGAGAGTGGGTCTTAGCAATCGGTTCACCATTCGATCTTCAATCGACAATCACCGCTGGAATCGTAAGTGCTAAGGCGCGTCAATTGGATGTCATCCCAACGGATTTTCGCATCGAGTCGTTTATCCAAACCGATGCCGCGGTGAATCCTGGTAACTCGGGTGGTGCACTTGTTAACACCAAAGGAGAGCTGATTGGAATTAATACAGTTATCAAGTCGCAGACTGGTAGTTATATAGGCTACTCATTTGCTGTACCCGAAAGCATTGTCAAGAAAGTTGTGATGGATCTCAAAGAATTTGGTGTGGTTCAACGAGCGATGCTTGGAATCAGCTTCCGCCCGATCGACCAACAATTCTTAGATAGCGAGGGTGAGCAGTATGGCATCAAAGAGTTAGGTGGAGTTTTCGTAGCTTCGGTTCAAGAGGATGGCGCTGCTTCGGCTGCTGGAATTCGCAAAGGCGATGTTATTGTCTCGATTAATGGCGTGGAACTCAACGACAAAACTAGATTGCAAGAACAAGTGGGCAAACACCGTCCAGGAGACAAAGTAAAAATTGTCGTAAAAAGAGGTGATTCGGTGAAACATTTTGATCTCACTTTGCGTAATAAAAGTGGTAAGGAGGAGTTACTATCTCCTGAGAGCGTTGATGTGGTCAATGCCTTGGGTGGTAAATTCTCAAATGCAAACGAAAAGCTATGTCGTGAACTTGATATCAAAGGCGGAGTGGTTGTAACGTCGATAAGTAATGGAGGCCTGTTGGCACGCGCTCGTGTGAAATCAGGGTTTGTTATTACTCATATCAACGATAAGGCAATCTACTCGCTAAGCGATTTGGAGCGCCTTGTGGATAGTGTCGAGTCTATTGATGGCATCTACACCAACGGTCGCGCTGCAAGCTACGTCTTTGTAGAGTAACTTATATTAAGTGCGGCTTACGCCATACATGATTTATAGAGTGAGGGTTGCTCTGAAACTTAGGCAACTCTCACTTATTTTAACTTATTCGTTGGCATAATTTAGAAAAACAAAAAAACAAAAAAGAAGAAATGCGTCAGTTAAAAATTACAAAATCCATCACTAACCGTGAAAGTGCCTCATTAGATAAATACCTGCAAGAGATTGGTAAAGAGGAGCTTATCACCGTTGAAGAGGAGGTAGAACTAGCCCAGCGAATTAAAAAAGGAGACCAAGAAGCATTAGAGAAACTCACCAAAGCCAACCTACGTTTTGTGGTTTCTGTGGCTAAGCAATACCAAAATCAAGGCTTGAGCCTTCCTGACCTTATCAACGAGGGTAATCTTGGTTTGATCAAGGCAGCTGAGAAGTTCGATGAGACGCGTGGATTTAAATTTATCTCATATGCGGTGTGGTGGATTCGTCAATCAATCCTACAAGCACTCGCTGAACAGTCGCGTATCGTTCGTTTGCCGCTTAACCAAGTTGGTTCGCTAAACAAAATCAACAAGGCACTTGCGAAATTTGAGCAAGAGTACGAGCGTGCTCCATCTCCAGAGGAGTTGGCAAACGAGCTATCATTGCCAAAGGAGAAGGTTGCCGACACACTTCGTGTAGCAGGTCGCCATGTCTCGGTGGATGCTCCATTTGCTGATGGTGAGGATAACTCGCTGCTTGATGTATTGATTAACAACGACTCACCAAATGCCGATCGTGGCCTAATCAATGAGTCATTGGCAACTGAGATTATCCGTGCGTTGGAGACTCTTACCGATCGTGAGCGCGATATTATCCGCTACTTCTTCGGTATTGGCTGCTCGGAGATGACCTTGGAGGAGATCGGCGAGAAGTTCGATTTGACTCGTGAGCGTGTGCGCCAGATCAAGGAGAAGGCAATCCGTCGTTTGCGCCAATCATCGCGAAGCAAGCTGCTTAAATCTTACTTGGGATAACAAAAGTTTCACTGAGTGGAAGCGAGATTATGAAGATAGGTATTTTAACTCTACCACTACATACAAATTATGGAGGAGTACTGCAAGCATATGCCTTGCAGTACTCTCTGCATAGTATGGGTCACCAAGCGTATATTATTGATTGTCGGAGCAATCCAAAATATGCAAATTTGGTGAAGTACTCAGCGGCATGGCTGCTTAAAGCGATCTCGTTTATTGCGCCTCCATTAAAGGATAAACTCGCTCCGATCGAACATCAAATGCGAGCCGACAAGGTGATCATACGACAAAATACCGAGAGGTTTATCCAAAATAATATCCCTTTGCGGCACTATCGAAATTATCAGTCTATTTCCAAAAAGGATTTCGATGTTATCGTTGTCGGTAGCGATCAAATTTGGAGAGCTGAATATTTTCCCAAAATTAGGGTTGCATTCCTTGATTTTACTCGCGGTTGGAGTATTGGGCGCATAGCTTACGCTGCCTCTTTTGGTGTGGATCATTGGAAGTATAGTGGAGAGCAAACCGCCGAGTGTCAAGAATTAATCTCGCACTTTGATGCAGTTAGCTTGCGTGAAAAATCGGGTGTGGAGCTCTGCGCGAAAGAGCTATTGTGCAAAGCCTCAGAGGTTGCCGATCCAACGTTGCTACTTCCGAAAGAGGTTTACGTGGAACTGGTAAAAGGTGCAAGGTTGCCAAAAACTGACGGTGAACTGCTGGTGAGTTTTCTGGATCGTGACCCTGATAAGCTCTTGACAGTCGGATCGCTCTCAAAGCGGTATTCAGCCAAGCCATTTAGCGTAAATTCGCGCGTAGAGGATCGCACAGCACCTATCGAGGAGCGCATCCAGCCTCCAATTGAAGAGTGGCTTCAAGGCTTTATAAACGCCAAATATATTATAACTGACTCATTCCACGCCATGGTTTTTGCGATAATCTTCAACAAACCTTTTATCGTTTATGGAAACAAGGCTAGGGGTTATACTCGCTTCTCATCGCTTCTTTCGCGCTTAGGATTAGAGAGCCAATTTGTCACCTCGTTCTCTGAATTGAACCTAGATCGCTGTTTCGAAATAGAGTGGAGCAGCGTCAATGAGAGAGTGGATCAGTTCCGCTCGGAAAGTCTAAAGTTTCTTGCGAAATCACTCAAGTCTTAACCTTTCTTAATATACCTTCGTTACGTGATTCGATCTTACCAGCCTCGATCAACTCCTCAATCTTTGCTGCGATCTTCATAGGTGGAGCTTGAATCTTCGCAACCAAATTAGGTATTGAAATATCCGCTTTTTCTACCGCCGCCATAATCTGCCCCTCGATATTGCTGTTAACCAATCGTTTGCGAGACAGGCAAGTGTCACACACGCCACACTCGTCGCTTAACTCCACACCAAAATAGGCTTCAAAGAGTTGACCTCTACAAGTCTGCGTATTTCGCGCATAATTTGCCATCTCTGCGAAGCGTATCTGCCCAGATTCCTTGCGTCTAGCGTAGCTTTCTGGCGAAATATATATGTCTGTTTTGGCCAAACGCTCGCAGGCAAGATATATCAATGGCGATTGATTTGAGGGAACATATCGGATCAAACGCATCTGCCACAGACGAGTCAAAAGATCTTTTACTTTAAAGAGTGTATACCCACTCCAATGTGCGATTTCAAGTTCGCTAATGGCGCGAAACTCCGTAAAAAGACCATCATATAACCTAAGTAGCACCCTTAAAAAGTGGTCGAGATCATCATGGTCGACTCTAACTTTATAGAGATCATCGCGACTTACGCAGAACATAATTCGCGCAGGATTAGCCATCTCATCGGTAAGAGTCATATACCCGTTACTCTCCAATATATTTATAGCGCTCTGAACCGTGCCTCCAAACAGACTATGACGAGAGCAAAAGTCGTAAATATTAAACATATACGAGGTCATAAACCCATCACCAATGGCAACTTGCAGGTCAGAACAGATAAGATCATAAATCTCCTTAATCTGCTCAATGGGAGGAAATTCGCTTTTCAAGCGCTTCTCCATCTTATCGTAATCGCCCCTTGAATAGAGCAGCAGCGCATAACTTTTCTTCCCATCGCGACCCGCACGACCAGCCTCTTGATAGTAACTCTCCAATGATTCGCACATTGAATAGTGGATAACAAACCGCACATCGGGCTTATCAATACCCATTCCAAAGGCATTGGTGGCGACTATTACTCGAACCTCGTTTTTAATCCACTCCTCTTGGCGTAGAGAGCGTTCGGTGTGAGGTAATCCAGCGTGATAAAATGTCGCTAAATAGCCATTGTCGTTCAACAGTTTCGATAGCGATTCTGCTCTGGCACGTGTGCGAACGTAGATGATTCCACAACCAGGGACGTTGTTCAGTACCCTCATTAGCTGCCCATCCTTATCTTCGATATCTCTTACGGCGTAGACCAAATTCCTGCGCGCGAAACTGCCTTTTAAAATTACCTCATCCTTAAATTTTAGTTTATCGGCGATATCCGCTACCACCTGCGTTGTTGCCGATGCAGTGAGCGCAAGGATTGGGGCATAGTCAGTATGTTCGCGTAGCTCTGCGATTTTGAGGTATGATGGTCGGAAATCGTAACCCCACTGAGAGATACAGTGCGCCTCATCGACTGCAATCATCGACACCTTCATTCGCTGTACACGATAGCGAAACATCTCAGTGGCAACTCTTTCGGGCGAGACATATAGAAATTTGGTGTCGCCATAGACGCAATTATCCAATGCGATATCAATTTGCCTTTGCGAAAGTCCTGAGTGAACCGCAACAGCGGGAATTGACAAGGAACGAAGTCGATCTACTTGATCCTTCATCAAGGCTATAAGTGGGGTTATAACGATGCAAACTCCATCGAGCAACATTGCTGGAACTTGATAAGTTAACGACTTTCCGCCACCCGTAGGCAATAGGGCCAACGTGTCGCGCTTTGCTAATACCGAGTTAATTATCTCAAGTTGCAAAGGGCGAAATTCATCATATCCCCAATATCTTTTGAGGAGCGCATATATATCTTTTTGCTCTATTTGTGAAGACTTCATAGTTGCAAATTTACACAAAATATCGATTATAAAAAAGGGACACAAGTGTTTGAGCAAAAGAAAAGACTTGAAAGCATTAACTTTCAAGTCTTCTCTCTTTAAAATATTATTAATGGGGATTTGGGTTTAAGCTTTTGCAAACCATAATCAACCACTCTAGATCTTAAGCTAGTTTACATTTGAGGCCGACCTCCGCCTTGGCCACCAGGCCCACCTGGGCCTCCTTCTTGGCCTTCTTCGTCTCCTTCTGGCCTTTGTCTTTCTTGTGCATCTGGATTAAATGAGTTATCCTTACAAAGCTTACTGTAGAATTTCTCCCATCCTTTTGTCTCTTTTTCAGAGTCAGCAAGCAATTCAGTCATTTGCTCTGATAAGATTTTATGTTTTTCAATCATTGTAGGCTTTACTACCCTCATGCTAGAAGATACTCCCTTCATAATCTCACGCATAGATGTTATATCACCCTCACATGCATCAATATTCTCTTTTGCAAATTCAAGAGTGTCAAAATCACTACGATGCTCGTCAACAACACTATGAAGTGAAGCGTTGTACTCTTCGATAATAGCAATTATTTGCTCTGTCTTAGCTGGATTTTTTTTAACTTTAATCTTACTTAGTGCCTCTTCACTATCGATTTCGATATAACCACTTGCGCCAATAAAGTTAATTTCTATGCTACGTTGTTGTTGTTGCTGAGGCATACCTTGTCCTTGACCCATACCACCTCCTTGGCCGCCCATGCCGCCACCCATGCCGCCACCCATGCCGCCGCCCATACCGCCGCCCATTTGGGCAAAGCTACTAAGTGAGATCAACGTCATGCAAACTGCTGCTAAAAATGTAATTTTTTTCATTATGTTTGATTTTAAGATTTGAGTTTTCTTGTCAAGGAAAACGGCTATAATCTACCTTTTATTGTTCAAAAAATGAGATATATACTACTTTTGGCCATTGTTCTTTTTAGCCCAAGAGTCCTTGAGTGTTACAGTGCGATTAAATACCAATGCGTTAGGGATTGAATCACTATCTGGACAGAAGTAACCCATACGCTCAAACTGGTATGTTACACCCACAGGAGCTGAAGCCAACGAAGGCTCTAAATAACCCTTGATCTTAACCATTGACTCTGGGTTCAAGTTATCCTCCCATGTTTCGCCCTCAGCACAATCGTCTGGATTCTCCTTGGTGAAAAGTGGATTGATCAATCGGATCTCCGACTCAAGAGCGTGTGGAGCAGAGACCCAGTGGATAACACCTTTAACTCGACGACCATCACTCGATGATCCTTCGCCTGACATTGGGTCGATTGTGCACAACAGCTCGATAACCTCACCATTCTCATCACGCACAACATCCTCACACTTAAGCAGGTACGCATAACGCAAACGAACCTCGCCACCAATCGAAAGACGATAGAACTTCTTAGGAGGGTTCTCCATAAAGTCGCTACGCTCGATTAGGAGTGTCTTCGAGAATGGAACTTCGCGACTTCCAGCCTCAGCATTCTCTGGGTTGTTGATCGCCGAGAACATCTCGGTTTTTCCCTCCTCGTAGTTTGTAATTGTAACCTTGAGTGGATCCAAAACTGCCATGCGGCGCTCAGCAACTTTGTTCAAATCCTCACGAACGCAATACTCCAACTTGCTAATGTCGATAGTGTTGTCGCGCTTAGCAACACCAACCATCTCGGCAAAAGCACGAACTGAAGCAGGTGTGTATCCCTTACGGCGCAAACCGCAAATAGTTGGCATACGTGGATCATCCCAACCCATAACAGCACCCTCTTGAACCAACTTCAAAAGGCGACGTTTCGACATCATTGTATATGTCAAATTTAGACGAGCAAACTCATATTGGTGCGATGGGAAGATCTCAAGAGCGTTGATAAACCAATCGTACAGCGGACGGTGAACATCGAACTCTAATGTACAGATCGAGTGTGTGATCTGCTCGAGCGAGTCACTTTGACCGTGAGCATAATCGTACATCGGGTAGATACACCATTTATCACCCGTGCGGTGGTGCTCAGTGTGAAGAATGCGATACATGATTGGGTCACGCATCAACATATTCGGATGAGCCATATCGACTTTAGCGCGCAAAACCATCGCTCCATCAGGATACTTACCCGCTTTCATATCTGCAAAAAGAGTCAAGTTCTCCTCGACCGAACGATTGCGGTATGGAGAATCGACACCAGGCACTGATACTGTTCCACGGTTCTCGCGAATCTCCTCTTGAGATTGATTATCTACATATGCTGCACCGCGTTTGATAAGCTCGACAGCCCAATCGTATAGTTGATCGAAATAATCCGAAGCGTAACGCTCGATAGCCCATTTAAAACCCAACCACTCGATATCACGCTTAATCGCATCAACATACTCCACATCCTCTTTGGTTGGGTTGGTATCGTCGAAACGAAGGTTACATAGACCGCCATATTTTTTAGCTAGTCCAAAATTTATACATATACTTTTAGCGTGTCCAATATGAAGGTAGCCGTTTGGCTCTGGTGGGAATCGCGTTTGAACTCGTTTATTGCCAGCGGCAATTGATTCTTCGATGATCTCCTCTAGAAAATTTAAAGACCTCTCCTTAAGAGGTTCTGCGGTTTGATTTGACATATTTTTCGTACGTTGTAGTTCTTTTTTGATATTTTTGTTAAGTGGCAAAATTAAGAAAAAATATTTAAAAATGCTAATTTTCTAGTGCTATTTGGCCACCTCGATCAAAATACGACTCCCTTTTAGCTTCTCGGTGCGAATATTTTTCATCAGTGAGCGAATTTTGCTGCGTTTCACCGCAACGAAGCCATAATGCTCTTTTATATCAATCACCCCTAGATCGTCGCGCTGCAAACCTCCCTTTTTATACAAAAATCCAGCGACATCCATCTTGCTAATTTTCTCTTTTCTGCCTCTACCAATATAGAGTGTCTCCCACAATGGCAATGGAATTGGAGCCGTGTGAGAGGGTAGTGTATGTAGGGCGATCTGCTCGGGGGTCTCTATATATTTAGGTAAAGACTCCTCTTCGCTAAGCAAAATATATGAAGTACCCGAAGCCTCCCAACGAGCGGTTCGACCATTGCGGTGAGTGTAAGCATCGCCCTGCACAGGCATATGATAGTGGATAATATGCTCAACTTGAGGTATATCCAATCCGCGAGCTGCCAAATCGGTTGAGATCAACACATGGCAACTTCCATTGCGATATTTATATAACGCACGCTCCCTATCGGGTTGCTCCATTCCACCATGAAAATGCTCGGTGTAGAACCCTTTGTCACGCAGCAAACCGCTTACTCTTTCGACCGCCTCACGGTGATTGCAAAAAACTATGCTCGAGCTGCTACCTAGTGAGCATAGCAGACGATATAGAGTCTCGATCTTATCTCTCGAAGGTGAAATAACCTTTTTGACCGTTAATCGAGACGCCTCTTTTGACTCATCTTCGGGAAGGTAATCGAGCTTAATACTCCCTTCGCTAGGTGAAAATTCTAAGATATCATTCGAATCAGTTGCAGAGAGTAACACGCGCTTTTTCAAGCCACTAAGTTGCGAAATAATGTCGATCATCTCGTCATGGAAGCCAAACTCCAACGACTTGTCAAACTCGTCAATTATAAGCGTTTCGATGGTTCGAGCATCGAAATTCCCCTTTGCGATATGATCTCCAATTCTTCCTGGCGTACCAATAATCACAGCAGGCAGATTCCCATTTATACTTCGCTTCTCCTCGGCAATCGGGTGACCTCCATAACAGCAGCAACACTTAAATTGACTGCCCATTTTCTTAAATACACTCTCGATTTGAAGTGCCAACTCACGCGATGGAGTCAATATCAACGCTTGTGGAGAACTTTCACCAGAGCGCAAAATTTGAAGCAGTGGTAGCAAAAAAGCGATTGTCTTTCCCGATCCTGTCGGAGAAAGCAACACTATATCCTTATGATGCAGCACCTTACCCAATGCCACTTGTTGCATCTCATTAAGTGACTCAATGTTAAGATTCTTGAGTGCTGATGCAATAATTTCATTATTTTCTAGTTTCATGATACAAAGGTATGAAATTTAATAGTTAATATTTGTAATATTGGCATGAAATAATTACTTTTGCTTTGTATGTTATGCTTTTAACAATTTAATATCTTAATAATTATGAAAAAAAATGTTTCATTTTGGGCAGTAGCCATGTTGCTATTTTGCTCATCAGCTGTAAAAGCTCAATCACTCTCTGACATTGTCTCTTCTATCAGCTCATCTGATGTTGTAACCGCAGTTACTGGAGGTTCATCAGTTACTGTTAGTAGCGTTACTGGCGAATGGAAATATGTCAATCCAGCCGTAGAACTCACTAGCGACAGCGTTCTTTCAAGCGCTGCTGGCACAGTGGTATCGTCTCAATTAGAGAGTAAACTTAGCGATGCTTGTTCTAAGGTTGGTATCGAAGAGGATGTGTTTGCTTTTGTATTTAGCAGCGATCAAACCTTCACATCTAATATCAAAACTAAGGATCTAAGCGGAACCTACACTGTTGATACAGACAAAAGCCAGATCACATTGAAATACAGCGCAATAGGATCTACAAGTATCGGATCTCTAACAGCTGACGTTACTTTGTCGGGCACATCAATGTCGCTTCTTTTCAGCGCAGATAAGTTGTTGAGCCTACTTTCTGCTGTATCGTCAGTTTCATCAAATACAACCCTGTCGACTATCAGCGCATTGGCTGATCAATACGACGGAATTAAACTTGGATTCGAGCTTGAGGGTGAGTCAACAACAACAACTAGCACAACATCATCGGCTGTCTCAGCTGCTGCAAGTGCTCTAAGCAAACTCTTCTAAGCCGATATTTATGTCTTTCGAAATATTGGGCGTGGCACCACAACTTATAGCCAAATTAAAGGCTATGAGTATTGTGGTGCCACTTCCTATTCAACAACTTGTTATACCTGTATCGCTCCGAGGTGAGAGTATTTTGGTATCATCTCAAACTGGAAGCGGTAAAACGTTGGCTTATCTTCTGCCTCTGCTTCAAAATATGACGAAAAGAAGCGAAAAGAAGAAACATGCTTTAATCTTAGTTCCCACGCGCGAATTGGCTCAGCAGATAGGTGAAGTATGTTCTCAATTAAGCGAGGATATATCGCTAAATTACAGTGTTATAGTCGGTGGCGTAAGTTACGATGAGCAGATCACTTCGCTGCAAAAATCACCAGAGATCATCATAGCTACTCCAGGCCGACTGATCGACCTATTAGAGCAGGGTGTAATACCCTTTAAATATGTCGATTACTTCGCCTTAGATGAAGTAGATCAGATGCTGGATTTAGGCTTTAAAGAGCCAATCCTGCAACTCTCTAAATTAAGATGTAAAAACGCAGTGACTCTCTGCTTCTCAGCAACTCTACCCGAGTCGGTAGTCGAAGTCGTTAACCAAATTTCACCATCAATAACTCGCCTCTGCCTCGAGGGACAATCAATATCAGTGGAGAGTGTCGACCACCTTGGTTATTACGTCTCATTTGAGATGATGGACCACCTTTTACTCCATCTTTTGCGTGTTGAAAACGCTGAGCAAGCTATAATTTTCACCCGTTCGCGCAAGATGGCAGATAGGATCGTAAAGCTGCTAACCGAGAATTCGATCATAGCCGAAGCGATGCACAGTGACCGTTCGCAAGCAGCTCGAGAACACATCCTTGCGCGCTTTAGAAGCGGTGAGACCTCGATAATTGTTGCTACCGATGTGATCGCTCGAGGAATCGACATCGACACGATCACCCATGTATTTAACTTTGGTCTCCCACAGAATGCTGAGCAATATATCCACCGATGTGGACGTGTGGGTCGCGTTGGGCGGTCGGGTAGAGCTATTTCACTCTTTACCCCCGACGAGAAGCCAATGCTCGATTCGATATGCAGGCTAATGAAGCGTCATATCGTAATCGACAACTCTCATCCATATCTCACACCCGACGTAACACGCGCATTAATAGCTCCAGCTGACAAAGTAAAAAAAAGGCAAAAAGCGATAAATAACTAAAATAATTTCGTAAATTTGTGTAGTGAATCTACAAAAAAGGTTTAAGTCGTTAAACCTCAGTAAGTGAATGTTGGGACATAGCGCAATAGGTTACGAATTAGTTATGCAACTGATGTATAGAACCT
>JBCQVS010000010.1:0-65056 GCA_047172885.1 Rikenellaceae bacterium | reverse complement strand
TGCGCTTCGAGATAAAGAGTGAGTCGGCAATTTGGTGATTCGAGAGCCCTTGGCACACGGCGATTAGGATCTCGGTTTCGCGGCTCGAGAGGATATCTGTGCCTTCGGCACACTCCTCGCTGCTATGGATTCCGCTGTGGATAGTGCTGAGGATCTTCTCACCGAAGTACTCGCCACCTTGAGCAACGGTCTCGATCGCCTCGACCACCTCGCGGATGTCGGTATCCTTTAGGAGGAATCCCTTTGCGCCCGACTCAACCATCAGCTTATAGTAGTTCTCCTCGCCAAACATGGTTAGGGCGATGATCTTAAGGTGTGGATGGCTCTCCAGGGCGCGCTTTGTGGCGATGTCGCCCGAGATGCCCTCCATGGAGATATCCATAAATACAACATCGACCTCGATGGAGTCGATCATTGCGAGAAACTCCTCACCACTCGAAGCCTCGGCAACAACATCAAGGTTGTCATAGCACTCGAGTAAGCTGCGCATTCCGCGACGAAATAGTGAGTGGTCGTCGACCAAAATTATCTTTATCATCTTTTTAAGTTTTTAGAGTGGTACTGAGATCCAGGCATGCATCCCCTCTCCTTCGCGGCTCTCGATGTCGATTTTACCGCTTATGGAGTTTATGCGTGAGGTGACGTTCGAGAGCCCCATGCCGCGATCCTCCACGGGGCGGATGCTGAATCCTCGGCCATTATCGCTATAATTCACTTGGAGCTGGTTATCCTTTTTGAATAGCGCAAGCGAGATCGTGGTGCATCCCGAGTGTTTGAGCGAGTTTGTAAAGAGCTCACAGACAGTTCTATATATGGTCACCTCGAGATCCTTATCGAAGCGCTCCGACTCGATGTTGCTGTAATATTGCAGTTTGATGCCGCAGAGAGCCGAGTTCTTGTTTATGAAGTTGCGCAGGCCGAGCACCAATCCGAAGTCATTGAGCACGTGTGGCGAGAGGTTGTTCGATATCTCGCGCAGCGATGCTACCGCCTCGTTGATGATATGGGTGGCGTTGCTAATTATCGCCTCACGTCGCTCCTCGCTCACATCGGGGTTCGAAAGTGCCGAGAGCGACATCTTGGCCGACGAGAGTAGAGGCCCCAAGCCATCGTGCAGCTCCTTGGAGAATCGCGAGCGGGACTTCTCCTCGGTGCGGATCACCGCCGATAGGATTCTGCGCGAGACGAATTGGCGCTGCTGATTGAGGCGATCAATATATTTAAAGAGTCGGTGGGCATACATCACACCCACGGAGAGACCAATGGAGACGATGAGTCCAGTCCACCAGAAGATGTTCAGGGGAATCTCGGTGCCACCGACCATCACAAATTGCAGGACACGCTCGACACAGAGCAGCATAAAGCTGATGATAAACATCCACCAGATAGAGCTGAATTTGGTCGCTCCGACAAGGCGAATGGCGTATACTGCACCCACTAGCTGAGTGCATATTGCGATGATTAGCAGGACTTTGATAAACATATCGGGTGCGGTTACATATTAAAATTCTTGATCTGCTCGAGGCGACCATAGTCGGTCATGTCGACCTGCACGGGCACTACCGAGACGTAGCCTTCGGCAAGTGCATACTCGTCGGTATCTTCCGCTTCGGGCTCATGGTTGACGAATGCGCCTGTGAGCCAGTAGTAGTTGTTGTTGCGTGGATCAACGCGCTCGAAGAACTCCTCGCGCCAATATCCGCGGTTTTGGCGACAACATTTGATTCCTTTGATCTCCTCGAGAGGAAGGTTTGGGATGTTGACGTTTAGGCAGAAGTGGGGCGTTACTTTAGACTCTAAAACCGATTTTATGATGCGCTCCGCATAGACCTTTGAGGCTGTGAAATCGGCATTTGGGCTATGATCCAAGAGCGAGAAGCCGATGGATGGAGCGTAGAAACTTCCCTCGATTGCCGCACCCATTGTGCCCGAGTAGAGGACATTGACCGCAGCGTTGGAGCCGTGGTTGATGCCTGAGAGCATTAGGTCGACGCACTCGTCTTTGAGTAGGTGGTCCAGGGCGAATTTCACGCAGTCCACTGGGGTTCCGTTCAGCGAATATATTTCGGCTGGTAGGGATGTTTTAATGCGCTCGGGGTATAGGGGCGAGTATATTGTAATTGCCTGGCTCATACCGCTTTGAGCAGTGCGAGGCGCTACGACTACTACACGTCCGAATGTGGCTGCCACTTCGATAAGTGCCTCGATTCCAGGGGCGTTGTAGCCATCGTCGTTCGATATTAGGATTAGTTTTTCTTTTTGCATTATTTCTGTATTTTTATTTTTCAAAAGGAAAAGAATGAAACGAAACGTTCACCCGTAAACCGCGCATAATGACGTCAGTTTTGGGGCTTGGTGAGGATTTTTAACCGCAGCGTGCTAAGGTGCATAAGGATTAAAAACCGCAAGCAAGTGCCAAAAATGGCGTTATTAGGCGGTTTACGAAGCGGTTTACGACTCCATGAGGTAGGACTTGATAAAAGCGTCAAGATCCCCATCCATCACCCCATCCACATTCGAGGTCTGATACCCCGTGCGATGATCCTTAACCCGCCGATCATCAAAGACATACGAGCGAATTTGCGAACCCCACTCAATCTTCTTTTTTGTCGCCTCGAGTGCCTGCTGCGTAGCACGCCTCTTGTCCAACTCGCGTTGGTAGAGCTTCGAGCGGAGAATACGCATCGCATTCTCGCGATTCATCAGCTGCGAGCGTGTCTCCATATTCTCGATAAGGTATGAGATCGCCTCGCCTGTCTGCGGATCCTTCGAGTTATATCGAAGCCTCACAGCCGTTTCGACCTTATTTACATTCTGCCCTCCCGCGCCACTTGCTCGGTAGGTATCCCACTCAATATCAGCCTGATTCACAACCACTTCAATGTTATCATCCACGGCTGGCGAGACGAAAACAGAAGCGAAAGTTGTCTGGCGCTTGTTGTTAGCATTAAATGGCGAGAGGCGCACCATGCGGTGAACCCCATTCTCGCTTTTTAGGTATCCGTAGGCCCATTCGCCCTCGAATTCCAGGGTGCACGACTTCACACCCACCTCGTCACCAGCCTGATAATCAAGCACCTTGATCTTGTACCCCTTGGATTCTCCCCAGCGGGTGATCATGCGCATAAGCATCGCCACCCAGTCGAGAGCCTCGGTGCCACCAGCACCAGCATTAATGTCGATAATCGCCCCGAGCTTATCCTCCTCACCGCGCAACATATTGCGAAGTTCCAGCTTCTCGACATCGCGAAGTGCATCAGCAAAGAGAGCATCGAACTCAAGCTCAGTCGCAACCCCCTCACGGACAAATTCGCCCATAAGGGTCAGATCCTCAGCCTCTTTGGCAGTGCGGTCGAACTCCTCGATCCAACTCTTGATCCCCGCCACCTTTTGCAATTGCTTACGTGCAGCCTCGGCATCATCCCAGAAGTTTGGCTCTTGGGTTCGCTCCTCCTCGTTTTGGAGCTCTATGCGTTTATTCTCAACGTCGAGGCAGCGCTCCAACTCTGCGCAACGCTCCTCGATATCCTTTATCTGTTCTGCGCTAACCATCTACTCGATCTCCCAGTCGCAACCATCTTTGCGATCCTTAACACGGATTCCCGCCTCGGTCAAGCCATCGCGGATCTTGTCCGAAAGTGCCCAATTTTTATCGGCTTTAGCCTCCGAGCGCATCGCGAGAAGCATCTCGACAAGTGGCGAGACGTAATCTTTGCCTTGCGCTGCTCCAGCCGCTTTGGTGTCTTTAAGTCCAAGAACATCAAATACATATAGCTGCACGGTCGCTTTAAGCTTTTCGAGATCTTCGGCCGAAATGGTTTGCGTACCATCCACCACCGAGTTGATCATGCGCACTGCATCGAAGAGAGCCGAGATCACCATTGGTGAGTTCAGATCGTCGTTCATTGCATCCGCGCAACGCTTCTCAATCTCAGCAACATCGAAGCTCGACGAAGCAGAAGTTTTAAGCTTCGAAAGTGCCTCAACACCCTTCATCAAACGATCTAACCCCTTCTCGGCAGCCTGAAGCGCCTCATTCGAGAAGTCCAAAGTTGAACGATAGTGCGCCTGAAGCACAAAGAAGCGGATGGTCATAGGCGTGTATGCCTGCTCCAGGATCGCGTGCGAGCCTGTGAAAAGCTCCTCCAAGGTGATGAAGTTGCCCAATGACTTACCCATTTTTTGACCATTGATAGTGATCATATTGTTGTGCACCCAGTAGCGAGCTGCATCGTGACCAAATGCGGCTGTAGATTGAGCGATCTCGCACTCATGGTGAGGGAACATCAAATCCATACCGCCTCCGTGGATGTCGAACTGCTCACCTAAGTACTTGCTACTCATCGCCGAACACTCCATGTGCCATCCTGGGAAACCATCGCTCCATGGTGATGGCCAACGCATGATGTGCTCCGTTGAAGCTTTTTTCCACAATGCAAAATCAGCCGAGTGGCGCTTGTCGCTCTGACCATCCAACGTGCGGGTGTTGGTTACGATATCCTCCAAGTTGCGTCCCGAGAGCTTTCCGTAGTTGTGCTCAGCGTTATATTTCTCGACATCGAAGTAGATCGAGCCGTTAGCCTCATATGCAAACCCCTTATCCAAGATCGAGCGAACCATCTCGATCTGCTCGATGATGTGTCCCGAAGCGTGTGGCTCGATAGATGGCGAAAGAACCGATAGCTGCTCCATTGCCGAGCGGTAACGCTCAGTGTAGTAGTGGGCAACCTCCATTGGCTCGAGCTCCTCGAGGCGAGCCTTCTTTGCGATCTTATCCTCGCCTTGGTCGGCATCGTGCTCCAAGTGACCTACGTCGGTGATATTACGCACGTAGCGCACCTTGTAGCCAAGCGAGCGAAGATAGCGGAACATCAAATCGAATGTCACCGCAGGGCGAGCATGACCCAAGTGTGGATCACCATAAACGGTTGGGCCACAGACATACATTCCGACATGTTTTGGATTTATTGGGGTAAACTCCTCCTTGCGGCGAGTTAGTGTGTTGTAGAGTGTTAATGAGCTATTCATGGTTAGATAAGTGGGGTTAATGTTGTGTCGACACCCTCAATGGTATCGGGAATATATAGATCGTCGTCGGTTGCACCCAGCGAACGGTAGTAGTCGTTGAGCCACAAGAGAATATCATTGCGCTGCATCGAGGCTGCAATTTGGTAAGCTTGAGCCAACTCGTCGAGGCGAGCATCAATAAGCGGTGAGACCAAATCTCCTTGGTAGCCCTCGAAGCGTAGATAATATTCGATATATTCAACGATATTGTTGATATATGCGGTGAAAAGTGCATCGCCTCGCTCGAACTCCTCCAACCAGTAGTACCCCTCGACAAAAGGAATGGTGTTGGCAGGAGTGTAACGAAGTTGCGATGTTGGAAGCACCTCTAAGCCTCGATCGAGTAGCTTGAGAGCCAGGCTGTCGTTGCCATCCATAATGCTCTGCTTCGCTACGCGTGCAAATCCCTCGCGGGTTCGCGAAGCGCTGATATTGTATTGGAAGAAGTAGTCGACATAGACACTCTCATCGCTGAGGTTTCCAAAGCGGAATGTATCCATAAGAAGTGGCGCAGAGTACTCCACGTCGATACGACCAACATCCCATGACGAGGTGTAAGGGGTAAGGATCGGCACAAAACGATATGCGTAGCCATCGAATTGTAGGTAGTCGATAAGCCCCAAATTCTCAAGGATATAGACCTGGGTGAAGTATAGCGGACGCTTCCAATCGAAGTTCGCAAACAAGTCGAGCAACATCATCTCGATCTTGTCGATGCTACTCTTTTTGATGTCGATGTAGACCGTGTCGACCATCAAGTGAGCATCCTTCTCGGCAACGATTCCCGATGCCAAGGCATTCTCCTTGTTCACTGGAATTGCAATCTTGCGCGTTGGAACGTAGTCAGTCGGTGTGCCATCCGAGTAGGTGATCTTCGAACGCTCATCGTCGTTGCGGATAAAGTCGACAACCTCCTTGATCGTTGCGCTCTCGACGTGTGAATTCACTGGCAGCCAGTCGTTTGTATAGGCATACTTGCTGCGAGGAAGCGAGAATGGAACAGGGTCCGACTCGTTTGAGCGAAGCTTCATCTGGTCGATATACCACTCACCACCTAGGTAGCTGGTGTTCATAATTCTCACGTCGGTGCGCACTCCATCGACCTCTTGGTTGAACCAAAGTGGGAAGGTGTCGTTATCGCCATAATTCATTATAATCGAGTTGGGGAGTGTCGATTGCAGGTAGTTCCAACCGATGTCGCGAGCCATAGTTCTGCCCGAGCGGTCGTGATCGTCCCAGTTCTCGGCAGCAAGGATTGTCGGCACTGAGAAGGCAATGATAGTTGCGGCGATCACCGCACCACGCGAGTCGCGACGCGTAATCCACATCAAAAGGTCGCGCAGAGCCAATACTCCAAAGCCAATCCAGATGGTGTAGGCGTAAAATGCTCCCGCATAGACATAATCTCTTTCGCGAGGCTCCGAAGGCGATGAGTTGAAGTAGACTACAAGCGCGAGTCCCATCATAATAAACAACCACATCACAATCGAGAAGTTCTTCGGATCGCGATTAAGTTGATAGATCAGACCGATAAGTCCCAAGATAAATGGCAGGAAGTAGTAGGTATTGCGAGCACGATTGCTACTCATCTCCGCTGGCAGGTCGGTTTGAGGACCGAGGTAGGCCTGGTCAATAAAGTTGATTCCCGACAACCAGTTTCCATCGCTCATCGTGACGCTCGATGCTTGAATGTCATTCTGTCGACCTACGAAGTTCCAAAGGAAGTACCTCCAGAACATATAATTGAACTGGTAGTTGAAGAAGTAGCTCATATTTTCGCCGAACGTTGGCTCGATATAAACTTCATCCATATACATCTTGGGCTTTCCGAAATCTAGCGACTCGGTGAAAACTGGTCTGCCCGAAGCATCCATAATCTGCTCACCTGCTTGGTTGCGAGCAACCTTTGTCGATGTTCTGTATGCTGCCCATGGCTTGTAGGCCGATTCGCCCTTCGAGTAGTTCCACATTCGTGGGAAGAGGTGCATAAACTCGCTTGGGTAGGTGTAGCCATCCAAGACTTCACCCTTGGCGTACTTGCCATCCTCGCCCATGTAGTAAAAACTGCGCGAGGTGTAACCCTCGATTGGAGCTGAGTAGTAAGCGCCATAGAGCAGTGGTCGCGAGCCATATTGGTCACGATTCAGGAGCGATAGCAACGCGTGGGGATTATCAGGATTATTACTATTCATCGGAGGATCTACCGAAGCACGGATAGTCACCGAGGCGTATGACGAGTAACCCACAAAGAGCATCGTGAGCGAAAGGAAGATCATATTCAAAAGTAACTTACCCTTGCGGTGTGTCCAGTAAGAAGCGTAGCCCAAACCTGCGATCAGAGCCAACGAATAGACGACCATTCCAAAATTCACGGGCAGACCCAACGAATTGACGAAGAACAGGTCGACCATTGCACCGATCCAAATCGCCTGCGAGATCACAAAAGCGTTGATAAATAACAATATAGCGCCTGCCACAACCATCGAGAAGAAAATACCCTTTAGGTTTACCTCTTTACTCTTGCGGAAGTAGTAGATAAAGACCATCGCGGGGATCGTGAGCAGATTGAGGATGTGAATACCGATCGAGAGACCCATTAGGTAGGCGATCAGGATAATCCAACGGTGAGCGTGCGGCTGGTCGGCATCCTCCTCCCAACGCATCATCAGCCATACAACCAGCGCGGTAAACATCGTCGAGAGAGCATATACCTCACCCTCCACGGCCGAGAACCAGAAGGTATCGGTGAAGGTGTAGGCCAAGGCTCCGACAGCTCCAGCAGCCAAGGTTGCCCACTGCGAATTCTTGTTAAACTCACGTCCTTCGACCGAGAATAATCGGCGCGCAAGGTGGGTTATTGTCCAGAAGAGAAAGAGGATCGTGAAGGCACTCATTATGCAGTTCAGACCATTGACCATATGGGGCACATAGTAGGGCGATGGGGCAAAGATCGTCGCTATGCGAGCCAAGATCATAAAGAGTGGCGCCCCTGGAGGGTGACCCACCTCCAACTTATAGGAGGTTGCGATAAACTCTCCGCAATCCCACAAGCTCGACGAGGGCTCCATGGTCAGCAAATATGTAGTGGCCGCAATGGCAAATACCGCCCAGCCGACTACGTTGTTCCATAATTTAAATGATTTCATTATCTAGTTTTATTGTTTTACGCTTCCGATGTTGTTGTACACATTTCATCAATCTACAAAAGTAGAAATTTTTTTTTACAATATTTATTTTTTTGCTTAAAAACGGAGGGATGGGACTCAATATTGTATTTTTAGTTAGGAGTTGGGAGTTTCTTCCTCCGCTCCTTCCTCCCGTCATCCCAGATCAAGTCTGGGATGACGTGAGAAAGGGGCGGATCAAGGCGTCTGGAATGACGGGAATATATTTATTTTGCCACTCGACTTGGGGAGGTTTTTGCGAAGCAAAAAAAATAGAAAATGTTTGTTATTAGGCGTTGAGCTCGCTCAAAAGACTAATAACAAACATTTTCTATTTCGATGATCCGAGTAGGATCAGCGCCCCAAGACGCAAAAGTATAGCTCCGCGGGGAGCACCCCGCCGCCGTCCGCGCAGGACAGTCCCCAGGAAAGCAGCCTACTCCTCAGCCCCAAAAGGATACTGATTAGAGTGCACATCGTCGAAGCGAAGTCCCTTCTCGTAGGTCTTCATAGCGCGACGCGTCATACCGATTGACGAGAAACCGCCATCGTGGAAGAGGTTCTGCATAGTAACCTTGCGAGTAAGATCCGAGAATAGCGTGATCACGTAATCGGCGCAATCCTCAGCTGAGGCGTTACCCAGTGGTGACATGCTCTCCGAGAACTCCATCAAATCACCCAAGCCAAGCACGCCACTACCAGCAGTTGTTGGTGTTGGCGACTGCGAGATGGTGTTGATACGCACATGCTTCTCACGACCGTAGATGTAGCCGAAGCTACGCGCGATAGACTCCAAGAGAGCCTTAGCATCCGCCATGTCGTTATAACCATATAGAGTGCGTTGAGCAGCGATGTAGCTTAGTGCGACGATAGATCCCCAGTCGTTGATAGCGTCCTTCTTGCGAGCCACTTGGATCGCCTTGTGGAACGATACTGCCGAGATATCGAGGGTCTTCGAGAGGAAGTCGTAGTCGAGATCGTCATATGTGCGACCCTTGCGAACGTTAGGTGACATTCCAATTGAGTGAAGGATAAAGTCAAATTTGCCTCCGAAGTGCTCCATTGTCTTGTCGATAAGATTCTCCAAATCCTCGATGCTTGTTGCATCGGCAGGAACAACAATTGCGTTGCACTCCTTAGCTAGGTCGTTAATCGTACCCATGCGGATAGAAACTGCGGTGTTAGTAAGTACAATCTCTGCACCCTCCTCGACCGCTCTTTGAGCTACTTTCCATGCGATAGATTGCTCATTTAGGGCTCCAAAAATAAGACCTTTTTTACCTTTTAGTAAGTTGTATGACATAAGTTTTCGTTTAATTATACGCTGCAAAAGTATGAAAACTTTTCATATTACCAATATTTTTAGGTATATTTGTATCCTATATGACACTCGACGAATTACATAAGCTCTGTGAGCGTGATCTACTTACGGCAATTGAGGCTAACATTTCTCGCAAGCCTGGTGAGGTAGCCCTCGATAAGCGGATTCCGTATGCCGCACTCATTGCCACGCAGGTGAAATACCTGCAACGCGCAGAGAGCAAACTCCCCTCATACTACGCCTCGCGCTGCATTATCCCCCCGCTGAGCTTCGAGCAGGCTTCGAGCGAGAGGGTCGCTGGGGTTAAGCAGCTCTCGGGAGAGTCGATTTTGGATCTCACTTGCGGGTTGGGGGTCGACACGCTCCATTTTTCGAAAAATTTTAAGCGTGTGGTAACTTTGGAGCGAAGCGAAGTCTTGGCGGCAGTTGCTCGCGAGAATTTTGGGCGTATGGGGGTGACAAATATCGAGGTTGTCTGCTCTTCGGCCGAGGAGTATTTGGAGGGGTGTGCAGAGAGGTTCGATTGGATCTATGCTGACCCAGATAGGCGGAGCGCTTCGGGGCAGAAGTTGGTAAGGTTGGAGGAGTGCTCGCCTAATATTTTGGCTTTGATGCCGCAGATTAATAGAATCTCGGGTGGCAGGTTGATGCTCAAAAATTCACCGCTCTTTGATGTGGATGAGGCCTTTCGGTTATTTTCGCCCGCTAGGGTCGAGGTGGTCTCACTGCAGGATGAGTGTAAGGAGGTTTTGGTCTCTGCGGCCGAGAGGGATGAACTTGTGGCGACGGCTGTAGGTCGAGGGTCGGTCGAGGCTAAGCGAGAGGATGTTTCGCAAAGTTTTAAGACAGAAAGTATTGACGTACAGAAATATAAATACCTGTTACTACCCGATGTAGCACTTCAGAAATCGAGAATGGTGAGCTACGCCCTTGGCAAGGTAGCTGATTTTTGGAGCAACAATGGTTTCGGCTTTGCGGAGTGTGAGCCTGATGTGGCTTTGGCACGAAGCTTCGAGATTGATCGCATTGTCGACTACACCCCCAAGACACTAAAAAAAGAGCTCTCAGGCAAACGAGTGGAGATCCTAAAGCGTGATTTTCCTTACTCGACTCGCCAAATCACCGAGCAGCTACGCATCAAGGAGGGTGGCGATTGCCGAATGGCATTTACGAGCGTCGCAGGGCGCAAAATAGTAATATTTCTAAAATGAAAAGAGTAGTTATAGTCGGAGGTGGCAACCTCGCAGAGTCGGTGGCGGTAGCCATAGCGCAGTGCCCACCGGTGGAGCTTGTGCAGATATATTTGCGTAGCAAACAGCGTGGAGAGGAGCTTTCGGAGCTTACCGCAGCGCCATACGCAACTTTCGATGAGCCGCTTGCCGCAGCTGATATATACCTTTTGGCCGTTAGCGACTCGGCCATCGGAGAGCTAAGCGCAAAGCTCGATTTCGCAAAAGGGGCTGTGGTGGCACACACTGCGGGAAGCACCTCGATTGAGGCGATATCTCACGAACTTAGAAGAGGGGTTTTCTATCCGATGCAGACCTTTACCCGCTCTCGCAGGGTCGACTTCTCGGTGATTCCTGTTTTCTTGGAGGCCTCCGATGATTCTGTTATGGCAGAGCTTAAGGAGTTAGCTAACATGCTGAGCAGCACGGTGGTGGAGCTTGATAGCGACCACCGACGTCGCTTGCACCTTTCGGCAGTCTTTGTCTGCAATTTTGTCAATGCGATGATGATTGCTGGCGAGGAGTTGGTGGGTGAATCGGACTTGCCGTTCGAGATCCTAAAACCTTTGATTGAGGAGTGTTGCGCTAAGGCTCTATCGGCTCACTCTCCACGCGATGTTCAAACTGGACCTGCTGTAAGGGGAGATTTTGCTACTATTGAAAAACATACCTCGATGCTTTCAAATAACGAGGAACTAAAACAGATTTATCAAACAATAAGTAAATACATATGGGAAACTTCAAAGAAGATATAGCTGCATGTGAGGCTATAATTTTGGATGTCGATGGCGTCCTAACCGATGGTGGTATCATTCCACTCTCTGACGGCGACTTCATCCGCAAGTACAACGCTAAGGATGGCTACGCGCTAGCTTACGCAATTAAGGAGGGTTACAACATCTGCATCATCTCGGGTGGACGTGGCAAGACCTTGATGACTCGCCTCACGGCACTGGGAATCAAACATATCTACATCGACTGCATGGATAAGATCGCGGCGATCAACGACTTCTGCGCAAAGACAGGGGTTAACCCTCAAAATGCGGTCTACATGGGTGACGACATTCCAGATTTGGATTGTATGCGCTTTGTGGGGATTCCTGTGGCGCCAGCCGATGCTGCGGCTGAGGCGATTGAGGCTGCTCGCTACGTCTCGGAGTTTAAGGGTGGTTGTGGCTGCGTGCGCGACATCATCGAGCAGGTTCTCCGCGCTAAGGGCGACTGGGCTAAGCACACTGGTGGGGTTACTGGTGGGCATGTGGCTTCTAGGTAATGAATAACGAATTTTGGAAGATATCATCGGACGAGGAGTTCGAGCGTGAGGCCTTGGAGCTATTTAAGTTCCAAGCACTGCACTGTGCACCTTACGCAAAATACTTATCCTTAATAGGTTGCGACATAAATATCGTGAACTCACTCGACGAGATCCGCTATATGCCCATCGAGCTCTTCAAATCCTCGGACGTCTATTGCGGTGAGACCCCAGCCGAAAAAATCTTCACCTCGAGCAGCACAACAGGGTCACGCCCTTCGCGACACATGATGGCTGAGCTGAAGATCTACGAGGAGGCCTTTATGCGAGGGTTCGAAAAGTTTTATGGAGCAGTGGAGCAGTGGAGCATATACGCCCTACTCCCCTCCTACTTAGAACGTGACGGTTCGTCATTGATCTACATGGCCGACAAGATGATCCAAAAGGCAGCAGGAGGTGGATTTTACCTCTACGACCACGAGAAACTGCTTCGCGATATGGCGGTAGATCAAAACAAAAAGATCCTGCTAGGGGTAAGCTACGCCCTATGGGACTTGGTCGAGGCACACGCTCCAAAGCTCGAAAATACGATCATCATGGAGACTGGCGGAATGAAAGGTCACCGCGAGGAGATCGACAAGGCGGAGTTTCATAAAATCCTTTGCGAAGGCTTCGGAGTCGAGAAAATCCACTCGGAATATGGCATGGCCGAACTCACCTCGCAAGCCTACTCCGCAGGAGATAATGTCTTCACCTCGCCCTCGTGGATGAGAGTTGTGCTTCGCGAAGTGAACGATCCATTTACGTTTCACACATCGGGCAGAGGCGCGATAAATATCATTGATCTGGCCTCACGTTACTCATGCGCCTTTATCGAAACCGAGGATATTGGCTCACTTTTTGCCGATGGTAACTTCTCGGTTGAAGGTCGCGTTGCTCAGAGCGAGATCCGTGGTTGCAATTTACTAATTCAGTGATATTATGATTAAAGTTTCTGTTCTCGTTCCGATGTATGGCGCTGAACAATATATAGTTAAGTGCGCTCGTTCGCTCTTTTCGCAAAGCTATCCCAACTGCGAATTTATCTTCGTGGATGATGCTTCGGTGGATCGAACGGTGGAGAAATTGCGTCAAACAGCACACGAATTCCCGCGACTCGAGAAGCAGGTGAAGATTATCGAGCTCGAAAAAAATGGCGGAGTAGCGGCAGCTCGCAACGCAGCGCTCGATGCTGCTACGGGCGAATATATTCTCTTTGTCGATGCTGACGATTGGGTCGATGTGGAGATTGTCGAGAAGTTGGCGTTCGACGTGATCGAGACCCAAGCGGACATCTGCAACGCCTGGTGCGAGAGTGTGGCAGCCGATGATAAGCGCTACCAACAAAGCACAAATTGGCTCAAGAGTAAGCAGGCACATATCAAGGCGATATTGGGCCAAAGCCACTTGGTGCAAAACCACGTGAGGGGGATGCTTATTCGCCGCTCTCTCTTCGAGGAGAATTCACTTAGATTTACCCCGCGAGTAGATTTCGGTGAGGATTATTCGCTTCTGCCGCAGATACTCTTTTTCGCCCAGAAAATTATCACTCGCCACGAATACCTATATTATTATAGGATTGGCAACGAGGCATCGTATATGAACACCATTGGCGAGCGTCATATAAATAATTATGTGGCGGCCGAGGCGATAGTAAATAGCTTTTTCACCTCGCAAGACTCTGCAAAGCGATACCGACGTGCGCTGCTGCTTGGAAAGATCAATTTGAAGAAGTGGATCTTCAAGCGTGGCGTAGATCCAAAGAGTTACGATGCGCAGATATTTGCTTTGCAGCCACTTACGCTTCGCAATCCGCTGCTTTGCCTCTATAATCGAGTTGTGGATAGTCGCTGTCGAGTAGCTATCTTTTGCTTTAGCGCCCTAATGAACTTGGGGTTATACGTTCGAGTGGCTTTGCGCAGGATCTCCCTTCTCTAAACCATTAATAGAAAGTACCCTTTGGCGAGAAGATCGGAACACCGAAGCTAAAGGTGATGTAGCAATTCTTCCACGAGCTAACATCATACTTGATTCCCGAAAGACTCAACGCACCTAGCGAGGAGTTGTAGACCAGTGAGAGCTCCGACACATAGTAGATATTATCACTACCGATCACACCAGGGTTAACACCCACAACCGAGTAGTTTGGACGATACATTCCGTAGAATCCCGTGCGCAGAAGCATATTCGAACCCAAGTCAAAGATAGGGACGATTCCCGCGCCGACATACTTAGCTGCCGAGAAGTCAGGCATATAGATCATCTGCGAGTGGGCAACTGGCTGATACGATGGCAAGATAAGCATCGAGGCGGTCGGGTTACCAAAGCTCCCCAAGGTGGTGTAGACTGCATCTAGGTTGACTCCAAGCGAGAACCATGAATCGCCCGTTGGGGTGAAATATTTGTCATATTTGATCCTTCCACCCAACCACCGTTGGTCGGCAGCAGCTTCAGTCGAGCTTCGCGAATAGTCGCTATTGTAGTTGGCGACTTTTCCCAACACGCCAATTGTCGAGACCTCTAATTTCGATCCGCTCGAAGGATAGCTCAAGCGATTAAGCGTATTACGCTGATACTCAGCCTTGGCAGCTGTGAACGATAGTCGGGTTCTGTCGTAGAACAAGCTCTCGTCGAGGTTTGAGGTGGAGTAGCTATCGGGGGTGTCGTAGAAGTAGTAGTTCCAACCAACATTTGCGCGCAGCGAAAGAAGGCTACGATGCGAGAGTGGAAGGCCACCAGCCAGGGAGAAGTAATTCTCGCGAGTTTGAACACTCTCGCAATTATTGATCTCGGTGATGTTTCCAAGGTTGCTATAGGTTCTATTGATACTGGAGTATGTGTAGTAGTAATCCATAAAGATTGGCGTGGAGATAAAGAAGTCGGTACGACCTCCCACCATGGCGCTTGTTGTCATCGTTCCCAAGTAGAGATCGGCATAGTAGGATTGAGCTACACGCTTAACTTGCTTGTAGTTAAGCGATAAGAACAATTGGTTGAATGCTGTCGAGGTCAACAGCCCTCCTATCGAGAGTTTTAATTGCGGCTTTGTAGCAAGTTCGATGTCGAAGTTATAGAGTTGTGTCTGCTTATTATACTTAACCGTAGGGTATTGAGTCGAGAAATCGCCACTCGATAGGATTCTATAAAGGTTCTCCTCTAACTCCTCGAATGGCATTTTTCGTTGGAGGATGTCGCGGCGATTCTTCGAAGTGCGCAGGAAGTCGTGGACATAGAGATTTTGCTGCTCGGTGAGTCCATTAATTCGGTAACTATCAAAAATCAGAGGCTTTACCCCCGCGAGGAACTCCGCTCGGCGCTCATCGTAAAAGAGTGAATCGCAACGCCTCGAGATCTTCGCCTTGATATCATCTATCTGCGCGATGGTATCTTCGTATCCCATGTCGATAACCCATCCGCCGTCGGCGAAGTCCAACATTCCAACAGGCACATTGCGCTGTATTGTGACACTCCCTTCGGGCAGCGTATAGTTACTCTTTTGGGTGGTGATCGCAAAGACTTGATCCACTAGACTACTATTATCATCGAGTGTGGTGTTACCCTCGGTGCAGATCGAACCAAGCAGAATCTCGGGAGCGTGACTCTCCACAAGCGGAACCCACGGAAAGTTATCGTAAATACCACCATCGTAGAGGATCATCGAGTCGCGTTCGATGGGGTTAAAGGCGATCGGAATTGCCATCGAGGCGCGGATCGCTTCACCCAAATCTCCCTTGTCGAGCACAACGGCTTGGTGGTTACGCATATCACTCGCTACGCACAAAAAGGGGACCATCAAGTTATTAAAATCGTTTCCCGAACTCTCGGAAGCGGCCGAAAATAAGCGACTTAGGGTCAAGTCGACCTGCGTGGAAGAGATCAGACTCTTAGGAAGGTATAGCGACGGTTTGAACGAAGAGGTCGAGCTGCCGCTCTTTTTCTTGCTCTTTGCGGTAATCTCAGTGTCGACATCGCTGCTGAATGTTCCCGATACCTCCTCGTCGATTGGGGCAAAGCTGCGGGTGTCGAGACGAAGGCTAAAGAGGGTGGGGACTGAGCGATATTGACGATAGTAAGCACCGTAGCTGCTGTCGATACGCCCCGTAAGCCACTCTTCGATCTCACCCGAGGTGACAATCTCGCGCATCTGGGCAGGAGAGTAACCCGAAGCATAGAGCCCCGCCACGATCGAACCCATCGAGGTACCAGCCACGTAGTCGATCGGGATGCCATTCTCCTCGAGTGCTTCGAGCACTCCGATGTGGTATAATCCCTTAGCTCCACCGCCACTCATCACCACCCCGACACTCTGCGAGAAGAGAGAAAAGGAGGTAAAGAGCAAAAACAGAGTGAGAAAAGATCTTAGTTTTCTGAACATATTCGCAACTTTTTTATAACTTTGTGCTGTAAAACGTGAAATCACGGTTTTTACGTGTGAAAAGTAGTGAAAAAATTGAATATAACCAAGTCATGATTGAAAAAATAGACAATCTTTTGCGTGAGCTAGAAGATTTCAAACCAAAGGCAGCAGCCGAGGTGGAGGCAATGAGAATCAAACTCCTTGGAAAAAAGGGAGAAATCAGCGCCTTGATGGATGAGTTTAAGAGTGTAGCACCCGAGCTAAAACGCGAATTGGGTCAGAAGCTCAATGCACTCAAGAACACAGCTAATGCAGCGATCGCAGCAGCTAAGGAGTCGGTCGAGAACTCATCGAACGTAGACTCGCAAGCCCTCAACGATATGACTCGCCCAGGTAGTGCCGAGGTGATCGGATCTCGCCACCCAATCTCGCTTGTGCGCAATCGCATTGTCGAGACCTTCTCGCGCCTAGGTTACACGGTTGCCGATGGTCCCGAGATCGAGGATGACTGGCACGTCTTCTCGGCTTTGAACTTCCCGCCAGAGCACCCTGCACGCGATATGCAAGATACATTCTTTGTGCAACAAAACCCAGATATTTTGCTTCGCACACACACCTCGTCGATCCAGGTGAGAGTGATGGAGCAACAAAAACCACCTATTCGCGTTATCTGTCCAGGACGTGTATTCCGCAACGAGGCGATTTCGTATCGTGCGCACTGCATTTTCCACCAAATCGAGGGACTCTATATCGACGAGGGTGTTTCGTTTGCCGATATGAAGCAGTCGATCCTCTACTTCGCTAAGGAGATCTTTGGCGAGAGTGCTACGATCCGCATGCGCCCATCGTACTTCCCATTCACTGAGCCTTCGGCAGAGGTCGATGTGTCGTGCGTATTGTGTGGCGGTAAGGGTTGTAATGTCTGCAAGGGCAGCGGCTGGTTGGAGATTATGGGTTGCGGAATGGTTGATCCAAATGTCTTGGAGTCGAATGGAATTGACTCTACAAAGTATAGCGGATTCGCCTTTGGTATGGGAGTTGAACGTATCGCAATGTTGCTCTACGGAGTGCGCGATTTGCGTCTCTACTTCGAGAACGATGTTCGCTTCCTAAAGCAGTTCGACAAAGCTCTTTAACCATCCATTTGGGTGACTGAGAGCCCGACAATAATGGTTTTTAAGATGAAACAACTATTTATAATAATATCACTTACGATGCTCTTCTTAGCGGGTTTTTTGCCCACTAAGGGGGCATCTAGCGTTGTAGAGCAGCCCGATTCGCTGCCTATCCGACCTGCGGTGACGCTCACCACCGATGGGCAAAAGAGAATCCAGATCTACCAAGATTGGGTGGGTGGAGACTCGCTCCTGCGACAAGCGATCGCCGAGGATTCTACCTATGGCCCAGCCTATTACTACCTTGCGCAGTCGCTTATGACTCAACAAGGCTCGGTGGATTCCGTGATTAAGTATGCCGCTAAGGCCTACGAGCTCGACTCGATGAACAAATGGTATGGTCAAACCTACGCCCAAGTCTTGGCCGTTGCGGGCAACTACCCCAAAGCCAAGGAGTTGTATAGGGCGGCAATCGAATTAGAACCGCAAAATCTCAACGCTTATTTGATGCTCTCGATCGTCAATCGCCAACTCTCAGAACCCTTAGAGGCGATCGCGGTTCTCGACTCGGCGGAGGTTAGAGTGGGCAAGAATCCATATCTTAGCTCGATGAAGCAGGAGCTGCTGATCGCTACAAATCAGATAGATCGAGCGGTGGATGAGGCTGCGAGCCTTGTCGAGATGAACCCTGCCGATCTGGAGAGCCGCTTGGCCTTGGCCGAGTTGTACGTCACCACGCAGCAAGATTCCTTGGCCAAGGTGGAGTACGACGAGGCGCTGCGTATCGACCCATCGTCGAGCATGGTGCTGAGCTCCTTGGCTCGATTCCATGCCGAACGTGGAAATTTTGTCTCGTACTTTGCAGCGATGAAGCGGATCTTTGCCGACAGAGCAGAGAGCCTGGAGAATAAAATCGCAACGTTTAATCGCGTAACCGCCGACAGAGCCTTCTACGCCAAGAACCTCCTTTCGATCAGCGAATTAGCCGATCAACTCTACGAGCTATACCCAACAAACAAGCAGGTTGTGGAGCTCTACACGCAGCACTTGATAGCAGCGGGAAAACTCGATGAGGCGCTAGAGGTATATAAGGAGCGTGCCGAGGATCGTCCCGCGGAGTTTGACTACTACACCACCATTATCGACATCGAGAGCTACAAGCAGCGTGTTGACTCAGTGGAGCTTTACGCCCGCAGAGCCATCCAGCTTTTCCCTGACCGTCACGAGGTGCGCCTCTCGCAAGCTAATCTTTACAGCTACACGCAGCGATTCGACAAGGCTATCGAGAGTTATCAGCAGACTCTAAATATGATCCCCTCCGACTCGCTCAAGGGTGCCGTGTGGGGATATATCGGTGATAACTATCACCAGATCAGTCTCCTGGAAAATCCAGGCAGCTCGAAGGCAAAGAAGCAGATGAAAAAGGCCTACAAGGCTTACGACACATCGCTCAAGCTCTACGCACGTAACGCTATGGTGCTAAACAACTACGCCTACTTCTTAAGTCTTGAGCAGCGCGACTTGTCCACCGCTCTCGACATGGCTGGCAGAGCTATTGCCATCGAGGAGAATAACCCTACTTACATGGATACCTACGCTTGGGTGCTATTCGAGCTCGGGCGCTTCGAGGAGGCCAAGAAGGTGATGCGCCAAGTAATTGCGCTCGACACCACGCAGAGTGCCGAGATTCAGTTTCACTATGCCGAGATCCTAGCGGTGTTGGGTGAGACATTTATGGCCGAGGTATACTACGACAAGGCCTTGAGCTTAGGTTACGATGCTACAATAATTGAGGATCGAAAAGCTAAATTGAAATAGTATGCTACGACGACTCGCTACCCTACTCGCACTTATAATCATCACTGCCGCAACCCCCACCATGGCGCAGCAGAAGAGTGTCGATGCCCAGAAGCGAGTTATCGCCGCGATCGAGAAGCTAATCAACGATGCCGAGAAGAGCATCGCCTCGATCAAGAAAGATCGCTCGGCAGCACAGAGCCGCGTGCAGTCGCTGGCGCGCCAGGTGGAGCAGCGTAATCGACTCTTAGAGGAGCAGCAGACGCAGATTGACCTTCTCAATAGGGATATCGACTCTGTGTCGCTGCAGCTACTCTCGCTAAATGAGCAGTTGGAGGAGCAGCGTGAGGAGTATAGCGAGATGGTGCGCGATGCCTATCGCAACTACCGCCAGAATAACTTCGTGAGTTACATCTTCGCCTCGGAGAACTTCAAGGATGTCGCACGCAGAATAGTCAATGTCCGCCGCCTAGCGCAACTCCGTGAGCAGCGGATGGCATCCATCGACTCGCTGGCGCAGGGATTAGACTCCACACGCCTGCTGCTGCTCGATCGCAAGGCATCTCTCGACTCGGTGGCACAAGGCATAACCCTGCAACGCACCAACATCCAAAAGGATATTAACTCGGCACGCACCTCGATCAGCTCCATGTCGTCCAAGGAGCGCACGGCACTGCAAACCAAGGCTTTGCAAGAGCAGAAGCTAGATGCTGCCATTGACGAGTTGCGCAAGCTCTCGAAGGGAAATACTCAAGGAGCATCGTTTAGCACCCGCACCTCGAATTTGAATCTGCCTGTCGAGGGGGGTCGCGTGAAGCGATATATGGATAATATGGCCGAGGTGGTCGGATCGTCAACCTCCAACGTCATCTCGATCTACGAGGGTAAGGTGGTCGACGTGAAGCAGAACCGCATCACGGGACGTTACGACATCTACATCGCTCATGGTGAGTATATTGCCTCATATGCGGGACTCAAGAACTCCTACGTTGTGAAGGGTGATGGGGTGAAGAAGAACCAGACTATTGGCAAGGTCGGTGCCGCAATAGATGTCACCACCATGAACACTGAGCACAAGATAATTTTTGGAATTTATCCGCCTTCGCCTAACCAGAAGATGAAGGCTTCGGATTGCTTTAAGAGATAGAACACATATATGATACGATATAATCACGATAGCTGCCGCTACACCTTTGGTGATCGCCGCCGCATAAATAGATGGCTCAAGGAGTCTGCCGCATCCGAGGGGTACGCCTTGGGTGAGGTGAATATCATCTTCTGCTCCGCAGCACGTCTGCTCGAGATAAACCGCGAGTTTCTCCAGCATGACTACTACACCGATATCATCACCTTCGATTATAGCGACCTCGAGGAGGGGTATATCTCGGGAGATCTCTTTATCGACATCGAGACCGTGGCCGATAACGCTGCCCAATATGGCGCTACACCGCTCGAGGAGATGCACCGTATACTTGTGCATGGCGTGATGCACCTTTGCGGACAGGGGGATAAGTCGCCTGAGGATGCTTTGGCTATGCGGGGGAAGGAGAATCTTTATTTGTCTCGGCTTGCTTAGGTGCTTAGGGACGTTGAGGTGCTTGGGGTGCTTGGGGACTGTCCTGCGCGGACGGCGGCGGGGTGCTCCCCGCGGAGCTGATCTTTTATTGCGTCTTGGGGCGCTGATCCTTTGGATCATCGAAATAAAAAATGTGTGTTATTACTCTTTTGAGCGAGCTCAACGATTAATAACACACATTTTTTATTTTTTTTGCTTCGCAAAAACTTTCCCAAGTCGTGTGGCAGCTTCTGTAAGGAAAGCTTCGCTTTCCGTATCCAAGCTTGCTTGGTGCCCGCGCCGGCATTAGGCGCAGTCCCCTTTACTTCGCCCTCCCTCCTAAAAAAGCACTTTTTTGAAGAAAAAGTGCGCAGAGGGCGAGCAGATCGCAGATCTGCAATACAAATCCAACGTTCACCTAATACCGTCACATCGAAACAACACCTACACGAAAACCTAATCATCCAACCCACCCTCGCGAGCGAACTCATCAATCGAGGTTAGGAAGTGGGCAATAGTCTGCTCCATTGTGCGGTATGACTTTCCGCCTGCGGCATTCTTGTGGCCTCCGCCATCGAAATACTTCCTTGCGAAGAGGTTGACGTCAATATGTCTGCGTGAACGGAATGAGATGCGGATAAATTTGCGGTGCTCGATAAAGATCACCGAGACCTTCATTTTCTGGATCGAGAGAGGGTAGTTTACAAAACCCTCGCTGTCTCCTTGTTGGAAATTATAGCGACGCATTTCACGCTCGGTGAGTGCCATGTAGGCTACCGTGCCATCCTTGATTATCGACATCTTGCGATCTATTGTGTAGCCAAACAACCGTGCACGATCCTCGCTAAACGAGTTGTAGACATTAGAGTTAATGCTCTGGATATCAATTCCCTTTTCGACCAATACCGCTAGTGAGCGATAGAGAGCAGGGGTAAGGAACGAGAACGAAAAGTTACCCGTATCGGTCATCATACCTACGTACAACAGCTCGCCAATAAATTTGTCGATCACATCCACGCCCCACATCTTCTCGACGATCGAGTAGACCACAAAGCAGGTGCTCGAGGCATCGGGGTGCGAGAACATTATATTATAGTTGGTGTCGGGCTCTAAGTGGTGGTCAATGAGTACTCGCTCAGCAGAGGTGTTGGCTGCGATCACGTCACTTAGCCCCTCTAATCGCGATAGTGCGTTGAAATCGAGGCAGAAGATGATATCGGCCTTTTCTACCGCCTCGGTCACCTGCTCGGTATGCTCCTTATAGTTGATCAGCTCCTCGATGCCATCCATCCACCCTAGGAAGTAGGGGTATTTGTTGGGCACCACGCAGGTCACGTTGTAGTCACCCACGCTGCGCAATACTCGCGCCCACGCCAGTGATGAGCCTATGGCATCGCCATCAGGGTTGGTGTGTGAGACGATAACTATATTCTGCTTCTTGTCTCTTTCGAGCAGTGAGCGCAGTAGGTCTATATTATTTTCTGAAATATTCATCGGCTTATCTTTATCTGTCTAAAACTCGTAATTTTACAAAAATAGCTAAAAAATATCAGATTTCAAAAACAGATGGTGAAAAACAAAGTTTTTCAGTCCAGACTGGTCTGGTGCCCGCCCGGCACAAGGGCAGTCCCCAACGTAAGAGAGCAGAGGGCGAGCAATTCGAAGAATTGCAAAAAACCTAAAGCGAGAAAGGGATTCAACGGCTCGGAAAGATTTCGCGTTATGAGTTGTAAACTGGTCGATTTTAAATGGTGCTAACCAAGTGATGCATCCACCCTCTCTCTTATCATTAAGGTTTTGACGTTGGCCGATCATTAAATCCATGACAAAAAAAGAGTGGCACGGACTTAACTAATCCGAAACCGAGGTACTGGTACACCCACAACAATAGACTAGCAAGCTCGTACCACAGTATAGCACGAGCGTTGCACCTAAGTCTCTTGTCATTTGAAAATTACCAGTTTTCGGTCTCAAGATCTTACGCGAACGCAAAAAATATTTTAAACCATACGGATCTGCCCGCATAGTTTCTAAAGACAAAGATATAAAAATATTTTGAAACTTAAGTCAAAAAATACCCAACAGCAACAAATAAGTAGGGTAAAATAATTATTGGTGTGTTTTTAAGAGTACTATTGGAGAAGAGATTTTTTTGCTATTGAATCGAAAATATAGTTATTCTATATTGAGATTTGATAGTGAAAAATATCGCTCCAAGAGTGCTTTTAAAAATATGGCAATAATTGTTTTACACTACTTAAATAGGATTTAAAGTCTAAAACAGATCTGAGAAACAATAATGGCATTGATTTTGCAGTTATCCAATCAGCTGGCGAGTAACACTCACAGCTAAGTTTCTTCATTTATTTAAGTTTGGGTTAGTAGTATGAGGAGTCTGTCTCCTCAGAAGGCAGGAGGCAATCGCGAGATTCCCTCCTGTTTTTTTTGATATTCTACCATTAAATTTGTACCTTTGTAGGAGCAAACACAAAATAAAAGATTTTATGAAAAAAGTAATCGCTTCGCCACTTGCTCCAAAGGCAGTAGGTCCATATTCGCAAGCTATTGAGGCTAACGGAACTCTCTATGTTTCGGGGCAACTTCCAGTCGATGGCGCTTCAGGCTTAGTACCCGAAGGCATTGAGGCTCAGGCTCGTCAATCGCTCACCAATGTTAATCATATCCTCTCTGAAGCGGGCTACTCGCTTAAGGATGTTGTGAAGACCACTGTTCTTTTGGCCTCGATGGATGACTTCGCGGCGATGAATGGCGTTTACGCTTCGTTCTTTACCGAGGTTTTGCCAGCTAGAGTATGTTACCAAGTGGCAAAACTTCCGTTGGGGGTTCTTGTCGAGATCGACGCTATCGCTTGCAAGTAACATTAAAACTAGGCGATTTAAAGATAAAAAATACTTTTTACAATTAATTTCAGACCAAGAGAATAACGTGATAATCTTGGCGTAATTAATGCAGTAAAAAATTAATGAAAAAATAATGGAAAAAAGTACTGTTATTTTCTTCACATTATAAATTTTTACTTATCTTTGTACCGTCAAACAGAACTTTACTGTAATATACACTTCTTGATGACGGTTATATCCTCTGCCAAAGTGCCCTTTGAAGTAGGTTAAAGCCGCGAATTCGCAAAAAATTAAAGCCGCGAAAGGGATAGGAAAAGGGGGAATAAGAAGGTAGAGTGAATAAAAGACAAATTAAAACAATTACTAATAATAGATTAAAAAAATTATGGCTACAATTGATTTGAGCAAGTATGGTATCGTAGGTGTTACCGAGATCGTACACAATCCATCTTACGATCAGCTTTTCGCTGAGGAGACTAAACCAGAGCTAGAGGGCTTTGAGAAGGGTCAAGTAACTGAGATGGGTGCAGTAAACGTAATGACAGGTGTTTACACAGGTCGTTCTCCTAAGGATAAGTTCTTCGTAATGGACGAGACTACTAAGGATACAATCTGGTGGACTTCAGAGGAGTACAAGAACGATAACAAGCCAGTTTCAACTGAGTCTTGGAACGTAATGAAGAAGTTGGCAACTGACGAGCTTTCTAACAAGCGTCTTTTCGTTGTTGATACTTTCTGTGGTGCTAACGAGAACTCTCGCATCAAGATCCGTTTCATCGTTGAGGTTGCATGGCAGGCTCACTTCGTAACAAATATGTTTATCCGTCCAACTGCTGAGGAGCTAGCTGCTTACGGCGAGCCAGATTTCGTTGTTCTTAACGCTTCTAAGGCTAAAGTTGAGAACTTCAAAGAGCTTGGTATCAACTCTGAGACTGCAACAGTATTTAACCTTACTGAGAAGATGCAAGTTATCCTTAACACTTGGTATGGTGGTGAGATGAAGAAGGGTATGTTCTCTTACATGAACTACCTACTTCCACTTCAAGGTATGGCTTCTATGCACTGTTCAGCTAACACTAACGAGGCTGGTGAGACTGCTATTTTCTTCGGTCTTTCAGGTACAGGTAAGACTACCCTTTCAACAGATCCAAAGCGCCAACTTATCGGTGACGATGAGCACGGTTGGGACGACGAGGGTGTATTCAACTACGAGGGTGGTTGCTACGCAAAAACTATTCACCTTTGCCCAGAGAACGAGCCAGACATCTGGAGAGCTATCAAGCGTGACGCTCTACTTGAGAACGTTACAGTTGCTGAGGATGGTAAGATCGACTTCAATGATGGTTCTGTAACTGAGAACACTCGTGTTTCTTACCCAATCTACCACATCGACAACATCGTGAAGCCAGTATCTAAGGCTCCAGCTGCAAAGAAAGTTATCTTCCTTTCTGCTGACGCATTTGGTGTACTTCCTCCAGTTTCGATCCTTACTCCAGAGCAAACTCAGTACTACTTCCTTTCAGGATTTACTGCTAAGTTGGCTGGTACAGAGCGTGGTATCACTGAGCCTACTCCAACTTTCTCTGCATGTTTCGGTGCTGCATTCCTTTCACTTCACCCAACTAAGTACGGTGAGGAGCTAGTGAAGAAGATGAAGGCTTCAGGCGCTACTGCATACCTAGTTAACACAGGTTGGAACGGTTCTGGTAAGCGTATCTCTATCAAAGATACTCGTGGTATCATCGACGCGATCCTTGACGGTTCTATCGACAAGGCTCCAACTAAGCAACTTCCATTGTTTGACTTCACTATCCCAACTGAGCTTCCAGGTGTAGCAACTGAGATCCTTGATCCACGCGACACTTACGCAGCAGTTTCTGAGTGGGACGTTAAAGCTCAAGATCTTGCAGGTCGTTTCATCAAGAACTTCTCTAAGTTCACTGGTAACGACACTGGTAAGGCTCTAGTTGCAGCTGGTCCACAATTGTAATTTTTATATTACGATATATTTCGGGTGATCCTTCGGGGTCACCTTTTTTTTGTAGTAGGTAGGAGTTCACGCTGCTTAATATTCCCTGATCCGATACTTCTTCACGTCATCCCAGACTTGATCTGGGATCTACAAAAGCGAGTGGATCTAACAAAATAAGCCAGCAGGAGTTGTAGATCCCAGATCGAGTCTGGGATGACGGTATTAGGTGAACATTGGGTTTGTATTGCAGATCTTCGATCTGCTCGCCCTCTGCGCACTTTTGTTCCAAAAGTGCTTTTTTGGGAGGGAGGGCGAAGCTAGGGGACTGCCTAATGCCGGCGGGCACCAAGCAAGCTTGGATACGGAAAGCCGAGCTTTCCTTAAAAAGCTGCTACTCGGTTTGGGAAGGTTTTTGCGAAGCAAAAAAAATAAAAAATGTTTACTATTAGACGTCGAGCTCGCTCGTAAGACTAATAGTAAACATTTTTTATTCGATGATCTAAAAGATCAGCGCCCCAAACCGCAAGAAAAACTAGCTCCGCGGGGAGCACCCCGCCGCCGCCCGCGCAGGGCAGTCCTCAACCAACGAAAGCTACCTCAAGAACCGATAATAAGTCCCCAAAGGCAGCTCCTTGCCGCTGCGATCAGTGAAGATCAGCTCACCGCATCCCTCAGCACGTGCCGCACCGAATGCCTGGTGGATCGCCGTGCGAGCAAGTGTTGTCGAGAGCCCCATAGAGTAGAGGTTCAAGATCACAAAGCTATTACGCTCCTCGAGTAGTGCCGCGCAGCACTCGAGCATCTCGCAGATATTCTCTTCGAGCACCCACTTCTCACCATTAGCACCACGGCCATAGGCGGGCGGGTCGAGGATGATGCCGCTATACTTATTCCCACGTCGCACCTCACGCTGCACGAATTTGAGAGCATCCTCAACGATCCAGCGGATCCCCTCGAGGCCGCTGCTCTCCATATTCTCACGCGACCAGCTCACCACCTGCTTCACAGAATCTACGTGGGTGGTCTCGGCTCCCGCGGCACAAGCTGCGAGCGAGGCACCTCCAGTATAGGCAAAGAGGTTGAGCACCTTGGGTCGAGCGTTGGTTGCCTTGTGAATCTCCTGGCAGGTATCGTAGATAAAGTTCCAATTTGAGGCCTGCTCGGGGAAAATACCCACGTGCTTAAACGAGGTGAACGCGAGGCGCATCTTGAGGTGCATATCTTTATAATCGTAGCGGATGCTCCAGCGCGAAGGCACAGAGCGACTCATGCGCCAATCTCCTCGTTCCTCACTGCGACCATCGCGCATAAATGAGGCTTCGGCAGCGGCTTGCCACTCCTTCTCTGTGAGGCTCTTGCGCCAAATGGCTTGCGGCTCGGGACGTCGGGTCGTGATCTTACCAAATCGCTCTAGCTTCTCGAACTCGCCTGAGTCGAGGAGCTCGTAATCGGGAAATGTGGGGGTGAGATTTTTATAATTCATAATATATTCGTTATTTTTCTATGCAAATTAAATTCATGCGGCACTTCTTGCAGTCGAACTCTAATCGGTAGCGATTCTCGCCACGCTCGATGTAGAGTGGGTCACGCAGCTGTGATCGCTCCTTGAGGCACTCGCCAATCTCGCGGCGGATGCAGTAGGAGCTTTGGAGTACCCGCTGCTCATCGAATTGCGCTGTAAGGTCGTGACCCTCAGCGATTGTCTCTACGCCATGATCGAGGTAGAATTGGCGTGAGAGGGAGTTTACGACGTTATGCTCGGCCGAGAGGTGCTTTTCGGGATGGCGCGCTTCAAAATTCTCGGTAAATGGAGCTGGCTTGGCATATCGAGATTTTCGAAGTGAGAGCAAGGAGTCGAGCGCTTCACGACGTAGTTCCGAGAGCAGGGATGAAGCGACAAAGCGGGTTGCGCCTTGCAGCGAGACATTCGTTACTGCGAAGATGGTATCGCCACTCTTTGCAGCTTGAGCGCGTGCAACCTCCTCCATCTTCTCTGTGTTGCGAGGCTCATCGAAGATCCCCTCACGATTAGCCGAGGCGGTGTTGCCCTCGGAATCGGTGTATTGCAATTCAACGTAGGTAGGCGAGAATGTGACAAGTGCCGAGGCAGCGATCGTGCGACGTGTGCGGCTACGCTCCAGCGAGTCGTTAAACAACTTGTCGAAGTTGCGGAATAACTCCACACCACGCTCTAACCCCTCGCTGCGGTTGGGTGTAAACCACCCTTCATCTACGCTATTTATATTCGTGCCCTTCAATCCCTCGGGGGTGACAAAGCAGATGCCATCGCCTGGGGTGAGCTGCGCTGCACCTTTCACGCGGAACTTTCCTCTGCGAGAGTCGGTAACGACGCCCAGCGACTCGCCAACCGATTTCGGAGTGTCGAACGAGGCCAATGCGCGTGCTTGACCCAAGAAAAGATACTCCGATTCGCCTCGCGTGAAGCTCTTCGAGGGATTAGGGGTAAAATCTGGGATGGATTCACCAACCGAGGAGCGGATCAATTCTGGACGATGTGATAGCTGCTCGTCGATGGCTGCGCGGTAGTGAGCAATGATATTTTTGGTGTAACCGATATCTTTCAATCGACCCTCGACCTTGAACGAGCAGACTCCTGCATCGAGCATCGAGCCGATATGAGCCGATAGGTTTAGATCGCGAACCGAGAGCAAGTGTCTGTTTTCGAGCAGCTTGCGACCCGCCTCATCCTTTAGGTCATAGCTCAAGCGACACGGCTGACTACACTCGCCACGATTTCCGCTTCTTGTGGAAAGTGAGCGAGAGAGGTAACACCGACCACTATGCCCCACGCAGATTGCGCCATGCACAAAGGCCTCCAGCTCCACCGAAGTAGCCTCGGAAATTTCAGAGATCTGTTGTAGCGACAAAGCACGCTCCAACACCACACGCGAGAAGCCACTTTCTTCCAAGAAGCGAACCCCCTCCACGGTCATATTACACATCTGTGTAGAGGCGTGGAGATCGACCCCAAGCCCCATTCTTGCGAAAGCCATATCTTGAACTATCAGGGCATCGACCCCCGTCGAGACGATCTCTTTTGCGGTCTGTTCGGCCTTTGTTAGCTCATCTTCGAAGAGCAGTGTGTTGAGCGTGCAGTGAACCCTAACTCCATAAGCATGAGCGTAGTCGACCACCGAAGCGATATCCTCAACAGAGTTGGATGCTGCGTGTCGTGCTCCGAAGCTCGCACCTCCGATATATACTGCATCGGCTCCGTAGTCGATTGCCGCGATGGCTGATTCTCGGTTTTTTGCAGGGGCTAGTAGCTCAATTTTTCTCATTATTACCAATTTTTTTGCAAAGGTAGAAACTTAAGTTGATTCAAAGGTACGCATTTACCATTTTTTTTATACCTTTGCCTCATTAAATAGATAATCTTCAAAAGATATAACAGAGATGTTAACACTAAAACAACTTAGAGATGACCGCGCAGCAGCCATTGAGCGCCTAGCAAAAAAGGGTGTAGATGCTGCACCTATCATTGATAAAATAGAGGCTTTAGACGATCGTCGCAAAGCAATCCAACAAGTGCTTGACAACAACCTAGCTGAGCAGAACAAGGCTGCTAAGTCGATCGGTATGTTGATGGGGCAAGGTAAAAAAGAGGAGGCTGAGGCTGCAAAGGCTGCAGTAGCTCAATCAAAGGCACGCTCAGCGGAGTTGAGCCAAGAGGCTAAAGAGGTTGCCGACGAGTTGCAAGCAGCAGTGGTATTGTTGCCTAACTTCCCCGCGGATATCGTCCCTGAGGGTCGCTCGGCAGAGGATAACGTGGTTGTGAAACTTGCCGAGGATCATGTGGAGCTTCCTACAAATGCACTTCCTCACTGGGAGCTTGCTCGCAAGTACGACATTATCGACTTCGATTTGGGTGTTAAGCTCACTGGAGCGGGATTCCCAGTATATAAAGGTAAGGGAGCTCGTCTGCAACGTGCACTTATCAACTTCTTCCTTGATCGCAACACCGCAGCTGGATATCAAGAGATTGAGCCTCCAGTGATGGTAAACGAGGCTTCGGGATTTGGCACAGGTCAACTTCCAGATAAGGAGGGGCAAATGTATCACGCTACTGCTGATAATCTCTATCTAGTTCCTACGGCCGAAGTTCCTGTAACCAACATCTTCCGTGATGTGATTCTCGATGAGAAGGAGTTCCCTGTGAAGCTCACGGCATACACTCCTTGCTTCCGTCGTGAGGCAGGTTCATATGGTAAGGATGTTCGTGGATTAAACCGCCTGCACCAATTCGATAAGGTGGAGATCGTGCAACTTGCTCTGCCTGAGAACTCTTATGAGGCTCTCGATGGTATGGTCGCTCACGTGGAGTCGATCGTCAAGGCTTTGGGGCTTCCTTATCGTATCTTGCGCCTTTGCGCTGGCGATATGTCGTTCACTTCGGCTCTAACTTACGACTTTGAGGTCTACTCGGCTGCTCAGGAGCGTTGGTTGGAGGTGTCGTCTGTGTCGAACTTCGAGTCGTTCCAAGCGAACCGCCTTAAGCTACGCTACAAGGATTCTAACAAGAAGAGTCAATTGGCTCACACACTAAATGGCTCTTCATTGGCCTTGCCTCGAATTGTGGCAGCACTTTTGGAGAACTACCAAACAGAGGAGGGAATTAAGATCCCTGAGGCATTAATTCCTTACACAGGTTTTGATATTATAAAATAAATTCTTACATTTGTTTTACGATATATTCATTTAACATTTAAAAATTCAAGAAAATGGCTTACAAAATTAATCCTGACGGTTGCGTTGCATGTGGCTCATGCATCGACGAATGTCCAGTAGAGGCTATCTCAGCTGGTGACGTTTACTCTATCGACGCTTCAGCTTGCATCGACTGTGGTGCTTGCGCTGGAGTTTGTCCTTCAGAGTGTATCGAGGCTGAGTAAGGTTTAACTTACTGCAGAATGAAAAAAGCGTGGCCTTCTTGGTTGCGCTTTTTTTGGTTTCTTACTGGCCTTATGCCGGCCGGGCACCAAGCAAGGTTACGCTGCTACACGACTTGAGGTGGTTTTGCGAAGCAAAAAAATAAAAAATATCTATTGTTAATCGTTGAGCTCGCTCAAAAGAGTAACAATAGACATTTTTTATTTCGATGATCTGAAAAGATCAGCGCCCCAAGACGCAAGATATTATAGCTCCGCGGGGAGCACCCCGCCGCCGTCCGCGCAGGACAGTCCCCAGCACCCCTTAAATCTCGATGTAACGTTTCATGATTGCATAGATCGTAAGTCCGGCGATTGACTTGATTCCTAGCTTCTCGAAGATGTTTTTGCGGTGGGTGATCACCGTGGTAAGTCCGATGTTGAGCTCGCTGGCGATCTCTTTATTTATAAGTCCTTCAACTAGTAATTTTGCCACTTCGATCTCGCGGGGTGACAACAAATCAGCTTGTTTATCGCCATCTTCACCATGCGAATTAGCAGGTCGACCACCATGAGCGTGCGAGTGCAGTGCCTTGATAGAAGCAAGGATCTGCTCCTCCGACTGCTGAATATTTATCTGCGGAAACTCCTGCAGAGCTGCTACATTAGCCGAGCCATTAGTCAGCGCAATACACTTACTATGCAGAGGCTCGAAGAGCGCAACATTCTCCACCAAGATCTGCGACGAGACAAAGAGGTGGAAGATGTCGGCAGGCTCGATCTGGGTGAGTTGCTCCACCGTGTCGAAGACCTTCACGAGAGCAAAAGGCAAGATTTGGTTAAGCATATCGCGAAGCCCAATGCTACTTAAAGTATTGGGTGTAAGCACAATGATGAGTGGTATAGGGCGACTATTCATGGTGGTATGGTTCGTTCTTAAGTATGGTAAATGCGCGGTAGATCTGCTCGGCAAATATTGCACGGACGATCTGGTGCGAGAAGGTCATCTTCGAAAGAGAGACCTTGGAGTTGGCTCTTGCGTAGACCGCTTCGGAGAAGCCGTAAGGGCCTCCGATAATGATCACCAGGCGGCGCACTCCGCTATTCATTCGCTTTTGAAGCCAGTAGGCGAAATCGACCGAGCGATACTCTGTGCCGCGCTCATCCAGGAGGGTCACAAAGTCGCTATCTTGCAGCTGCTTGAGGATCATCTCACCCTCGGCCGTGCGTTGCTGACTCACCGACAAGTTCTTGGTGTTTTTGATATCGGCAAGCGTGGTGATCGAAAATTTACAGTAGTGGTTGATGCGCTTGGCATAGGTCGTAACGATCTCCTCGATAAGCGTGGAGTCGGTCTTGCCAACTACGAGTAGTTCAATATTCATCCTTAGCGCTCGATTGTTAAAATGTCACTATTCCACTCTCCCTGGGCACCCTCGTAGATCACGGGACGACGTGTTTCGACGCTTTTTAGCCACTCGTAGGCTTTATACATATTGTATCCGTTGCCCGAGTTGCCTCCGAGTGAGTAGGCCACGATGCAGCTAAAGTTGCGGGTGCGGTAATACATCTTTTTCACTCGCTCTAAGTATTCTGCCGTAAGCACTGGGTTGTTCGAGGCGGTGCCTCCGATGGTGCGATCCTCGGCTGCCGTTGGTGCATTGATTGCCGCTTGCTCGATGACGTACAATCCGAGTTTGTCGCATAGCGAGTAGAACCACAGCGGTTGCGGGTAGTCGGGTTGGATAGTGTTATATCCTTGCGTCTTGAATTTTCGCAGGTCAACTTCCGCTTCGCGACTGCTCTTGGTGGCGTTGTATCTTGCTGCTTTTAGCTTTAACTCCTTGTCCCATGCTGTGATTTTTCCATCGGCATATTCGGGCAGCGTGAAGCCAACATTAAGGGGGATAAAGTGGTTCGGAACGCTATTGTGGCGCGTGAAAAGCATCAAAGAGTAGAGCGGTTGATCGGTGGTGCGAGCAGATGCTTGGCCAACTCTGCGCATAGCCATTGAAGCATCGGGATCCCAACGATAATTCTTAGCTCCGTAGAAGAATGGCGCGAAGGTGATCGTGTCGGTGGTGTTACCCTCCAAGGTGATTTGGGCGTTGCTGTAATCGTGCAATTTCCCAGCAGGGTCGTAGACATCGTATCCCACGCTAATTGTGCCAGGGGTGTTGAAGCGGTTCTCGACGATCACATCTATAAATAGGCGACCATGCTCTCCTCCAGTGTGCTCGGTCATCGTGAGTTGATAATCGAGGATGCGCACCTTGTTTTGGATATAGAAGTAGCTACCTACAAATTGCGAACGCAACGGGCGCTCCACACCTTGCTCCAAGAAGTCGAGATTGGAGGGGTGATAGGTGATAAAGATTGTATTCTCGCCCACCTTGATATAAGGTGAGATATTGTAATCGGTTGGTGTTAGAGTATCCTCGCAGGTTACAACTTGCACCTCATTGATCCATAGAGTGTAGGCTGAATCCATCGCCTCGACATGGAAGTGCACCACTTCGTCGATCCACTTTTGGGGCATGTTAACAGTCTGAGCTATAATAATCTCGCCCTGGTCGGATAGGCCGACACCTGGGTCGAATTTGATATATGTGTCGAAATCGTTGTGCGTGCGTGCATCGGCATCCTTACGTTGGGTATATGGTGCGAATTCCGAACGTGTAACTACCTGAGCTTGAGCAGCGAAACTCATAATCATCAAGGCCAAGGTTATCTTAAAAAAGCGTAAAGTCATATCTTACTAATTTAGTTATATGTCACAAATTTACATAAAAAAAATGATTGCACCTCTTATTTAGTCAATTAGTTATGTGGATTATACCATTTTATTATTATATTTGCCAAAATTTTTGAAATTCAGATTATGATCAGTAGACACATCGCAGACAAACTGCAACAATTCGAAACCCCATTTTATCTCTACGATATGGGGCTATTGCGCCAGACCCTAGAGAGTGTGGTATATGAGTCAAAAAGATACGGTTATAAAGTTCACTACGCTATCAAGGCTAACTACGACGACCGTATTTTGGCGGCAATCAAAGAGTATGGCTTGGGTATCGACTGCGCAAGTGGAAACGAGCTTGCTAAGGCGATCGAGATGGGCTTCGACCCTAAGGGTATTGTTTATGCAGGTGTGGGTAAGCGTGACAAGGAGATCTCGTACGCTATCGACCAAGAGATCTTGGCGATCAACTGCGAGTCGATCGAGGAGCTTACGGTAGTCGATGAGATTTCACGCAGTAAGGGCAAGGTGACCAACGTTGCTTTGCGTATCAATCCAGATATCGACCCTAAGACAAACCACTGTATCGACACGGGTCAAGCGGATAGTAAATTCGGAATCTCGTACGAGGAGGTGATGGAGAATGCTGAGATGATCCAGGCGTTGAAAAATTTGAATATTATCGGTATTCACCTGCACATCGGATCTCAAATCCGTGAGTTGCACGTCTTCGAGAATATGTGTAATAAGGTCAATGTGATTGTTGAGAACTTGGTTAAGTTGGGCTTCTCGTTTGACTTTATTGATGTTGGTGGTGGATTGGGTGTTAATTATGATGTGCCTGAGAATGAGCCAATTCCTAACTTCGCTTCATTGTTCTCAATTGTTAATAACTACCTAAAGGTTGGTGATCGTGATGTTCACTTCGAGTTCGGTCGTTCGATCGTGGCTGAGTGTGGCGAGTTGATCACAAAGATCTTGTATAATAAGACTACTGCTACGGGTCGCAGGTTACTTATCGTCGATGGAAGTATGACAGAACTAGTTCGTCCTGCGATGTATGGTTCGTACCACAATATCGAGAATGTAACAGCTGAAGATGGAGTGACAAAGAAATACACCGTGGTTGGTACAGCTTGTGAGTCGACCGACGTTTTTGCCGAGAATATCTCGCTTAAGGTGAGCAAGCGTGGTGATCTTTTGACATTGAAATCGGCTGGTGCTTACGGAATGTCGATGGCTTCGAGATATAACCTACACGATCTGCCAGGAGCTATCTATAGCGACCAAATAGAGTAGCGGATGTGGTTAGCTCTCGCATTCTTATCGGCCGCTCTACTTGGCTTCTACGATGTAGCTAAGAAGAGCGCACTCAAAGATAATGCGGTGCTGCCAGTGCTGCTCCTCAATACACTTTTTTCGACCCTGCTCTTTGCTCCCTTTATTGTGAGCTCAGAGACAGGGCTCGATCTTTTTGAGGGGAGTATGTTTGCTATGGAACACGCTTCTTGGCAGGCGCACCGCTTGATCGTTTTAAAATCGGCTATTGTACTGAGTTCGTGGATCTTTGGCTATTTTGCACTTAAACATTTACCGCTTACAATCGTGGGGCCTATTAACGCCACTCGACCAGTTATGGTGCTTGTGGGTGCTATGCTGATTTTTGGCGAAAGGCTTAACGCGTGGCAGTGGTCGGGTGTTATTCTCTCACTTGTTTCGCTCTTTTTGCTAAGCCTTGCGGGTAAAAAGGAGGGGATTGATTTTCGGCGCAATATCTGGATTTTGCTTATCGCTGCCGCTGCAGTGATGGGGGCTGTGAGTGGATTGTATGATAAGTATATCATGCGCTCGTTGAGTCCTATCTTTGTTCAGAGTTGGTATAACGTCTACCAGCTTTTGATGATGAGCGTTGTGGTGGCGCTTTTGTGGTTGCCTCGACGTGGCAAGACTACTCCGTTTCATTGGTCGTGGGCAATTCCTTGCATCTCAATTTTACTCTCGTGTGCCGATTTCGCCTACTTTTACGCCCTCGCGGATGATGATGCCCTGATCTCGGTGGTCTCGATGGTTAGGCGCTCGTCGGTGGTGGTCTCGTTCGCTTGTGGAGCGCTCTTTTTGCGTGAGAAAAATTTGCGGGCTAAGGCTATCGACCTAATTTTAATTATAATCGGAATGATTTTTCTCTACATTGGAACACGATAATCGCAATAAATTGTTAACTTTGTAGATTGAAACAAAAAAAGATAAAAAATATAATTCAATGAATATTTCATATAATTGGCTTAAACGCTATCTTAAATCGGATCTCTCGGCTGAGCAGATCGCATCGACACTCACCGACATAGGTTTGGAAGTAGACTCGTTCGAGAAGATCGAGACTATCAAAGGAGGCCTCCAAGGGGTTGTTATTGGCGAGGTTCTAACTTGTGAGCCACACGCAGATTCTGATCACTTGAACGTTACTACGGTTGACGTTGGCGCGGATGCTCCACTTCAAATTGTTTGTGGCGCTTCGAATTGTCGCGCTGGACTTAAGGTTGTTTGTGCAACTGTAGGTGCTGTGTTGTATCCAATCGACTCGGAGGGTGAGTTTAAGATTAAGCGTTCTAAGATCCGTGGAGTGGAGTCGGTAGGTATGCTTTGCGCCGAGGATGAGATCGGTTTGGGTCACTCGCATGAGGGGATTATGGAGCTGCCGTTGGATGCCGTTGTAGGTACTCCAGCTAAGGAGTTTTTCGGGATTGAGGATGATTTCCTAATCGAGATCGGCCTTACGCCTAACCGTGTTGATGCAGCTTCGCACATTGGTGTTGCTCGCGACTTGGCAGCTTATCTTAAGAGCTGTGGCAAGGAGTATGAGCTTGCGTATCCAAGTGTCGAGGAGTTTAAGATTGACTCTAAGGAGGGTGCTATCGAGGTTGAAGTTCTCAACTCGGAGGCTGCACCACGCTACGCAGGTGTGACAATCAAAGGTTGCACGGTAGCACCATCGCCAGAGTGGATGCAAAACGATCTTCGCGCAGCGGGATTAACCCCAAAGAATAACCTGGTGGATATCACCAACTACATACTTTTCGAGCTTGGACAACCACTTCACGCCTTTGATGCTGATAAGATCGACGGTGGCAAGATCGTGGTTCGCACTTGCGACGAGGGGACTAAATTTGTTACACTTGACCAAACTGAGCGCACGTTGACCTCTTCGGATTTGATGATCTGCTCGGCTACTAAGCCGATGTGTATTGCAGGTGTCTTTGGAGGTTTGGAGTCGGGAGTTAGTGACTCGACTGTCAATATCTTCTTGGAGTCGGCTTACTTCAATCCAGTGTGGGTGCGTAAGAGCGCTAAGCGTTTTGGTCTTAACACCGATGCTTCGTTCCGCTTCGAGCGTGGAATTGACCCTAATATTCAGATCTATGCTCTTAAGCGTGCTGCATTGCTGTTCAAGGAGTTAGCAGGTGGCGAGATCGTAGGTGAGGTGATCGACAACTACCCTACTCCAATCGAGGATTTCCGTTTCGAGATCTCGATGGATCGCACTCGCAAGCTAATTGGCAAGGAGATTCCTAGCGAAACTATCCGCACGATTATCGAGGCTTTGGACGTAAAGATCGAAAAAGAGGAGGGTGAGGTTCTCTCTGTCGCTGTTCCTCCATATCGTGTTGATGTTCAAAGAGAAGCAGATCTCATCGAGGATATTTTGCGTATCTACGGATACAACAATGTTGAGATTCCAACACACGTAAAATCGACAATTTCATACGCTCCACGTCCAGATAAGAGCAAGCTAATGAACATGACAGCTGACCTACTTTCAGCCAATGGATATACTGAGATTATGTCGAACTCGCTTACTAAATCTTCGTATTATGACTCTTTGAAGGCATATCCAGTTGAGAAGTGCGTAAAGATCATCAACCCGCTAAGCTCAGACTTGAACGTGATGCGTCAAACATTGCTATTCAACACCTTAGAAGCAGTTGAGCTCAACGCAAATCGAAAAAATGGCGATTTGAAGATCTACGAGTTTGGAAATTGCTACTACTATAACGCTGAGGCTGCCACAGAGGAGAAGATCTTGGCGCCATACTCTGAGAATTACCGCCTAGCGATCGCCGTAACAGGCACCGCAGAGCCAGCTTCATGGAATCAAAAGCCAGTAGCGGCATCATTCTACACACTTCGCACAGCTGTTGAGAAGGTGTTGAGCCGCTTTGGAATCGACATATATTCGCTTAAGAGCGCAACGTCTGAGAACGATATTTTCTCGGAGGCGATCGCACTCAACCAAGGACCAAAGACATTTGTGGAGCTAGGTGTTGTTGCACCTGCACTCTGCAAGCAGTTGGGAGTTAAGGGTGATGTTTTCTACGCTGAGTTCGACTTCGATGCACTTATCAAGACCACTCGCAAGCACAAGATCACCGTTTCGGAACTTTCGAAATTCCCTGAGGTGAAGCGCGATTTGGCACTCTTGGTTGACGAGGGTGTGACCTTCGAGCAGCTTCGCACTGTTGCCTTCCAAGCTGAGAAGAAGCTCCTTAAGAGCGTTGCCTTATTCGATGTATATCAAGGAGATAAGCTCCCTGAGGGCAAGAAATCATACGCACTTAGCTTTATCTTGGAGGATCGCACACAGACGCTCACCGACAAGATGATCGAGAAGAGCATGGCTAATATCCAACGTCAAATCGAGAGTAAATGCGCTGCGCAGGTGCGTAGCTAATCCTGAGGATCTATGAGCTTAGAAAATAACAAATACTCATCGTGCGCAGTTGTCGGCTACGGCAGTTGGGCTACGGCAATCGTGAAGGTTCTCTGCGAGCAGGGAGCTAAGGTTGGCTGGCACATCCGCAACGAGGAGGTTGTCGAAGGGATCATCTCTGAAGGGTCAAACCCGAAGTATCTTCGCGATGTTGAGTTCGATGTATCACAACTTGCGATCTCGAGCGACATTAACGAGATCGTTGAGAATCACGATATTATCATCCTGGCGACTCCTTCGGCATACCTTAAAAAAACCTTGGAACCACTTACGGCAAGTCTCGAGAATAAGTTGGTTGTCTCGGCGATCAAGGGCATTATCTCGGGTGACGATGAGTACCTCACGGTGATTGAGTTTATCAGCAAAAAATATAATGTACCATTCTCGCAGCAGGGAATTATCACGGGTCCTTCGCACGCCGAGGAGGTGGCTCTGGAGCGACTTTCGTACCTTACGGTGGTCTGCCCCGATATTGAGCTAGCACACACAATCGGCTCGAAGATCGAGTGCAAATATATTCAGGTGCAATACTCTACCGACCTTTATGGTGTGGAGTATGCGACGGTGCTAAAGAATATCTACGCAATCGCTGTTGGAATCGCCTTGGGCCTCGGTTATGGCGATAATTTCGTGGCGGTGCTGATCGCAAACTGCTCTCGCGAGATGAATAATTTCTTGCGCGCAGGGTGCCCCGATAGGCGTGACACACGTGAATCGGCCTACCTTGGCGATCTGCTAGTGACCTGCTATTCGAGCTATAGCCGCAACCGCCGCTTAGGGTTGTTGATGGGCAAGGGCTTCACCATAAAGAGCGCACTCAACGAGATGACGATGGTATCCGAGGGGTACTTCGCAGCCGATTGCATCCGCCATGTCAACACAAATAAAAATGAGATGCCGATGCCAATTGCATCAATGGTCTACGACATCCTCTACAAAGGTGCTAAGGCTCGCAAAGCGATGAAACAATTAACTAAAGAACTAATTTAAAGAATAAAACCATGATTAAACTAGATGTTTCGAAGAGTGGTGTAACACTCTGCGACCAGATTAAGAAACAGGCTGAAGCAGCTAACACCCTGCTAACTGACAAGACAGGTGCAGGAAACGATTTCCTAGGTTGGGTGAACCTGCCTACTTCGATCACCGAGGAGCAGATCTCAGAGATCACGGCCCAAGCGGCGAAGCTAAAGGGTGTAGCTGAAGTTATTGTATGTATCGGAATCGGTGGGTCGTACCTAGGTGCTCGCGCGGTGCTCGAGGCGATGAGCGACTCATTTACTCTGCTTCACAAAACACGCACTGAGCCAATCGTACTTTTCGCAGGTCAGAATATCTCGGAGGATTACACGTGCGAGCTTTTGGCAGCACTCAAAGAGTACTCTATCGGAGCAGTCGTAGTTTCTAAATCAGGTACTACAACCGAGCCAGCAATCGCGTTCCGTATTATCAAGGCCGAGATCGAGGCTCGCTACGGAAAAGAGGGTGCTGCGGAGCGTATTATCGCTGTGACCGACAAGTCGCGCGGAGCTCTTAAGACCTTGGCAACTAACGAGGGCTACCCTACATTCGTTATTCCAGACGACGTGGGAGGACGCTTCTCGGTGCTTACACCCGTGGGACTTATTCCATTGGCAGCGGGCGGAATCAATATCGCGGAGCTAGTGCGTGGTGCTCAGGATATGGAGAAGGCTACTGGTAGCTCTGTTCCATTCGATGAGAACCCTGCGGCGATATATGCGGCAACACGCTCGGCACTCTACAACGAGGGTAAGAAGATTGAGATCTTGGCATCGTACGAGCCAAAACTCCTCTACTTCGCGGAGTGGTGGAAGCAGCTTTATGGCGAGAGCGAGGGTAAGGAGACTAAGGGATTGTTCCCAGCTAGCGTGACCCTCACTGCCGATCTTCACTCGATGGGTCAATATATTCAGGAGGGTGAGCGCACTCTATTTGAGACAGTTATCTCAGTGGAGAAGCCTAAGCAGTCGATGATCATCGCCGAGGATAGTGATAACCTCGATGGTCTGAACTTCCTTGCTGGCAAGAGCCTTACGGAGGTGAACCACATGGCCGAGCTTGGTGTGACCCTGGCTCACGTGGATGGTGGCGTGCCTAACGTGCGCATGGTGATCCCTGAGATCAATGAGTATTATATCGGACAGCTTATATATCTATTCGAACGCGCTTGCGGCATCAGCGGATACCTCCTCGGTGTGAATCCTTTCGACCAACCTGGTGTCGAGGCTTATAAGGCTAATATGTTCGCCTTGCTCGAGAAGCCTGGGTTTGAGGCTCAGACTGCGGCTATTAAGGCTCGTTTGGCGGAGTAGGGTTGCGGTTCTTGGGGACGTTTCTTACTGCCCTGCGCGGGCGGCGGCGGGGCAGTCCCCAGGACCCCAAGCTACCTAAATCAACCACACTTAGAATACCCACAACTCATACAAGTGAGGCAGCCATTTTGGTAAGCCATCTCCTCCTGTCCGCAAGTTGGGCAGGTACCCTTACACTTTGTGCCATCGATGATATACTGCTTGAGGGCTCTCTCGACACCGTTCTTCCAGGTGTTGATGCTCTCCGAGTCGAGGTGGAGTGAGTCGATAAGGGTCACCACGCTCTCGATAGGCATTCCTTGGCGGAGCACACCCGAGATCAGCTTGGCGTAGTTCCAGAACTCCTCTGAGAATAGGCGCGACACGCCACCCACAGTGTTGGTATAACCATAGCGGTCGATATATTGGAAGTCGTAGCGCTTATTTCCCTCGGCATCGCGCACCTTGATGATAAATCCTTTTTTCACCTTTGGTGGGATGTAGAGTGCATCCTCCTCGATCTTACCAGTGAAGATCTCGTATGGGCGGTCGTTTTGGATTCCCACGAAGGCGATCCAATCCTCGGCACCATTCTTAAATCGCACGACGTCGGCTGGAATAGAGATCGGGCGCTTAGCGATATTTGGAGCATTCTCCGCTGGCTTATTGCTCTTCTCGATCAAGACACCATCGCGGCAACCGTCACGGTACACGGTGATTCCCTTACATCCGCACTCCCAAGCTGTACGGTAAACATCCGCCACAAGCTCCTGCGACACATCATTTGGAAGGTTAACGGTAACAGATATCGAGTGGTCAACCCATTTTTGGATCGCACCCTGCATCTTCACCTTAGCCACCCAGTCGATATCGTTGGCTGTAGCCTTGTGGTATGGTGATGCTGCGACCATTGCATCGAGCTCCTTGTCGCTGATGGTCTCCAACTTAGATGTGTCATAGCCTGCAGCTGCGGCCCACTTCACGAAGTTGTGGTGATATACGTAGTACTCCTCGAACTTCTCGCCAGTCTCGTCGACGAATGTTGCGATCTTGCCCTTATCCGAAGGGTTGATCTTGCGACGTCGCTTGTATACTGGGCGGAAAACTGGCTCGATTCCCGATGTTGTCTGTGACATTAGCGAAGTGGTTCCCGTAGGTGCAATGGTAAGCATGGCGATATTACGGCGACCAACATTCTCCATCTCGGCATATAGCGCAGGGTCAGCCTCACGGATACGCTCGATCATTGGGTTGCCCTTCTCCTTCGCGGCATTGAACACCTCGAATGCACCACGCTCAGCGGCCATTTTGACCGATGTGCGGTATGCCTCAACGGCCAAAGTTTTTTGGATCTCAACAGCGAAGTCGGTAGCCTCATCGGCTCCGTAACGCAAGCCCAAGGCAGCTAGCATATCACCCTCGGCAGTGATTCCAAGACCTGTACGGCGACCTTTGAGCGCCATATCGCGGATCTTGTTCCATAGCTTAAGCTCTACGCTGCGCACATCATCATCCTCAGGATCTGAAGCGATCTTCGAGATGATCTGCTCGACCTTCTCCAACTCCAAGTCGATGATGTCGTCCATAATGCGCATTGCACGATTAACGTGATCCTTGAAGAGTTCGAAGTTGAACGAAGCCTCAGCGGTAAATGGATTCTCCACATAGCTAAAGAGGTTGATGGCCAAAAGGCGGCACGAGTCGTAAGGGCAGAGTGGAATCTCACCACAAGGGTTTGTCGAGACTGTTGTGAAGCCTTGGTCGGCATAGCAATCTGGAATACTCTCGCGGATGATTGTGTCCCAGAACAATACTCCTGGCTCAGCCGACTTCCACGCGTTGTGGATGATCTTATCCCAGAGCTTCTTCGCCTCGATATCCTTTACATATTTTGGGTTGTCGCCCTTGATTGGGAATTGTTGAGTGTACTTAGTATCAGCAACAGCTGCACGCATAAACTCATCGTCCAACTTCACCGAAACATTGGCTCCAGTCACCTTACCCATATCGGTCTTAGCATCTACAAACGCCTCAGCATCAGGGTGCTTCACCGAGATCGAGAGCATAAGAGCTCCACGGCGACCATCTTGAGCCACCTCGCGAGTAGAGTTCGAGTAACGCTCCATAAATGGCACGATACCAGTCGAAGTCAAAGCCGAGTTCAACACGGGGCTACCTTGAGGGCGGATGTGCGAAAGGTCGTGACCCACACCACCGCGGCGCTTCATAAGTTGCACCTGCTCCTCGTCGATACGGAAGATTCCTCCGTACGAGTCAGCTGGGTTCTTGTGTCCGATCACAAAGCAGTTCGAGAGTGAAGCTACCTGCAAGTTATTACCAATTCCTGTCATTGGACCTCCCTGAGGGATCACATAGCGGAAGTGGTCGAGAAGCTCGAAGACCGATTCGCGGCTCATTGGGTTTGGATATTTCTGCTCGATTCTTTCGATCTCGGCAGCGATACGGTTGTGCATATCTAGAGGCGAGCGCTCGTAGATTTTGCCGAATGAATCTTTTAGGGCATACTTACTAACCCAAACCGTAGCGGCTAGGTCATCGCCTGCGAAATACTCTTTGGCGGCAGCAACAGCGTCGGTGTAGCTTACCTCTTTAAGAGTTTCGGTGGTAACTTCTTTACTCATAGTATTTTATTGTTTTTTATTAGATTCTGTCTTAAGTGCAGCACTACAAAAGTCGTAATTATTCGACAAAATGCAATGGGTCGCACAAAAAAATTATTCACAATTAATGCACAATTTTGTTAATTGTTTGTTTCACTGCCTCTAGGGGCGGTTTTTGCTTTTTGACCCTCCTCATACTGCGAGCTGATACTAAGCATCAGCATAAAAACCATATAAGTGCAGAAAAGTGCCGAACCGCCGCGTGAGACGAGCGGTAGGATTTGACCCGTTTCGGGTAGGAAATTCACCGAGACCATAACATGGAGCAACGCCTGCACCAAGATCAATGTCGCCAGGCTCAATACCAACAGCTCTTGGAACGAGTCGCGACAACGCTCATATATCCACATCGCGCGGAAGAAGATCCAGAGATAGAGCAGCAGCAAGAGCATCGAGAGGATCAGTCCATACTCCTCGACAAAGAAGGCAAAGGCGTAGTCGCTCTCGGGGTGAATCATCTCGACACGCATGGCGCTTTGACCCGCTCCTTGACCAAAGATGCCTCCACTCTGCATCGCTACCATCGAACGCTCGGTGTCCGACACGTAGTCGATTCTGACATCTTGGCGATCGGTGGTCCATGTGGCAACCCACGTCTCGAGTCGGCCTCCCGCGGTGTCGCTACGCCCCATACCCATAAGGTAAAAGAGAGCTCCGACGGTTCCAGCCAACAGAATCAGCTTGCCGATCTCGCGCTTGCTAACCCCCGCGATAAAGAGAATCATCACCGAGACGATAAAGACCAAGATTGCCGACGAGGTGTGAGCCGAGAGGATAACACCCACCGAGGCGAAGATTGGCAGCACGATCGGAAAGACTCCTTCGTGCCAGATCTTGCTATTTTTAGCCTTCTCGCTCTTTTTGCGCGAAGGGAAAAGTTTCAGAGTCTTCACAGGCACTTTCTCGCGAGAGAGCATTGCCGAGAGGTGGAGAACAATGGCGACCTTCAAAAATTCGGAGGGTTGAATGTGGATAGGACCAACGGGCAACCAACGAGCAGCACCATTGGTGGTGCTTCCGATAAAGTAGGTCAGAAGGGTTGCTACGGCACATGCGCCCCATATCCACCAGGTAAACCTGCCGTAGATCTTGGGGCTGAAGCGATGGATAAAGATCACCACGCCCAGCGAGACAAAGAGGTAAAAGAGCTGCACCAAGAGGAACTTCGTAGGTGAGCTATTCTCGGTTACATCATAGGCCATTTTGGCAGTCGACGAAAAGACCAGCAGGATCGAGATAATCGAGAGCATCGCCACGATCACCCACAGCACTTTATCGCCGTAGAAGAATTTCGCTGCGGCGTGTTGTTCTGTATTATTATTTGTGTTACTTGCCATCTTGCTCTGCGGTTTTTAACTGCTCGACCCACTCAGCGAAGCACTCTCCGCGGTGGATATAGCTGCGGAATAGGTCGAATGAGGCGCAGGCAGGTGATAAGAGAACTACATCTCCCGCTTTGGCTGAACTTCTCGCCTTGCTCATCGCCTGCTCGAAATTATCGGTCGAAATTATCGTTGGGATAACTCCTGCGAATTCACTCTCCAAGGCTGCGTTGTCGAGTCCCATGCAGATGAGCGTGTGGACTTTGTCACGTGCGAAGCCTTTGAGTGGGTTGTAATCGTTGCCTTTGTCGGTTCCTCCTGCGATCCAGACTACGGGTCGGGTCATTGCCTCTAAAGCGTACCAGACTGAGTCGACATTGGTCGCTTTTGAGTCATTAATATATAGGACTCCGCCTATTTCGGCGATTGGTTGCAGGCGATGCTCCACGGCACTGAAAGTGCAGATCGAGCGTTTGATCTGCTCGCCATCGACTCCTGCGGCAGCTGCGGCCATTGCGGCAGCCTCGGCATTGTAGAGGTTGTGGCGACCTGAGAGTTGCATTTCAGAGGCCTGGAAATCTACCTTGATTTCAGCTACTTCGATTGAGATTTTATCGTCTACTTGAGCGCCAAAGGCTAAGGTTTGCATCTTCATTTCGCGCGAGCCGATCTCTTTTGAGATTGTTGGATCGGCTGCGAAGTAGATGAAGTACTCCTCTGCGCCTTGGTTCTGCGTGATGCGCATTTTCGAGGCGGCGTAGTTTTCGAATTTATAGTCGTAGCGGTCTAGGTGATCGGGGGTGATGTTCATTAGCAGGGCTATGTCAGCCTTGAAATCGAACATGCCATCTAGTTGGAATGAGCTGAGTTCTAGCACATACCAATCGTATTTTGCTGTAGCTACCGAGTAGGCGAAGCTCTCGCCGATATTGCCTCCTACCGCTACGTTGTAACCAGCATCTGCTAAGATTTTGTAGACAAGCGAGGTTGTTGTGGTCTTGCCGTTCGAGCCTGTGATGCAGATTGTCTTTGCTCCATCGAGGTAGCGGCCAGCGTATTCGATCTCCGAGATAATTGGGATTCCCGCCTTTAGGATAGCTTGCACCATTGGGGCTTTGTCGGGGATGCCTGGCGATTTGATCACAAGGTCGGCCGAGAGGATAAGCGCCTCGGTGTGAGTACCTTGCTCGTAGGTGATATTCCACTCCTCGAGTTTTTCCACGACACTTTTGCTTAGCGTGCCACGATCCGAAAGGAAGACATCTTCACCCTTTGTTCTTGCCAATATCGCAGAGCCATAACCGCTTATGCCTCCTCCTAGAATTACTACTCGTTTCATATTTTTATCCCTTTACTTACATTATACGCCCCCACTGCTCACGATCTAGGCTGCGATACGAAATCGCCTCGGAGATGTGAGCCGTAGTGATATCCTCCACTCCTGCCAGGTCGGCAATCGTGCGAGCCACTTTTATTATTCTGTCATACGCCCGAGCCGAGAGGTTCAATCGCTCCATGGCCTTTTCCAACATACCGCGAGCCCGAGCATCCAGTGGGCAATATTCGCGCAACATCTTGCTATTCATCATCGAGTTAGTATGCACCCCCTCGATACCTTTGAACCTGAGGGTTTGGATCTCGCGAGCCTTGACAACCCTTGCTCTGACCGCCTCGCTCGACTCCTCGACCCTCTCGCGAGTCATATCGGTGATAGCCACGGGGGTCACTTCGATATGCAGATCAATGCGATCCAAAAGAGGTCCAGAAATGCGATTCATATATCGGTGTACCGACCCTGGGGCGCAGCTACACTCGCGAGTCGGATGGTTGTAATATCCACAAGGACAGGGGTTCATCGAGGCGACCAGAGTGAAATTCGCGGGGTACTCCACGCTATACCGAGCCCTCGAGATGGTGATGCGCTTCTCCTCCAAAGGTTGTCGCAACACCTCCAAGACATTGCGGCCGAACTCGGGAAGTTCATCTAAGAACAGTACCCCGTTGTGCGAGAGTGACACCTCACCAGGTTGTGGCGATTGCCCTCCTCCGATAAGTGCCACCTGCGATGTGAGGTGGTGAGGTGAGCGGAATGGTCGGTTCGACATCAAGCCACTTGCTACGCCCAATTTTCCCGCTACGGAGTGGATCTTGGTGGTCTCCAGCGCCTCCTCGACACTTAAGGGTGGCATGATGGATGGTAAGCGCCTAGCGAGCATTGTCTTTCCCGAGCCAGGTGCTCCGATCATAATGGCGTTGTGGCCACCTGCCGCCAAGATCTCCATGGCGCGTTTGACTTGCGCTTGACCTTTGACATCGGCGAAATCTTCAGCATAGGCATCTTCACACTTCTGAGAATCAATAATTTGCGGCTCTGCGGGGATGATCTCCTTAGCGCCGTTTAACATCTCGACAATATCGTGAAGCGACTCGACTCCAACTACATCCACACCATCGACAACTGCCGCTTCGGCAACGTTCTCTTGGGGCAAAAATAATCTTTTTCTGCCTCGATTCCGCGCCTCAACCGCCAAAGGCAGAGCACCCTTAATCCCCTTGACCGAGCCATCCAACGACAGCTCGCCCAAGATCATCGACTCCTCGAGCAGTTGACTCTGCACCTGCGAGGTAGCGGCCAAAATTCCAACTGCGATAGGCAGATCGAAGGCCGACCCTTCCTTGCGCAGATCGGCAGGGGCAAGGTTCACCACCAACTTCTTGGAGGTGAAATGGAGCGAAGAGTTTTCGAAAGAGGAGCGGATTCTCTCGCCCGACTCCTTGACGGCATTGTCGGGAAGCCCAACCAAAAAAAGTCCTAAACCACCCTCGGCAAGATTTACCTCGACGGTGACCTCAACGGCATTGATGCCGACTATTGCTCCAGAGTAGCTTTTTACAAACATGGTGTTTTAATTTTTAGAATGGTGCATCATCGCTGCCGCCATTGGGTGGTGTTGTGGGTGGTGTTATATCGAATTCGTTGCTGACCAAGGGGGTTGCTGACCCTGCTGTGTCGAAGTCGTTCGAGCTGCTGGCGAAATCTTCGTATTGATTTGCTTGGCCGAATGATGAGCTAGCGGGGATATCTAATTGGTTGAGATCGACAAACTTGGCTTGCTCCTTTATAAAGCGAAGTGGCACGTCGCACACCTCACCGTTACGGTGCTTCGCCAGGATGATCTCGGCCATACCAGCCGTTGGGATTCCATCTTCGGTTTGGTGGATTCCGTAATATTCGGGGCGGTGGATAAATGCCACAATATCGGCATCCTGCTCGATCGCTCCCGACTCACGAAGGTCACTAAGTTGCGGACGCTTGGATCCTCCACGCATCTCAGCCGCACGACTTAGCTGCGAGAGGGCGATGATCGGCACGTTGAGCTCCTTGGCGATCGCCTTCAGGGTTCTCGAGATAAACGAAACCTCTTGCTCACGGTTACCCTTATTGTCGCCTCCGCCAGTCATCAGCTGCAAGTAGTCGATAATGATAATCTTAATATCGTGGTGGATCTTCAAGCGTCGCGCCTTCGAGCGGAACTCAAAGACCGAGAGCGATGGAGTGTCATCGATAAAGAGTTGGGCATTGGCTAGCGGTTTGGTTGCCGACTCCAATTGTCGCCACTGATCGCTCGACAGGTCACCCGTTTTGATTTTATTTCCCGAGATTCCCGTTTCACCCACAATCAAACGCATCATAAGCTGCACGGACGACATCTCGAGCGAGAACAGAGCGACCGATTGGTCGTAGTCAATGGCCATATTGCGCGCCATCGTAAGGACAAAGGCGGTTTTACCCATCGAAGGACGAGCCGCAACGATAATCAAGTCGGAAAGCTGCCAACCCAGGGTCTTCTTGTCGATATCGACAAAACCTGAGGGGACACCGTTGAATGAGTTTTTATTTTTTGCCGCCTCCTCGATCTGAGCCAAGGCCTTAGCTAGGATATCTTTTGACGATAACACTGAGCGCTTTACGTGACCCTCGGCCACCTTGAAGATCTCACCCTCAGCAAAACCGATTAGCTCCGTGACGTCGACCGATTCATCGAACGACCGTTTTTGGATCTCGGAAGCCGAACGGATCAATTCGCGCTGAACGTACTTCTGAGCGATGATCTTGGCGTGAAACTCCACGTTGGATGCCGAGTCGACTTTTTGGGTCAACTTCGCGAGGTATGCTGCACCGCCAACCTTTGTGAGATCCTTTTGCGAGCGGAGTTTATCGGTCACCGTATAGAGGTCGATTGGCTTCAATTCGGCCGAAAGTTCCTCGATTGCTTTGTAGATTGTGCGGTGTTGCTCGGTGTAAAATGCATCGGGAGCGATAAATTCTTGCACCGCGATGATGCTATCTTTTTCCAACATTAAAGCACCCAAAACCGCCTCCTCAAGCTCTACGGCTTGTGGTGGCACCACTCCCGAGGCTTCGGTAAGTGTGTCGAATGATTCTCTATTTTTGCGTGCTGGGGTGTACTCCTTTGCCATAATTTTATCGTTTTTCGGAGTCCAAAATTAACAAATTTATTTCTATTTCCTTAAACTTTTTTGCTTTTTATTTTATTTAGCTTTTTCATAAGGTTCGCTATATTGCAAAAAAAAATCGCAACACAATGCTGCGATTTTAAGAAATTCATTTAGATATGCACCTCGAGTAAAATAGGTTGGTTAGTTCCTTATCGAATTACTTTTGGTGTCATTAAATTGGTTAAGGTTCACAAAGGTAGTAATATTTCTTTAACAACCAAAACTTTGAGTTATTATTTTTCATTTTTTTCGCATTTTTTATATAAACATTGTTCAAATCATATAAAATAAATATAAAATCATAATTAAGCGCAAATTAAAATGATTTTATCATTGGTATTTAGAACAACTTTCTGGAAGTGAAATATATGAGAAATGAGACGGTAGAACTATTTCAACTATTTTTGCCTTATTCCATTGTGATCTGGCATATTTTTTATATCTTTGTAAATATAGTAAACCTATATGAGGCGAAAGGTATTAAATAATAAAATTACGCTGAAATTCGTTTCTATATTATAAAAAAGATATTTAAACAACCTTTAAAAAATGTACACTATGAAATCTTTAAGGTTAACATTAATATTGGCAGTAGTCGCTCTACTGGCTAATAGCTGTGGTTCAGCATTTTACCAAACATCTTCAGGCTGGGGTGACGACCTCTACGGAGTCCACAACCAAACGGCAATATACCAAAAACAAGTTGCTGAGGCAGAGGCTCGCAAGGCAGAGGCTGAGGCTCGTCAGGCGGAAGCTGAAGCTCTACGTGCAGAGTGGGAAGCATTGTCTGCTGGCGCCGCTTCGCAAAGCAACGGAGTCTACTCAACTTCGGATTTCGATACCAAGTACTCGAGCCTATTGAGTAAGTTCGATAGCGATGTTTACGTTTTGCCCGATACGTATTACGATCTAAGTTACTCGGAGGATGGAGAGGTATACACTTCGGCCTACGACCCTTCGAATTCGACAACGGTTATCATTGCCGACAATGTCTATGTTTCGCCAATGTACACTTCGTCGATGTTTGGATATTGGGGACCAACGTCTTACTTCGACTATGCGTTCCACTCGCCACATTGGCGCCACTCTTGGTGGTATGGTAGCCCTTATTACTACTCGTTCTATGGGTATAACCACTACTCGTGGGGATATTGGAATTGGAACTACTGCTACCGTCCATTCTACGATCCATGGTATATGCCAAGCTACTACCCCAACTACTATCCACACTACGGCTACTCGAACAAGTACAGCAACCGCGACTACTATCGCACAAGCCGTTCGGGAGGTACCGCAACTCGTAGCGGCAGCAGCTACATCCCTGGCACATCGTCTAACAGCACTTCGCGCGGTTCGATCGCATCGACTCGCAGCACAGCATCATCGACTCGTGGAACATCAACTAGCTACACGAGCCCGACCACTTCGACTCGCTCGACTGTAACGCGCAGCGGAAATAGCATCGGCACATCGAGCAGTGTGAATAGCAGCACTTCATCGGGCAGAACTTCGATCTCGTCGACAACGCGTAGCACATCGAGCAACACGTCGAATCTACTCAATAGCGTGAACAGCGCGATGGGTAACACTAGCAGCTCATCGTCGCGCTCGACAACTTCGTATAGCCGCACGGTAGCTAAGCCAACCACTTCGACTAGCACCACAGCGACTTCTGGCACATCGAGCTCATCGGCTAGCTCTAGCAGATCGACTAGTTCATCGTCACGCAACAATAGCAGCTCTAGCAGTGCGCGCAGCAGTAGCTCATCGTCACGCAACAACAGCAGCTATAACTCTAGCAGCTCATCGTCGCGCAGCAGCTTCAGCTCGGGAAGCTCTAGCAGCTCGTCATCGTCACGTTCATCGTCGTCGTCTTCATCTTCATCTTCGAGAGGAGGACGTTAAAATAGAAAATTTAGTTGAAGCCCACATTTTGGATTCCAATTTGTGGGCTTCTGTGCTAACTCTTAATTAAAGTAAGAAATTTACAGAAGAATCATATAAGAAACAGACAGTTATGAAACAAATTACACGCATAGCGCTACTTTTCATCGGTGCTACAATTTCGTTTTTTCCAACCCTAGCGCAGGCACAGACCTATGGTGGTGCCGTGCTCGATCACGATATCATGATGCCTACCGAGATGGCTTCGCTATCTCAGACTCAGGTGTTTGGCACAGCTCGCTCGATGGCGATGGGTGGTGCCTTCACATCGTTGGGTGGCGATATTGCTTCGGTGTCGATCAACCCTGCGGGACTCGGAATGTTCTCGAGCAGCGTCTTCTCGCTCACACCGATGGTCTCGGCAGCTAAGGCTTCGACCGCGGGAGCTCCTTCGTGGGTTGGCAACAGCCGCACCAACTTCTCGATGGCAAATATGGGTGCTACCTTCAACCTCTCGGAGAGAGCTAGCGGATCGCTTATTGCGCTAAATGCTGCTATTACATATAATCGTATTGCCGATTATAACACTCGCACATCGTTCTCATCGGAGAGCATGTACAACTCATCGAACAACAATCTAGTTCCTACGATCGCCGATGTGTTTATGTATCAGCTCGATGGAGGTAACCTCTACCCTAGCTCTAGCGGCAGCATGGATTACGACAACAACCCTTACTACTGGCCTGCGCAGAGTGCATATAAGACATATATGCTCGACCCAGAGTCGGGAAATAGTGGTTGGACAACAAACACTATCGGTCACAACGCCTCGGTGCTAAGCTCATACGAGGTGTGGCAGAAGGGTCGCACCGACGAGTATACCTTTGCCCTAGGTGGCAACATCGGCAATGTGGTCTACTTCGGAGCTACGCTAGCGCTGCAGGAGATCAGCCAAAAAACCGAGTATGTCTACCAAGAGGAGTTCAACTACTACGATGATAATGGCTACGCATACGCCTCGGCAAGCGATGATGAGCCTCTCGACTACCAAGCGGCATACAGCAACTTGTGGCAACGTACGGAGCTTAGCGGAGCGGGAGTAAATCTGAAATTGGGATTGATAGCTCGCCCAACACGTGCTTTGCGCATCGGTGTGGCCTACCACTCGCCAACATATTACTCTATTGCTCGCACATACCAAACTTCGACCGAGACATCCATCCTTGGTAATTATAGCGACCTCGTGGCACAGGAGACCTTCATCTCCACCTCGCCCGAGTTTATCGACAACTACGAGTATAGCTGGAAGTTCCGCACACCCTCGAAGCTGCTCCTCGGAGGCTCGCTTCAGTTTGGCTCTTTCGGAATTATTTCGGTGGATTACGAGCGCCAATGGTACAACTGGATTCGTGTGACTAACGCCCCTGGCGACCTCACGCCATACGACTACCAGGTGGAGTACGAGAATAACTATCAGCCAACCAACACCTTGCGCATAGGTATCGAGGTGAAACCTACGCCACAGGTAGCTCTACGTGCTGGAGGTGGTATGAGCAGCTCGATGCTTCGCGATGAGTCGCTATTTTATAGCTCACCTACGGCTACCGATAGCAACTACATGACATTTGGTGTGGGATTCCAATTCTCACCTACCACCACGCTCGACTTGGCTTACCAGCTCTATCGCCAGAACTACTCTTCTTATAAGCTCTTCTATGTGCAGAATAGCGCTGGGGAGGATATCAGCTCTAGCAACTTGTTTAATAGCTCTCTGGACCAGAATTTCATTACTGCTACTTTGACTTTTAGGTTGTAGATTTTTGCTGGAGTTACTGGGGACTGCCCTGCGCGGGCGGCGGCGGGGTGCTCCCCGCGGAGCTAATCTTTTATTGCGGCTTGGGGCGCTGATCCTGTTCGGATCATCGAAATAAAAAATGTCTATTGTTACTCTTTTGAGCGAGCTCAACGATTAACAATAGACATTTTTTATTTTTTTTGCTTCGCAAAAACCTCCCCAAGTCGAGTGGCAGCTTACGCGTTGTCAACACTCATTAACAATTTGATTGTAAGGAAAGCTCTGCTTTCCGTATCCAAACTTTTTGGTGCCCGCGCGGCATTAGCGCAGTCCCCAACGTCCCCTTTGCTTCGCCCTCCCTCCTAAAAAAGCACTTTTGGAACAAAAGTGCGCAGAGGGCGAGCAGATCGAAGATCTGCAATACAAACCCAAAGTTCAGCTAAAGCAACCTACAAAAAACCCGAGTAGCATAAGCCACTCGGGTATTTATACATCCAGCCTTACGGCCGAAATTATGCTCTATTAGCAGAACCTAGAACGCTCTCGCACTTGTGCTTGTAAAGCTTCTTAAGCTCGTCACGTGCTGGACCTAGGTACTTACGTGGGTCGAACTCAGCTGGGTTCTTAACGAAGATCTCGCGAACTGCAGCAGTCATTGCAAGACGACCATCAGAGTCGATATTGATCTTACATACAGCGCTTGCAGCAGCTTGACGAAGTTGCTCCTCTGGGATACCGATTGCATCTTTTAGTGCACCACCGTTCTCGTTGATAACCTTAACATACTCTTGTGGTACTGAAGAAGAACCGTGAAGTACGATTGGGAAACCTGGGATACGAACCTCGATCTCCTTAAGGATGTCGAAACGAAGTGATGGTGGAACTAGAACGCCATCAGCGTTAAGAGTACATTGCTCTGGAGTGAATTTGTTAGCACCGTGAGAAGTACCGATTGAGATAGCTAGTGAGTCAACACCTGTCTTCTTTACGAAATCCTCAACCTCATCTGGCTCAGTGTATGTGTGGTGATCTGAAGAAACCTCATCCTCAACACCTGCCAATACTCCTAGCTCACCCTCAACAGTTACGTCGTGTGCGTGTGCGTACTCAACAACCTTCTTAGTTAGAGCAACGTTCTCCTCGTATGGAAGGTGCGATCCGTCGATCATAACCGATGAGAAGCCCATGTCGATACAGCTCTTGCAAAGCTCGAATGAGTTACCGTGGTCAAGGTGAAGTACGATTGGAATATTTTTACCCAACTCCTTAGCATACTCAACAGCTCCTTGAGCCATGTAACGAAGAAGTGTTTGGTTAGCGTAGTTACGAGCACCTGCAGAAACTTGAAGGATAACTGGTGAGCTACACTCAACGCAACCTTGGATGATTGCTTGCATTTGCTCCATGTTGTTGAAGTTGAAAGCTGGGATAGCGTAACCACCCTCTACTGCCTTAGCGAAAAGCTCACGGCTGTTTACTAGGCCTAAGTCTTTGTATGAAACCATAATTTTTGTGTTTAAATATAATGTTTGTTATTCTTTTAACAATAATTCTGCGCAAATTTAATGAATTTTTTTTAATAAAACATTATAATCTTGATTTATTTTGCGTTATAAAATAAAAAAGTCAACTTTTAGTGCAAAACCAAAAGTTGACTCACCTCTTTTTGAGGATTTTAATTTCAGAATAGGATCACTTTTCTAGAAGCCAAACTGAGCCAATAGGTTGATTCTATTCGAGTGGTTGCGTTGGCTATCGACATTCTTGCGACGTCCGTAAAGATACTCTCCACCGATCTTAAAGCGCGGAGTAACAGCGTAATACAAGTTTCCGAAGATATACTCACCGCGAAGGTACTCATCCGAAGAGTAGTAACCATTCTTGTTGTCAATTGCAGCTGTAGAGTAGCCCATATTTAGCGAAGTGCGCATACCGAGTAAAAACTCGCTACCTACTTGGAAACCCCACATTGGAGTAGTCTGCAACTCCTCAGCATTGTCGGGATTTGGCGTGAAATCGACACCCATTCCTGTGAAATCTGCAATATATTGCGAAATTGCCGAACCATACACGCCGCTAAACTTAAGTTTCATCCACTCAGGGCCTTGGATCGCACCACTGGCTTGAACGCCCCAACCCGTGAGCGAGGTTGTCTCTTCGGTGGTCTTGTCATACATATAAGGATTGCGGATCACACCCGTTGCACGGAAGTGGCTCTGGCGATTATATCCCCACTCATATTGGATGTAGAATGGCACGTCGGGAACTCTTTGAGGAATCGAAGCGAAGTTTGCGCCATAAGTACCCCAAATTTGAGGATACTCGGCAGCGATACCCATCGAGAGGTGGTCGTTAGCCAGGTTACACTCGTAGCGGATCATCGTTGCGAAGTTATAATTATAGGCATTAGGCCCTTGGAAGTCGATGGTCGAAACTGCTGCATCGCGATCGCAGAAAGTTGTAACATCGCGACCCAAGGTAACACCCAAGAATGAGACGTAACCAGAACGTACTCGAGGGCGATAATCTCCCGCAGTACCACCTCGATAGTCGGCATCTACGAAGACCTCGACCTGACCCAAGGTGCGGGTATTGAGTATACCCTTAGCATATACGCGCGAGGTTGTTGGATCCATCATCAGCTTCGATTTTGTGGCGTAGTTGCCTGGTACGGGGATGTCGGAGGTGACAAAGTCGATATTGCTCACCGCGCCATCGAAGTCGTAGCCTGCGCGAAGTGAAATGTATCCACCCACGGCAAACGAGAATTTATTTTCGCGCTGTGCGATGATCAAAAGCGGTTGCAGAAGTTCCTGATAGCCTGTGCGGTGTGTGGTTTGATAGTCGATAATGGCCATCTCGATTGTCTCTTTGTTGCGACGAGATCGCTCCTGAGGCGAGCAGCTATCATCTTGTAGCTGTGCACTATCGCTCGACGATGCAATAAGGTATACGGTGGTGTTTTCGCTAGCCTCGGGGGTTGAATAGCCCTGGGCTGATGCTGCTTGCGCGAGTAGCGTAGCTGCAATCAATAGTCTAAATGTTTTCATAAATGAGTGTTTTGTTGTTTTTAAATGTAATCTCATACTACTGTTGTGACTCAAGAACAATTTTGAAGGAAATCAAGCAAGATGTATGCCAAAATTTACTATCTTTGTCGAGTAAGTAAAACAGCGAAACAATGCCAATAACACTCTCAGTGGCCACCTCCGCGGATGGCTACATCGACGATAATAGTAGTTCACGATTAGTTCTCTCCACCGCAGAGGATTGGGCCGAGGTCTACACCTTGCGCGCTGAGGCTGACGCCATTGTGATTGGTGCGGAGACCCTCAGACGTGACAATCCGCGCCTTACGCTCAAAAGCGAGGAGTTAGTGCAGCGGCGCATTGCCGCGGGGCGTACCCCAGAGCCGCATAAGGTAATCATTAGCCGCTCCGCTTACATCGACCCTGCGTTGCGGCTTTTCGGCTCGACATACCGAAATATCATTGTTTTCTCTCAGGTGGCTCGCCCTGAGTTGGAGGCTGTGGCCGAGGTGATTGTTGAGCCTGCGATATCGGCTGCGCTTGTGGTGAGTGAGCTTGACAAGCGGGGGTTGCATAATATTTTTGTCGAGGGGGGTGCTCGGATTTTGCGGATGTTTCTTAATGAAAAGATTGCTCACACTTTGCGCTTGGCTGTGAATCCTACCATCGCAGTTTCCGATTCTGCTGCGCCTCGCTTTGAATTGCCTAAGAGGTTTGCGCCGCTTAGCTCGGAGCAGCGGGATTTGGGGGGTATGGAGGTGACTACTTTTACTCTTCAGCACTCGGCTAAGAGTGAGGACGTTGCTCTGCTTACGCGAGCCATTGAGCTTAGCCGATCATGCCGACCTTCGGCAACTTCATACTGCGTGGGTGCTGTTGTAGTGACCGCTCAAGGGGAAATCTTCGAGGGGTATACGCACGAGACTTCACCCACTCATCATGCTGAGCAGGAGGCGATTAAAAAGGCTGAGGCGGCAGGTGCGCAGCTCGCAGGGGCTGTGATGTATAGCTCGATGGAGCCTTGCTCCGTTCGCTCGAGTGAGCCTGAGAGCTGTTCGCAGATTATTATTCGACACCGCTTTTCTCGCGCGGTTTTTGCACTATATGAGCCTAGCTGCTTTGTGGTGTGCCACGGTGCTCGCAATATGCGACTTGCGGGGGTCGAGGTGGAGTGTATTGCTGAGCTTGGGGAATTGGTTCGCCAAGTTAATTCACATTTAGACTTTTAAATATTTTGCGAAATTGCAGATCTGCGATCTGCTCGCCCTCTGCGCACTTTTGTTCCAAAAGTGCTTTTTAAGGAGGGAGGGCGATTGCTTAGGGACTGCGCATAATGCCAGCGCGGGCACCAAGCAAGCTTGGATACGGAAAACTTCGTTTTCCTTACAATTCGGCTTGGGGTGAGTTTTTGCGAAGCAAAAAAAATAAAAAATGTCTATTGTTAATCGTTGAGCTCGCTCAAAAGATTAACAATAGACATTTTTTATTTCGATGATCCAAAGGATCAGCGCCCCAAGACGCAACAAAAAGCTAGCTCCGCGGGGAGCACCCCGCCGCCGTCCGCGCAGGACAGTCCTCAGCACCTCAGCACTTAAGCAACTTAGAAAGCTCGCAAGCCAGCGCTTCGCAGGCTTCGTCAATGAGCCAATTGACGAAATTGTCGCCAACGCCATTTGACACTGCACGGATTTGCAGATGCTTAACCCCCTCACGAGCGCAAACAGCCATAAACGCTGAACCCTCCATATTCTCAATCTGAGCTGTGGTGGGACTTTCGCCCTGCTTATTCACCGTGTTCGAGCTCACTGAGCGCAAAAAGGTCTGAGGCTCAAGCGAATAGTGCACAGCAAAGCGCGGAGGCAGTGCCGCGATATACTCGCTCACAACCTCAACGACATCACAGATAGCGACATCCTTAAGCGAGTAGCTACCAGCGATACCCGCCAAAACGAGCTCGAGGGACTCGCCACGCAATTTATGCTCCGTGATAATAGCCGCAGTAGTTGCAGCGCACTCGGCAGCACCCACGCCACAGATAACAACCTGGGCGTGAGGGCATAGCGAGCGAAAGGGTTGAGCTTCAAGCTCCGTAGGGAATAGGAAGATCATCGCGCAGGATTATTTAGCCATAAATGCCTCGATATCCTCCACCGATGTTGGGATATGCTTGTCACCTAGCACAGTGTTGCCACTCTGAGTGATAAGTAGATCATCCTCGATGCGGATACCTCCGAAGTTGCGCATTGACTCCAACTTATCGTAGTTCACGATGCCAGTGTAGAGGCCATTAGCGCGCGACTGGTCGATCAACGCAGGGATAAAGTAAATTCCTGGCTCATTGGTGATTACAGCACCTGGGCGCAATCTCCAATCCTTGCGATAGATGCAAGTTCCCGACTCGGTTGCCCTCTCGGCAAACTCAGAGAAGTCGAAGCTACGCTCACCAAATCCTTCGCAGTCGTGAACATCGAGACCAAGGCCGTGACCCAAGCCGTGAGGCATAAAGAGCGTTATCGCCTTAGACTCCAGGATCTCATCCATCGAGCCGTTCACCAGGCCGACATCCTTCAATCCAGCAGCCAGAATCTTGAACGCTTCGGTGTGAAGATCGGCATAGGCCATTGGGCGAGCCACCTGGTTGACATGGTCGTGAGCCGCCAATACTATATTATATATGTCGCGTTGCAGAGGTGAGAACTTTCCGCTGACAGGGTATGTACGTGTGTGATCCGAGCAATAGCCATCAAGATTCTCGCCACCCGCATCACAAAGGAACAATTTTCCATCCTCTAAGATTCCATCTTGATTCATATTGTGAAGCGTCTCGCCATGCTGCGTGCAGATAGATTGGAACGCCACACCTTGACCAATGCTGCGCACGATGCCCTCGATAGCGCCTGCGATCTCGCGCTCGCATAATCCTGCGCGGCACATACCCATTGCTGTGGTGTGCATCTTGTAGCCGATCTTGAATGCCTCTTGCATCGAAGCGATCTCCTCATCAGATTTCACCTCACGCATCTCAGCTACGGCGAACATCATATCGAGCGATTTATATGAGTGCAGCATCGCGGGGCTTAGGCCCAAAAGGTCTGAAAGTTGGAGCTTCACTTCGCTACGGTAAGGTGGCAGGTAGTGGATTCTACGTCCTGCACGGATAGCTTTCGCCACGCACTCTTGAAGTGCCGCCATTGGGAAAGTTGAGCTTACGCCAACTGTTGCGCCTAGCTCCTTGAGCGTAGGTTGTGGGCCAGTCCAGATAATATCATCCACGGTGTAGTCGTCACCGAAAAGCATATCATTGCCAGCTTCAACGTCGATCACCGCAAAGAGCGATGGGATGTTGAGTCCGAAGAGGTAGCGGAACGTAGAGTCCTGACGGAAGTAGTATGCGTTATTTGGGTAACTATTTGGAACTAGGGTGTTTCCTGGGATAAGGATCAAGCCGCTGCCGATTTTTTGACGAAGGGTCGCACGACGCTCCACGAAGCTGTTCATTGAGATCATAATTCTATCTTTTAATTTGTTAGTTTTTGCTTTTTTAGGTTACCCCTTTGTGAGGCCCCATCTATACAAAGTTACACATTATTTTTGATTTTTTGGTGGCTATCGACTTTTTTTGTTAATTTTGAAAACTCTTTAATTTTAATCTTGAATGTTATGAAGAAATTTTCCACAATTTTTATCACCTTACTTTCAATTTTCGCCCTTGTTTCATGTGCTCAGGCTCCCACAAAGGAGAGCCTTGTGAAGTTCGAGACTTCTCATGGGGTGATTCTCCTTAAGCTCTACGATGATACGCCTGTGCACAAGGCTAACTTCTTGAAGATGGTCTCGTCGGGCTTTTACGATGGGGTGCTGTTTCATCGTGTGATTGATAATTTTATGATTCAGGCGGGTGATCCAACTTCTAAGGGTGCTGCCGCGGGAGCACTGCTTGGAGAGGCATCGTTTGGGGATGATTTGCCTAATGAGATTACTTCGCAACACTTTCACAAAAAGGGGGTTTTGGCGGCTGCTCGCGAGGGGAATGATGTGAATCCTACGCGCCGATCTAGCGGTTCGCACTTCTATATTGCTCGCGGAAAGGTCTACGATCGGGACTCTTTGGAGAGTTATATGGCCGAGGTGAATCGTAAGCGTGCGGTGGCATTCGAGGCTTTGGAGAGTCCTGCGGCGACACTCGTTCCGTTGGAGCTGAGCTCGGAGCAGATTGAGGCTTACACCACTGTGGGTGGTATTCCTCATTTGGATGGTGAGTATACTATCTTTGGCGAGGTTGTCGAGGGGTTGGAGATTGTCGATGAGATTATTGTGGTTGAGACCGATGAGAATGATAGGCCTAAAGAAGATGTTGTGATTTTGCGGGCTACATTGATATAAATAGTTAGGGTGTCATTTCATTCACAGAAATGACACCCTACTTTTTTCATTGGGGACTGGCCTTATGCCGGCCGGGCACCAAACAAGTTTGGATCCAAAAACTTGCAGTTTTTGATCTTACATTGATAGTACGCGGACTAGCTCAACGTCTGAACGGTCGATCGCCTTGTTATTAGTGTGGTTAATCGCCTTGACAAATGGCACAAAGACTAGATCACCATTCTTAGTTCCGATCATAACATTGCGCTGACCCTCCATAAGTGCCTCGATAGCCTTCTCACCCATGCGCGAAGCAAGGATGCGGTCGAAAGCGGTTGGAGATCCACCACGTTGGATGTGTCCCAAGATCGTTACCCTTGCATCATATTGAGGGTACTCCTTCTTAACGCGCTCTGCCAAACCGAAAGCACCACCAATCTTTGGATTCTCGGCAACCAAAACAATAGCCGAATTCTTAGTCTTGCGGAAACCCTTCTCGATAAGCTCGGCAAGTTGGTCAACCTCGGTCTCCATCTCTGGGATGATAGCCGCCTCAGAGCCCGATGCAATAGCACCATTAAGAGCCAAGTAACCAGCCGAACGACCCATAACCTCGACAAAGAACAAGCGCTCGTGGCTCGAAGCCGTATCGCGCAACTTATCGACACACTCCACGATGGTGTTCAATGCCGTGTCATATCCAATAGTCGAGTCAGTACCTCCAAGGTCGTTGTCGATAGTGCCTGGAAGACCTACGATAGGTACGTTGTACTCCTCGGCAAAGATCTGAGCTCCAGTGAGCGAACCATCACCACCGATCACCACCAAGGCATCGATACCTGCGGCAACCATATTATCGTAGGCGATCTTGCGACCCTCTACTGTTTGAAACTCTTTACAACGCGCAGTCTTGAGGATTGTACCACCGTGTTGGATGATATTACTTACGCTGCGAGATGTAAAATCCTTTATTTCATTGCATACTAGGCCTTTATAGCCTCTCATAATTCCTTTTACTGTATATCCGTTAGATATTGCAGAACGTGTCACAGCTCTAAGCGCTGCGTTCATAGCTGGTGCATCACCTCCCGATGTTAGCACTCCGATACATTTGATAGCCATAATAAAAACATTTAAAGTAACAAAACTGCTCAAAGTTAATGATTTTTTTTAATAAATCACAAAATATAGTTGTTAAATAAATGTAATATTGTCAAAAAGCACTAATTATATATAGTATAGCACTATATTGACTGAAGTTCATATGAGATAATCCCATTTCTTATTTTTTTTACTTATCTTTGTGATTATGCAACATTAAAATTCTACACCCTATGAAATTCTTCAAAATTTTCTGCGCTGCACTCCTAGCGTGTCTAGCGAGTAGTGCCATCGGCTTTTTCCTCTGGATCATCGTTGTTTTTGCCTCTATCGGCATCCTCTCATCGGACAGCGCCGTGACTGTTTCGCCAAATTCAATACTTAAGATAACACTCTCGGAAAGCTTCTCGGAAGCTCCATCGACCGACCCCATGTCGCAAATCGACTTCTCGACAATGGAGATGCGCCCTTCGATCACGCTGCTCGAGATCCTTGCGGCAATCGAGGCGGCAGCCGAGGATGATAACATCGAGGGAATCTACCTGCGACCAAGCCTCTACTCGTCGGTAGGCAGTGCTAGTTTAGAGGAGATCCGCGAGGCATTGGTCGATTTCAAAAAGAGCGGAAAGTTTATCATCGCCTATAATGATATATATACGCAAGGTGGTTACTACCTAGCTAGCGTTGCCGATAAGGTTTATGTTCAACCCGAGGGTATGCTGATGTGGCAAGGTATGGCTACAAACACGATGTTCTACAAAGGGCTGCTCGACAAGTTAAACGTCTCGGTCGATGTATTCCGCCCTACGGCGTGCCGCTACAAGTCGGCTGTTGAGCCATTTATAATGGATAAGATGTCCTCTGAGAATCGTGCTCAAATGGAGGAGCTAATTGGCGATATGTGGTCGGAGATAGCTGGCCAAGTGGCTCTGTCTCGCGGACTTACGTTGAATCAGGTGAACGAGATTGCCGATAATCTGCTCTGCTCGGAGGTCGAGGGAGCATTGGAGGCTCGCATGGTCGATGGTCTGATTTATGAGGATCAGTTGCCAGAGATTTTCCGCGAAGCTGGAGCCGATATTGCCGAGGATGATGCTAAGATCAAGGTGGTTGGACTCGCGGATTATATCTCAGCGACAAAAGCCTCATACCAAAATATCGGAGCCGACAAGGTGGCGATAATCTATGCCGAGGGCAGCATTGTCGATGGTAAGGGCAGCGATGGAAAGGTCTATGGCGACTCTACTGCCGAGACCATCCGCAAGGCACGTCGCGACGATAATATCAAGGCGGTGGTTTTGCGTGTTAACTCGCCAGGTGGTAGCGCCTTGGCCTCTGACATAATGTGGCGCGAGTTGGAGCTTTTGCGTGCCGAGAAGCCGCTTATTATCTCGATGGGTTCGTATGCTGCCTCGGGAGGATACTACATCTCAGCTCCTGCGGATGCTATCATCGCCAATCGACTCACGCTGACTGGCTCGATCGGAGTATTCGGCATGGTGCCAAATATCGAAAAGGGGCTCTCATCGAAGTTGGGAATAACTTTCGATGGTGTTAAGACCAACTCATCGGCCGACTTTATGACCTCGCTTAATGGCATGAGCGCCTTTGAGCGTAGTGTGATGTTGAAGAGTGTCGATAAGGTCTACTCGCACTTTACTCAGATCGTGAGCGAGGGTCGTAACTTACCGTTGGAGACAGTCCTCGAGATCGCTCAGGGTCGCGTATGGAGTGGTGGCCAAGCTATGGAGTTGGGACTTGCCGATAATATCGGAGGTTTGAATTATGCTATCACGGTGGCAATCGACAAGGCTGGCATCACCGACAATTATAGAATCGTTGAACTCACCGACACCCCAACGGGTATCGCGGCACTGCTAGCTGAGATGAACGTTGCGGCGCAGGTTGCCATCAAGGCGATATTCCCTTCTCGGAGCGTTCCGATGATAGCTGAGTATGAGGCACTTCGCCAGGCACTTTCGCCACTTGAGGCTAAGCAGGGGTTGTTGATGTATTCGCCTTATTCGGTGGAATTGTAATTTAATGGGTGGAGCTAATTACTCCACCATCAGCAGCGACGAATCACCATAACTTAGGAAACGGAAATCATTGTCCAAGGCGTAGCGATATATTTCGCTCCACGCCTCACCGACGTATGCCGAGACCAGCAGCAGCAGGGTCGACTTAGGTTGGTGGAAGTTGGTGATGATATACTTCACGATGCGGAAATGGTAGCCTAGCGGAGTGATCATAATTTGGGTCGAGGCCTTCATCGAGCTCTCACCACGCTGCTCCATATAGTCGATAAGCCTCTTAAGGGCTTTGTCGCCTGTGAACTCGGCAGGGATGTCGTAGAGCTCCCACTGCCCCACTACCCTATCATTTTGAGCTTCACCCGTTTGAGCAATGCGCCACGCTAAGGCCGAAAGTGACTCCAAGGTGCGCACCGAGGTTGTGCCGACAGCTATGATCGAGCCGTGGCGCTTCAATAGGTTACGCAGCGACTTAAGGCTCACCTCGAAGTGCTCGGTGTGCATCGGGTGTTGGGTTGCATCCTCCTCCTTGACTGGCAGGAATGTTCCTGCGCCCACGTGGAGTGTCACCTCCTCGAAGCCGACGTCACTGCCCTTTAGTTGCGCGATTAGCTCCTCGGTGAAGTGCAGGCCTGCTGTTGGTGCTGCCACCGAACCCTCGAATTTCGAGTAGACGGTTTGGTAGCGCGAGTAGTCGATCTCCTCGCTCTCGCGATTCAAATATGGCGGGATGGGAATACGTCCTAGGTGCTCCAAGAGTTCGCCGAACGAAAGGTCCAAAGACCAGTTGAAGCGGACGATATGTTCGTGAGTGCCACGCTCCACAATTCGCGCCTCAAGGCGGAAAGTAGCTCCTTGATAGTCAAATTCGATATATATTTCGCCTTGCTTCCAACGCTTCAAGTTACCTACGATGCAGCTCCACTCGCACTCACCCTTTTGGGCAAAAGCACGCTCGTAATCGGCTGGCGCGTGCGGCTCGAGGCAGAAGACCTCGATACGTGCTCCCGACTCCTTGTGCATGATCAGGCGAGCGCGGATAACGCGGGTGTTGTTGAAGACCAACATTGCGCCTTGAGGTAGGAAGTCGCCGAGGCAGCCAAAGCGGCTCTCTTGGATCGATTGCGGGCGGTAAACCAGTAGTTTTGAGTCGCTTCTGCGCTCCAGAGGGAACTTGGCGATGCGCTCGTCGGGGAGCTCGTAGTTGTACGTATTTATATCAATTGACTCTCTTGACATCATTCTTGGGTTTAAAATAGAGTGCGAAATTATCAATTTTGGGCGAGAAAAGCAATATTTGGGCTTAAAGTTTTGTGATTCATAAATAAATAGCTATATTTGCGGGCTATTATTAACGATAAAAAAATTTACAGCAATGCCAAAAATGAAAACAAATTCGGCTGCAAAGAAGCGTTTTTCTTTCACCGGCTCAGGCAAGATTAAGCGTAAACACGCTTTTCACAGCCACATCTTGACTAAAAAGTCAACAAAACAAAAAAGAAACTTGTGTTACTCTACTACAGTTGCTGCGGTAGATGAGCAGAAGATCAAAAAATTGTTGGTTAAGTAATTTTCGCTTAGCACAACACACATTTTATTAATCGGGAGTGAATCAGCCCTAAAGAGAGAAAGAGAATTTCTCCGCTGACAGCTCCATCAAAAACTTTTAAAAGTATGCCACGTTCGGTCAACGCTGTCGCGTCACGCGCAAGAAGAAAAAAGGTTTTGAAACTTGCCAAAGGTAACTTTGGTTCAAGGGGAAACGTTTGGACAGTCGCTAAAAACACTGTCGAGAAGGGTTTACAGTATGCTTATGCACACCGTGCTCTTAAAAAGAGAACATACCGCTCACTATGGATCACACGTATTAACGCTGCGGTTCGTGCTCAA
>JBCQVS010000009.1:0-70467 GCA_047172885.1 Rikenellaceae bacterium | reverse complement strand
GCCGCGGAAGTCACCCTCGAAGTAGACCTTCACATTGCCCAAATTGTCGGTTCCTTGGTTGATCATCAACCAGATACGAGATGCCGAAGCGTCGAAACCTAGGCAACCCTCGTCGCTGTACGATGGTGATGAGGCGATATTTGTTGAGATGAAATCTAATCCCGAGAGGCTGCCATCGAAGTCGTAGGTTGTATTTGCGCGAACAAATCCACCAAGTGTGATTGTGGTCTTGTCGCTTACATTCCAATTAAGTGACGATGATTGAGCGTAGAGCGAGCTAGAGATAGCTGCCATAGCAAGAAGTGAGAGGAAAAACTTTTTCATAGAGTTATTCGTTTTTAAGTTTGTTTTGTCTACCCTTATAATACTAAGTATGGCCGTTTTTGAAACAAAACGACCATACAAAAATAACAAAAAAATAGTAAAGATAATACAACAGGCCTAAAATTAGGTGATTATACCTATATAACCTGGGTTTTATATATGGGGAATTTGTTGGGTATTTGCCAAAACCCTAACAATCACATAAAGCTAATCTGTCCCTTAGATTGCCGTTTAGCACCTACCTCGCGTTCGATGATGCCCGTTATCACATCCGCGGCATCGTGCCAACGATTCGAGCGGAATTGACGTCGATAAGTGGTCAAGTGAGCCGCCAAATCGGGCCACCTGAGCTGCCACCCCTCGGGCCAATGCAGATTCTGAATCACAGTTGCCGAGTTAGACAATATTCGCGCCTCCTTATTACCATTCTGGTGAAACCACTCGACCTTGACCGAAGGGGCTAATTTCCCCACAGCGCGAGCAAATCCGCGACCGCCATTATTACTCTCAATGGTCGAGAGCGAAGTGGAGGTGTCGCGCAACATACCAGCCACCAACGGCTCACTAACCTCCATAGGCTCACGCGTGTAGACCACATCCGTGACGTAGATAACACCCTGCGCGTCAACCGAATAGCAGATCGAACAGAGGTAATCATCACCTGTGTCGGCTGTATCGGTGTAATTCCCACGCTTCACGATCGACGAGGGAAGCGAGGAGTAAGTGCGGAAATTCTCGCCATACAACAACCCCTCGCGAGCCGATGGATGCCCCTGATACATACACTCAAAACGCAAGGGGTCGAGCGCTCGCTTCTGAAGCAAAAGCTCCCGACTCTGCCGCGAAGGCCACAATGCCGCATCCGCCTCACGAGGATCAATCTGCGAGGAGGGAGAACGCTTTATCGCCTCCAAATTGAGATACAACCAACTCTCGGGTGTGGCAGAATCCAACTGCGACCAATTTAAAAGCGGTTCCCACGGCTCTTTCTGGCAGATATATCCGATCAAATCCTCCTCGTGCCAGCGGGTAAAAACGATCAGCTCCGACGAGTCATTGTGCGTACGCGTGCGAACCACCGAGGTGTACCACTCCAGACAATTCTCGCGTACGATGGGCGAATTGGCCTCCATGGCATCCTTATATAGGTCGTCGAGGATAAAGCAATCGACACGGTTGCCGGTGAGTGATCCCTCTCTGCCGACCGCCAGCAGCGATCCCTCGTGACCAATAATCTCGACCTCCTCGGCTGTGCGGATGTAATTCGGTGGCTTCGATCCGCGCTTGATGGTGGTTTCGGGGAATAGCTCGGCATACTCTTTCGACTCGATAATACGCTGGACTCGTCGGTTGAATTTGCAGGCCAAAGATGCAGAGTATGAGGCTATTGCCACCCTTAGGTTGGGGTTTAATCCCAAGAGATAGGCAGGCAGTAAGGTGGTAGCCCCCAAGCTCTTACCATGTTGAGGCGGCATGGTGATTATAAGCCGTCGGATACGCCCTTGAGCGAAGGCCTCCAAGATGCGATAGTAGGTTTTGTGAAACTCCTCGAACTCGATAAAGGGCATTACCGAGGTCGAGTAGTCGATCAGAGGTGGTGGCGTAACTAATTGCATATCACCTCCTTTAGTAGCTCGAAATCAAAATCGTTGAGCTTCTCGCCATCTTGCTCCGTTGAGTGGAATTCCCACCATACTGGCACGATGTCGACAATGATATTCTCGTAGCCCTCGGGGTAGCGACACTCGGTGTAGTAGATCATAAGGGTTGCCGTGAAGAGGTAGTCGGTCGCTGAGTCCTCGAAGGTGATGCGGTCGGAAAAGAAGCTCTTTCCCTCGATCTTCTCCTCTAAAAGTATGGCAAGTTTTTCGTATATTTCTGGATAAATATTTAACATAAGTTTAAATTATTGATATAAAAATTTGATTTAGAAAATTAAATGTTTAACTTTGCAGATGCAAATATAGCTCAATAATTTAACTTTAACAAGCTAAAAGTTCAATAATTTATTACTTTCAATATGACAACTAGTAGGCTGCGCACCCTTAGAAAGGAGCTTGGGATGACGCAAGAGCAATTGGCTCAATATCTTGGAGTGGGAAAAGCTGCGTTATCTATGATCGAGACGGGCAAAGCTAGCCTCTCGTCGCGCAATCGAAATATATTAGTTCAAGAATTTAACGTCAACCCCGAGTGGTTGGACGAGGGAGTGGGGCCGATTTTCAACGCGCTGCCCGACCTCAATAAATTTACTCTGCGCACCGATAATGCCCTGCCGTTGCAGAGTGTGCCGCTCTACTCGATCGAGGGGACTGCGGGTCTGGTGCCTCTTTTTGCGCGAGATACTCAGAGCGAGCCGCTTAATTATATCCATATTCCCAACCTGCCCAAGTGCGATGGTGCGATCTATATTGTTGGCGATTCGATGTACCCGCTGCTCAAGAGTGGCGATATTGTGCTCTACAAGCAACTCTCGGATCTTTCGGACATCTTTTGGGGCGATATGTATCTGCTCTCGATCGACATCGACGATGAGGAGTATGTGACGGTGAAGTATATTCAAAAGTCTGATCGTGAGGGGTATGTGAAGCTAGTGAGCCAAAATCCGCACCATGCAGATAAGGAGATTGCACAGTCGAGAATTCGAGCCCTGGCGCTGGTCAAGGCTAGTATTCGTATGAATTCGATACGTTAAGAACTTTAGCGACATAAAAAAATTACCGCCATCACAGAGAGTCTGGATGGCGGTAATTTTTCTATTATTGCGAGAGTTTTAAGCAACCTCCTCAGTATGCTTATACTTGAACGAAACAGCGAACAGCAGCGCCACAACAACGGCAAATCCTGCGAAGATATACCACGAAAGCGGAGTCTGCATACCACTCTCATTAGCGGTAGCTGTCACAATCCACTGAGCTGTATATGAGCCGATTATCGCACCGATTCCGTTGGTCATAATCATAAACACACCCTGTGCACTAGAGCGAATCTCCGATGAAGTTTCACGATTAACAAACAGCGAACCCGAGATATTAAAGAAGTCGAACGCCACACCATAAACGATCATCGAGATAAAGAACATCCAGACACCTGCGCCAGGATTTCCTGCGCCAAGAAGTGCGAAACGCAGTGCCCAAGCGACCATCGAGATAAGCATCACTTTCTTGATTCCGAAGCGTTTAAGGAAGTATGGGATCAATAGGATGCAGAGAGTCTCAGAGACCTGCGAGAGAGAAATCAAAATTGTCGAGTGCTTAGTAAAGAAGGCATCCTTATACTCCTCAATGGCGCTAAAGCTGTGGATATAGAGGTCACCAAAGGCGTTGGTGATCTGTAGCATCATACCGAGCATCATCGAGAAGATGAAAAATAGAGCCATGCGCTTCTCCTTGAATAGCGAAAATGCGCGAAGTCCAAGGGTGTCAACAAACGACTTACTATCTCCGCCAGCCGAGATTTCGCACGCAGGAAGTGTGAACGAATATGCGCCCAAGATAATTCCGATTGCAGCCGAGAAGTATAATTGCGACTCGTTGTGTCCAAAGCCGAGTAGGTCGACGCACCACATCGAGGCGATAAATCCGACTGTTCCCCACACGCGAATTGGCGGGAATGCTTTGACTGTGTCCAAATTCGATTTCTCTAAGGCATTGTATGCCACTGAGTTAGAGAGTGCAATTGTCGGCATATAGAACATCACACTAAGCAAAATTGACGAGTAGAGCATTGTATACTCGCTTTGACCCGCAGCAACGATCATAAACGCAGCAGCGATAAAATGGCAAATACCAAGAAGTTTTTGAGCAGGGATCCACCTATCAGCAATGATACCCATGATAGCAGGCATAAATAGTGAACCAAGCCCCATTGTTGCATAGAAGCTACCGATTTTAGAGCCCAATTGTAGCGTCTCGCCACCAAGATACTTACCCAATGTGATCAGCCACGCACCCCACACGGCAAATTGCAGGAAGCTCAACACAGTAAGTCTGATTTTCATATTCATGATTTTCGTCTATTAAGTTGTTTTATTTTGTTTCAAAAATCGTTGTAAAGAACAAAAATAGAGTTTTTTTTCGACAATTTTGCCCAAATTGTGAATTTTTATTACATTTGCACAACGAACAGATCGTTTTTTCAACATTGAGCTATGGTGTAATGGTAACACTACAGATTCTGGTTCTGTCTTTCTGGGTTCGAGTCCTAGTAGCTCAACAATGCCTCCACTTTTTAGGTGGAGGTTTTTTTATGCTGTGCACTTTTTTTTATCCCACCAGCGAAGCTCTTTAGGATTTATTCACTACTTTTGCTCTCGATTTTACCTGATATTATGAAACTACTACACCTACTCGCCTTTGCCGTTGTTGCAATTTGGGGATATACCTTTGTCACCACTAAGCTGCTTATCGTGGCAGGATTGTCGCCTTCGCAGATTATGCTCTATCGCTTTGCTATCGCCTACGTATGTATGGCCGTTATCGCTCCGCGACCTCTTTTTGCTCGTTCGTGGCGTGATGAGCTGCTTACGCTCTTGGCGGGTGTGATGGGTGGTTCGCTCTACTTTGTAGCGGAGAATAGTGCCTTGGCGCTCTCGCTCACCTCGAATGTGGCTATTATCATCGCCTCAGCACCGATCTTCACCCAACTCGCTTCGCACTTTCTGCTGGAGGGCGAGCGGATGACGCGTCGCGCCTTGACCAACTCGCTTTTCGCCTTCGCGGGTGTGATATTGGTGGTCTATAATGGTCAGATGGTCCTGGAACTCAATCCGATGGGTGACCTTTTGGCGCTGGTGGCATCTGTTGCCTGGGCACTCTATACTGTCTTTATCCGTAAGCTCGATAAGCGTGGCTATACCACCAAATTTGTTACGCGCAAGATATTCTTTTATGGTGTGGTGACGATGTTGCCGATATTCCTGTTTATCCCTATCACCCCGTCGCCAGCATCTATGCTTTTGGAGGCTCGTGTTTTGCTGCCGCTTCTGTTTTTGGCTGTTGCAGCGTCGTTTTTCTGCTTCTTTGCTTGGGGATATATCGTCGAGAAGATTGGTGCGGCAGCCTCGGCGCCTTATATATACCTAGTGCCTCTGATCTCGCTCATCAGTGCAGCCGTGGTGCTCAAAGAGCCTATTACGCCTCTGGCTATTGTAGGTATGTGCTTGATTCTTTTTGGTGTTGTGCGTGGTGATCGCCATGCGAGAGGGTAGGTGTAAAACGTAGGTCTTGCTTTTTTAGAGACCGTTGATAGGTTGACATATATATAAAAAAAGTGAGGCTAATCGGAGGTATTCAACTTCGGGCCACCACAGCCTTCCGTTTTAGTAGCTTGTCGCTACAACCGCCGATCTCCTCAACCAACCTAAAACTAACCTAAATGAACTTTAAAACTTCACTGCAAAGATAAGGCAAATAATTTCATTGTGCAAGTTTTTTATTAAAAAATTTTCATAAAAAATGATGATTTTTTTGGCTCTCGAAAATGCACTATTGATAATCAGTGAGTTACGGTTTTTGTTAACAGAACTATAATATTAAGTATTTACTAATAAAATTGAATAAATGCCTATTTTCTTCAGTTTTACTCTACTTCCTTGAGGGTAAGTGAAAGGGTGCGCCGCAAAAAAAGATGCAATTTTCTACAAATTCTCCCACCAAATTAGTAGTTTTAATAGATTAATTTTCATATCTTTGCAGAGAGGGGGGTGGTATCTGCTCGAAAGGGTGATATTTAGGCCTCCCAAGTAAACAGAATAAAAGATTAAAAAATAGAGAATTATGAAAAAGTATGTATGCGAGCCATGTAGTTATGTTTATGATCCAGCAGAGGGTGATCCAGATGCAGGAATAGCTCCTGGTACTTCATTTGAGGATGTTCCTGAAGATTGGGTATGCCCAATTTGCGGATTAGGAAAAGATGTTTTCGTTGAGGAATAAAAGTTTTTAATAGATATTGCGAGTGCGGTCGTTGGGGCTTATTTGACCCAGCGACCGTTTTTTTATGATCGAGAAAGTTGCTCTGCTATTGCATAGCATTGTGATTTTTACTATATTTGTAGCTGTGAGAGGTTTACACGCGAAAAGCATTAAATTTATAGAACTATGAATCAGAAAAGATTATTTCGTCCATATAGCGATAGAGTACTGGCTGGCGTCTGCGGCGGCTTAGCGCAATATTTTGGCCTTAGCTCGGGGCTACTGCGTTTTATCACACTCCTGCTGATCCTCTTCGGAGGTCTCTCGGTGTGGGTCTATATCGTTTTGTGGATTATAACCCCTAGTGGCCGATAGGCAGAAAGCTATGAAAAAACTACTCACCATCACCCTCCTGCTGCTCGTTGTGCCCATCCTAGCTGAGGCTCAAGAGAAGACAAAAGGGAGCAAGACGATAATCACCAAGAGCTTGGAGCTCGATCTCGAGGGAGTAACCTCGATCGAGGCTTCACGCACGGTCTGTATCGAGATTGTCGATAAGGATATCTCCGAGATTGTGGTCTCGGCCAATGACAACTTGATGGAGTATGTCAATGTCTATGTGGTGGATGGGACTCTGAAGGCGACCCTCACGGGACTTGAAGGCTCCGTGCGCCGCTCCAAGGTTAAGGTCAAGATTCCTTACAATGGCTCTTTCAAGAGTTTTAGTAGCTCCTCAGGTTCGGAGATCCTCTGCGATCAATATATGCAGATGCCGGATCTTGAGATCGACGTGACCACCATCGGCAAGGTTAAGATCTATGCCACCGTGGCGGGTAATTGTTACATCCGCTCGGAGACCTCGGGTGAGGTTGAGCTCACAGCCAAGATCGTTGGCAACTGCGACGTCAAGAGCCTCTCATCGTCGGAGGTATCAGCACACCTCTCGGCCAATGAGCTCTATGTCGATGCCTCGGGCGCTTCGCGCATAGATGTGGATGGCCACGTTGCCTCGCTCGTGGTGCGGACAACTTCGTCGGCTTACTTCGATGGCGAGTACTTGAAGGCGCAGAATGGGGATCTTTATGCTAGCTCGGGCTCTGCCATTATCTACTTCGGCACGGGGAATTTTACTACTAATACTACTGGCACTGCTACTATTACCAACACCAAGTTCCTAAACGAGTAAGCTGGGGACTGTCCTGCGCGGACGGCGGCGGGGTGCTCCCCGCGGAGCTAGTTATTTTTTGCGGTTTGGGGCGCTGATCCTTTGGATCATCGTATAAAAATAGAGATATATAGTTCTTTTGAGCGAGCTCAACGACCTATATATCTCTATTTTTATATTTTTGCTTCGCAAAAACTCTCCCCAAACCGAGTGGCAGCGCTGTAAGGAAAACGAAGTTTTCCGTATCCAAACTTGTTTGGTGCCCGCGCCGGCATTAGGCGCAGTCCTCAACGTAATCGGCACGAAACTTGCAAAAGCATCGTCACAATAAATTCTTATCTGCTTATGAACGATTATTACTGCACTGTTTGCTCGCACATCTACGACCCGCTTTTGGGTGATCCCGAGAATGGCATTGCGCCAAACACCCCTTTCGATGCCTTGCCCGATAGTTGGATATGTCCCGTATGTGGCGAGGGAAAGATGGCCTTTGCCGAGGTGGAGAGGGTGATGTAGAGCTCCTTGAATCATGACAAAACTAAGGGTGACCAATAAGTTTTTTAAGCTTATTGGTCACCCTTATTATATTGTGTCGGCTAGTTTCAAATCAGAGGCTTAGAGTAACAAAATAGGGCATTATTTGTAACAGAGGCCAATTTTGTTACAAATAATGCCTTGATATGTTATAATTTAACCCTAAGAAATAGAATATTTTAAATACTTTCGTATTCAGATCTTGGGACACGCTCTAAAGAGGTGTGAAGTGCAAAAAACGGCGCTACATATTATAATAGGAAAGTCATTCCAATTTCTGCAACCAAAAACCACAATAACCAAAAATACTAACTAAAAACTTAATTATGATGAAATCTAGACTTTTAGACTTTCAGGTCGTTAAACGATTAGTTTTAACGACGCTGTTTTGCACACTGTTGAGCATCACTTCCGCTTTTGCACAAGGAAGAGGTGAACTAACAGGAACAGTAGTTGATCCTCAAGGCGAACCAATCGTTGGAGCAGCCGTTGAGATCAAAGACACACAACTAGGTACGCTTACCGACGTTGATGGTACATACTCAATTAGAGTAGCGCCAAACCAAACACTTATCGTCTCTTACATGGGATACGTAACTCAAGAGGTTGCTGTAAACAACAGAACCAAACTGGACATCGTATTGGAAGAGGATTCTCAAGCAATTGACGACGTTGTAGTCGTAGGATACGGTTCTGTACGTCGTTCGGACTTGACTGGTTCAGTAGGTTCAATAACTGCTGAGGCGTTGACAGTATCGAGCAAATCTAATGTATTGAACGCGATGCAGGGTCAAGTTGCCGGTGTTTACATCTCTGCAACTAACAGCCGTCCAGGTGAGGGCTTCGATATGGTAATCCGTGGTAATAGCTCAATTTCAGGAACAAACACACCTCTTGTGGTTATCGACGGTGTTACTGGTGCTGATCTTGAGTCTGTTAACCCTGAGGATATCGAGTCTTTGGATATCCTTAAAGATGCATCTGCAACAGCTATCTACGGTTCTCGTGGTGCTAATGGTGTTATCATCGTAACTACAAAACGTGGTGAAACTGGTAAGTTGAACGTTCGTTACTCTGGTTATATTGGTATCAAGACATTGTCTTATATCCCTGAGTTCACTAATGGTGATGACTTCGTAGATCTTGCAATGGAGTATTATCGTACAACTGGTGCTAGTGGTGATGCTATCTGGGATGGTTCTGCTGAGTATTGGTCACTTTCTGAGGTTTTCACTGATCCTTCTGAGTTGATGGCTGCTGAGACAGGTAACTATTATGACTGGATTGGCGAGACTTCACAAAATGGTTATATGACAAGTCACACGGTGTCTGCTACAGGTGGTACTGAGAAAGCACAATATGCTTTTGGTGTAGGTTACTATGATGAGACTGGTATGATGGCTCCAGAGCGTTACACTCGTTACACAGTTCGTTCTAGTGTTGATATCAAGGCAAACGATAAACTTCAATTTGGTGGTAGTGCTTATATCACATACTCTGATTCTGAGGATGGTAATGCCGATCTATGGCAAGATCTATATCGTATTCGTCCTACTCAACACCCTTATTCTTTGGTTACAGGTGAGCAAGAGTGGAAGTATTCTTCAAATAGCCTCTTTAACCCACAGATTACTCAAGATAATATCAGAGAGAATACGATTGCAATGAAGGTTTTGGCAAGTGCGTATATTGATTATACTCCAGTTGAGGGTCTATCTCTTAAATCTATGTTCTCTCCAAGTTTGTCTGCTAGCCGTTATGGTCGTTTTAGAGGTACTTGGACAAAGGCTCTTCAAGGAACATCAGATCCAGTTGTTATCGGTAATACAACTTTGAATATTAACTACGTTTGGGATAACATCGCAAACTATAACAAGACTTTCGGTAAGCACAGTCTTGATGCTACTGGCGTATTCTCTGTTTCTCGCAATCAACAAGAGTATTATTATTTTAATGTCAAAGACCTACCTTACGACTCTTACTGGTATGCGATAGGTACAGGTACAGTTAACTCTATTAAGTCAACTTACACGCAATCGCAAATGCTTTCTTACCTTGCACGTGTAAACTATTCATATGATGATCGCTTCCTTATCACAGCTGCTGGTCGTTACGACGGTTCTTCTAAACTTGCAGAGGGTTCTAAGTGGGGATTCTTCCCATCTGCTGCTGCTGCATGGAGAATTAGCGAGGAGGATTTCATGGAGTCAACAAGAGATTGGTTGTCAGGTCTTAAGCTTCGTTTAAGCTATGGTATCATTGGTAATGACTCAATTGATGCATACGAAACTGCAGGTACTCTTACAGAGACAGATTATGTATTTGGTGATACAAGTGCAACAGGTTTCGTTCCAGGAACTCTTGCAACATATGACCTTACTTGGGAGAAAACTCGTGAGTACAACGTTGGTCTTGACCTAGGTGTACTTAACAACCGTATCACTTTGAGTCTTGATTACTACGATCGTTTGACTTACGACCTTATCATGAGCCGTTCGATGTCGGTACACACTGGTTTCTCTAGCGTAAAAGATAACGTAGGTTCTGTTAAGAATAGCGGTATCGAGGTTGGCTTGAATACAGTTAATATCCGCACAAAGGACTTCTCTTGGTCTACTAGCTTCAACATTGCTTACAACAAGAACCAAATCTGGGATCTTGACTATAAAGAGGATCTAGGAGTATACTCTGGTCAACTCGAGGGTATGCAAGGTGACTACTCTAATGGCTGGATCATTGGACAACCTATCAGTGCTAACTGGACATATATCTGCTCTGGTGTATGGCAACAAGATGAGGCTGAGGCTGCTGCTGTGTATGGACAAACTCCTGGTCAATGGAAAGTTATTGACTACAATGGTGACGGTGCAATCACTTCTGGTGATGACCAAAACATTTATGGAAAATCTGATCCTGATTTGGTTGGAGGTATGACCAACTCATTCACTTACAAGAAGTTTGACCTATCTGTACAAATGCACTTCGCAACTGGTTCAACTGCTCGCAGTCAACTTATGTGCGGTTACACAGGTGAGAACGTTCAATCAAACTTTAAGAACTTAGTTCACGATTACTGGACTCCAGAGAATCCAACTAACTCTTGGGCACAACCAGGTAACCAAGGTTCTTATCGTAATGGTGCATCTCAAATCTACTTGAATGCTAACTATATGAAGATTAGCCTTATCAACTTGGGTTATACATTTAATAGCGAGGATCTTGCTAAGATTAACTTGGGTAGCATCAGAATTTATGGAACTGTTCAAAATCCATTCGTATTCACTAACTACCTAGGACTAGATCCTGAGGATCCACTCGAGACATCTCTAGGTCAAGAGTCAATTATGTACACTTCTTATATGTTTGGTGTAGATATTAGTTTCTAATTTTGAGTAAGTTGAAATATAAAAATAAGAGATCAATTATGAAAAATATAATAAAAAATACAAAGGTTATAGGTGCCCTGCTTCTTGCGAGTTTTAGCTTCTCGTGCGAAGGGTTTCTAGATGAGACGAACTACTCGTCGCAAACTGCAGATACTCTATTTGCAACAGAGGATGGTTACGAGAGTTTGGTTAACGGTATGTATAGCTATGTGAGAACATTCTATAATACAGGTAGTTACTACAACCTAATGTGGTTGGGTACAGATATGATGACTCAAGGTTCAAATTCGAGCATTACTATCTTGAACCAATACTACAACTTTACAAATGACAACTCTGATGTTTACACCGTGTGGACTAACGCTTACACAGCTCTTAAGGCTTGTAATGCTGTGATCGAGAGAGCTGATGCAGCTGATATCGACGATTCTACTCGCGCACAACGTGTCGCTGAGGGTAAGGGTCTTAGAGCTCTATTCCTTTTCGAGTTGGTTAAAACTTGGGGCGATGTACCTTTGATGAACTACGAGGTTAAAGAGGTTAGCTACGAGAGCCAACGCGACCCTGCAAGCGAGATTTACGCTCAAATTATCTCAGACCTTACCGACGCTATCGCTGTTCTTCCAGCAACTCAAACTACCGATTACGGACGTTTCTCAGCTTCAGCTGCTCGTCACCTTCGTGCAAAGGTATATTTGACTCGTGCTTATCAATCATATGCTGACTCTTCTGACTTCGCTAACGCTTACGCCGATGCAACAACTTTGATCAACGCTGGTAACCACACTCTACTTTCGGACTTTGCGATGGTACACCGTCAAGCTAACGAGGAGAATAATGAGATTATCTTCGCTGCACAATGGAGCACTGATGCAACAGTTGGTCTTGGTAACTCACAATACAGATACTTCGCATTCGACTTCGCTAACTGCTTGGGTGGTGCTAAGTCTAACGAGTATGGTAATGTTACCGCTACTTATGTTCCTACCAAACTTACCTATATGCTATTTGACTGGGAGAACGATGCACGTGCAAGAACTACATTTATGAGTTCTTACAACGGTAGCGCTTCAACTTCAACGGACGGTGGTACTTATGGTAAAAACTGGTATGAGGTAGTAGATCCTATCGGTACTCTAGAGCTTGGTGAGGCTGCCCTTATCTTCCCAACTCCTGCGTATAGCGCTACTCCAGATGCCTCTTTGATCGACGAGCAAAGTTTCACTCTTAACTTCCCAACAGGTGATGTAACTGATTTCAGCTATGGTGTTGATGGCGAGAATGACTATTGGAAACTTGCAGGTCAACTCTCTGAGAGTACTCACACTTCTGCTTCGGCTAGAACTTTCCTTCCTATTTGGAAGTTCAAAGATGGTAACACATACTTCTTGGAGAGTGGTTCATCGACTGGAACGCGTGACACATATTTGTTCCGTTTGGCTGAGACTTATCTTATCGCATCTGAGGCTGCCTTGCAACAAGGTGACAACACTAACGCTCTTAAATATTTGAACGCACTTCGCGAGCGTGCTGAGATTAACTCTGGATCGCTTGTGTACCCTGCTGGTACAACCGTTGATATCGACATGATCCTTGATGAGGGTATCTTGGAGCTAGTGGGTGAGGTTTCTCGTTGGAGTGACTTGCAACGTACAGGTAAGCTTGCTGAGCGTGTTCTTAAGTACAACTGGGATACTAACAATATCACAGGAGGTCTTTCAACTAACTTGACATCGGGAGATACTAAGTATCAACTTCGTCCAATTCCATTGACATGGATTAACTCTTTGAGCAATGGTTCTGAGATCGTAAACAACCCAGGTTGGTAGAATTCCTGAGAGAAATTTAATAAATTTGTCTATATTTGTACTAGCTTGATGCAAATCGGGCTAGTACATTTTTAATACAGCGCATAATATGAAACTCAAATCACTACTAACACCACTACAATCAACCCTGATTGTCTGCCTAGTTGCTCTCTTTGGAGCATTTTTAACAACATCTTGCTGCAGCTCGGAAAAAACCGCAATTGCTGATTCTGAGTTTGTGCACCCTGGAATCCTACACTCTCAAGAGGATCTAGATCGTATTGCCTCTAAGGTTAGTGCAGGTGAAGAGCCTTGGGCTTCGGGATACCAGGCGTTCGATGTCGACCCTAGAGCTCAGTACGACTACAAGATGAACGGTCCCTACGAGATCGTTTCGCGCAAACCTCGTTTCCCACACGAGAAAGCACCAAAAGTGGAGTTCGAGGATGATTGCATGGCAGCTTACTACAACGCCTTGCAATGGAATATCACGCAGGATGAACGATACGCCAAAAAGGCTGTCGAGATCTTGGATAGCTACTCTAACTCATTGCAGTCGATCAGCTACGTCGACAAGCAACTGATGGCTGGACTCTGCGGATTTATCTTTGTAAATGCTGCGGAACTTATGGCACACACCTACGATAAATGGCCCTCGAGCAATATCGAAAAGTGCAAGGAGATGATCATCAGAGTGATCTACCCAATCGTTCGTCACTACTCGGTCTTTGCAAATGGTAACTGGGATGGCGGGTGTATCAAAGCGATGTTGGCAATCGGCGTCTTCTGCGACAACCAAGAGATCTTCGACGATGGCGTTGAGTACTATCGCAATGGCGAGGGTAATGGTCGCTTGACTCACTACGTAATCAACGAGGAGGGTCAATGTCAAGAGAGCGGTCGCGATCAACAACACACAATGTTTGGTCTAGCGTGTCTAACCGAAGTGTGTGAGGTGGCTTGGAAACAGGGTCTTGACCTCTACTCGGATGTCGATTTCCGCCTGATGAAGGGATTCGAATATACAAGTAAATATAACCTCGGCTACGATGTGCCATTCCAAGAGTGGTTAGACACAACTGGAAAGTATCACCATCTCCAAATCTCGGACGATGGCCGTGGTCGCCTAAGAGCACTATTCGAACTGCCATACAACCACTATGCTAAGCGTGCTAATCGCGAGAGCGAAATCCCATTCCTTAAGCAAGCTGCCGAGGCTGTACGTCCCGAAGGTGAGCCTTGGAGAGCCGATAATCCTGGCTATGGAACGCTGCTCTTTACACTCTAATTGAAATCCTAACTAAACAATTAATAACCCATGAAAAAATTATTTTTAGCAATCCTGCTGTTTTTCTCTGCGAGTGCAGCAGCGCAATCTTTTGAGCTATTCTCGCCAGATAATCGCTACAAAGTGGAGCTTTTTAACACCGATGGCAAGGCTCAATACCGTATCTCGTTCAACGACCAGGTTGTAATCCTTGACTCAGATCTAGGTCTAGGCGTTAAAATCGGCAAGGCTATGCTCGGTGAAGTCGCTTTCTCGCGCGAGGTTGACTCATCATCAAAAAATGAGACTTGGATACCTCTCTATGGCGAGCGTTCTGAGATCAAAGATTGCTACAACAGCAAAACATTTGAGCTTCAAGGTGCTAACCGTTCTAGAATCAATATCGAGTTCCGTGCCTTTGACGAGGGTATCGCTTTCCGTTATGTATTCACTGACGATAGCTACCTTCACATCACCGACGAGTATACCACATTCACCCTTCCTGAGGGAACTATGGCATACTGCACTGCTCACTCTCAAGCGCACTGCTACCGACTACCTTTGAAAGATTGGGAGGTAGATAGCGACCGCCCATTGGTCTGCGAGCTTCCTGATGGTGGCTACGTGCTTCTTACCGAGGCTGCTATGATCGACTACGTGCGTTCAAAGTTTAAGCTCCACGAGAGTAAGGCTAGCACCCTAGCGTGCAGCATGTATGGTGATGTTGACCGTATTGCTCCATACTCTACACCTTGGCGTGTGGTGATGGCTGCCGACACCCCAGGCGAATTTATCGAGAATAACGATATTATCTTGAACCTTAACCCAGAGAATGAGATTGAAGATCCTAGCTGGATCAAACCAGGTAAGATGATGCGCGATGGAACTCTTTCGACTGATGGTGGTAAGGCTGTTGTAGATTTCTGCGTTGAGCACAATATGCAATATATGCTTCTTGATGCTGGTTGGTATGGTCCTGAGGGTAGCCACCTTTCGGATGTTACAACAGTAACTTTGGATCCAGGCCGTAACAAGGATGCTCACTCGCTTAACCTACAAGAGGTTATAGCATACGCTAAGAGTAAGGGCATCGGTGTGGTTCTTTACGTTAACCAACGCGCTCTATATGCTCAACTCGACGAGATGCTCGAAACATTCAAGGAGTGGGGTGTAGCTGGTATCAAATTCGGATTCGTTCAAGTAGGTTCTCAATATTGGACTGAGTGGATGCACGAGGCAATCAAGAAATGTGCTGAGTATGAGCTTATCATCGACACTCACGATGATTATCGCCCAACAGGATTCGCTCGTACATATCCTAACCACCTAACCCAAGAGGGTATTCGTGGAAACGAGGAGTTCCCTGATGCAAACCAAAACTTGATGCTTCCATTTACTCGCTTCACACAAGGTCCTGGTGACTACACACTATGTTATTATAAGCGTGATTGGACTGGTTACGACAAGCCAGACACATCAAACGGCTTTGTGAATGTACGTCTACTTTCAACAACTGCAACGCACCAACTTGCGATGGCTGCCGTTTATTACAGCCCTCTTCAAGTGCTATATTGGTACGATAAACCAAGCGATAGCCAAAATGAGCCTGAGCTAGAGTTCTGGGATCGTTGCCCTACCGTATGGGATGACACTAAGGTCCTTGCAGGCGCAATCGGCGAGTATGTCAGCATCGCACGCCGCAGTGGCGAGGAGTGGTTCGTGGGAACTATGACTAACACATCGGCACGTGATCTATCCGTAGCACTCGACTTCTTGGAGCCAGGTGTGAAGTATACAGCTAAGATCTTCTACGACGACCCAAAATCTGATGTGCGCACCAAGGTGGGTATCAAGGAGATCAAGGTGACTTCTAAGAGCGTTATCGAGGCGGAGATGCTTGCTAGTGGCGGGCATGCTATGATCATTTCGCCTAGGTAGTTTCGTTAGTTTCTTACTGCCCTGCGCGGGCGGCGGCGGGGTGCTCCCCGCGGAGCTGTGTTTTTCTTGCGGCTTGGGGCGCTGATCTTTTCAGATCATCAAAATAATAGTTGGATTTTCATTCTTTCGAGCTAGCTCGACGCCTGAAAATTCAACTATTTTTATTTTTTTTGCTTCGCAAAAACTCACCCCAAGCCGAGTGGCAGCTTCTGTAAGGAAAGCTCCGCTTTCCGTATCCAAAAAAAAGTTTGGTGCCCGCGCCGGCATTAGGCGCAGTCCCCAACGTCCCCATTCAATACAACCCCCAACAAAAAACAACATTTTTCCCCAAAACCCTTACACTTTCCATTTTTTTTGGTTACCTTTGTGTCGATTTCGTGCCCATCGAAAAAATGGGTACATATTTTTAACCAATAATATACTCCGATGGACGATGGCTATTACTCCCAAAATTGCGGCTGTGTCGTATCTCAATACGATACCGTTCATCTATGGTATCGAGCACGAGGGTAACTTCAGTGCCGATCTTCTATTGCTAAATCCTGCACAATGTGCTAATGCTTTTGCTCTGGGCGAGGTAGATATTGCCTTAGTTCCTGCAGCTGTCGTACCCACCCTGCCCTTGGCCGAGGTGGTGAGCGAATATTGTATTGGTGCGTCGGGTGAAGTTCGCACAGTAGTTCTTGTGAGCGACGATCCCATAGATCAGATCAAACGAATCTTTGTTGACCCTGCGTCTCGCACTTCGGTGCAGCTGGCGGGTTACCTAGCTAAAAATAAGTGGAAGATCGACCCCGAGTGGATTGAGCTCGGCGACCTTAAGCAACTATCCGAGGCTGAAGATGGTGACGCCTTTGTGCTTATCGGCGACAAGGTCTTCGAGTATGAGGATGAGTTCGAATACACCCTCGACTTGGCAGCCGAGTGGATGGCCTTGACATCGCTGCCCTTTGCCTTCGCGGTGTGGGTGGCTCGCAAAGGGACTTCCTTCGAGGTGCTGGACGCGTTGGAGCAAGCCCTGGAGTGGGGTGTGGAGCATCTCTACGAGGCGATCCTGGAGTACCGTGGCGACGGTTCGGTGGTTGAAAAATATCAATATCTAAGTGAGAACATCGACTTTTTGTTCGATGCTCAAAAGCGTAAAGCATTAAAAAAGTTCTGGGACGCGGGCATCAAAATCGAGCCTAAGTCCAATCCTGGCTGAAGAGAGGAGTAACCAAACACGTTTGGTTGCGACACTGCGAATCATAAATTACTGCAAACCAGTGGCTTGAATGTTGTAGCCTAAGGTCTGCATAAATAGCTAATTTGGCACTTCGGAGCCACAAAAACCAGAGAACAATGATTACGCTATATCTCAAACAATACAACAAAATTATAAGAAATGCCGACACCAAACTCTTCGACGATCTAGGTTTCGACGATATCTTGTGGATCGACCTGCTCACACCTAGCATCAAGGAGCAGAAGGCTGTCGAGAACTTTATGGAGATCAGCCTCCAAACTCGCCAGCAGATCGAGGAGATCGAGACAACTTCTAAATATTCGGAGACCGAGAATGCAATTATCTCGAATTCCAACTTCTTTATCCCCTTTGACCAGAGCTTCAACGTTGAGCCAGTGTCGTTTATCATCTCCAACGAGGGTGTGTTGGTCTCGGTGCGCAACAGTGAATTCCGCACCTTCCGCGAGGCCGAAAAACGGTTGCAGATGAACTACCGCAACTTCTCGACAGGCTACCACATCATGATCTCGCTCTTAGAGGTGAGGATCGACTACGATGCCGATTTGGTGGAGCTGATCGCAAAGCAAGTTGCTGGCTTGAGCAAGGATATCAACTCGGAGGATAGCATCGACAAGGAGCTGATCTACCGTATCAATACTCTGCAAGAGAATACGATGTTGGTGCGTGAGAATATCTTCGATAGGCAACGCGTCTTGTCGGGAATCCTCCGCTCGGAGCGTTTTCCAAACGATATCTACCCACGCTTGCAGTTGATGATCAAGGATGTTAACTCGCTGATCAACCATGCCGACTTCGCATTCCAGCGACTCGACTATATCCAAGATTCGACCCTGGGTCTTATCAACATCGAGCAAAATGAGATCGTGAAGATCTTCTCGGTGGCCTCGGTGATCTTTATGCCAGCTACGCTTATCGCTAGTATCTACGGTATGAACTTCGCGGTTATGCCTGAACTGAGTTGGGTTCTGGAGCTACCAAATGGCTTCACGGTCCCTGTCGGATATATCTTCGCACTGTTCCTGATGATGCTCTGCTCGGGCTTCACCATCTGGTTCTTCCGCTACAAAAAGTGGTTGTAGGCGATGGAGGAGCTAAAGAGTAATTCGCAAATTGAGCTCGCTCGCTCGTTTCTCCACTCCACGGCAGCCAATATTTTCCTCACGGGAAAGGCTGGAACGGGAAAGACCACCTTCCTGCGCTCGGTGGTCAGCTCGGTGGATAAGCGTGTGGTTGTCGCGGCACCTACGGGTGTGGCGGCGATAAATGCGCGTGGCGTTACTCTGCACTCGCTTTTTCAACTCCCTTTTGGGCCGAATGTCCCTGGCATTAAGGCCTCTACGGACTTCGCTTTTCGCAAAATTGGCCGCAAGAAATTGGCCTTGATTCGCTCCATCGAGCTGTTGGTGATCGACGAGATCAGCATGGTGAGGTGCGATCTGCTGGATGCTGTCGATGAGACCCTGCGCCGCATACGTCGCTCGTCGAAACCCTTTGGAGGAGTGCAACTTTTGATGATTGGCGACATCGAACAACTCTCGCCCATCTGCCGCGATGACGAGTGGCAACTCCTCTCGCCTCACTACGCCTCACCCTATTTTTTCTCGTCGAAGGTGCTCCAGAAATGTTCCTACGTCACCATCGAGCTCAAAGAGATTTTCCGTCAGCGAGACACTCAATTTACCGAGCTTTTGAATGCCGTGCGCGAAAACAGAATAACCCGCGAGGTGGTCGACAAACTCAACAGTCGATATATCGCAGGCTTCTCACCTGCTGAGGATGAGGGATATATCACCCTCACCACGCACAACAATACAGCTAACAATATCAATGAGTTAGCGCTTCGCAAACTCACCACGTCCCTGCACAGATTCCAAGCCACCGTCAAGGGAGACTACCCCGAGTGGTCATTCCCCAACGACAACACCTTGGAGCTCAAAGAGGGTGCGCAAGTGATATTTATCAAAAACGACATCTCGCCCGAGAAGCTCTATTACAACGGTCTTATCGGCCGAATTGAGCGGATCGATGGGAGTCAAATAACAGTGCAGCCCAACAATGGAGCTGCCCCGATTACCCTTTCGGAGGTGGTGTGGGAGAATATCGAATACAAAGTCAACGACCTGAGTGGCGAGATCGAGGAGTCGATAAAGGGAACTTTTTTGCAAATTCCGCTCAAATGCGCCTGGGCAATCACCATCCACAAGAGCCAAGGCCTGAGCTTCGACAAAGCGATTATCGACGCGGGAAACTCCTTTGCGCATGGCCAAGTTTACGTGGCCTTGAGTCGCTGCCGCACATTCGAGGGGATGGTCCTACGCACGCAGCTTAGTGGCGGTTCGATCATCCGCGACAACACCATCGAGGGGTTCACTCACGAGGTGGTCGACAAGGAGATTGGCAGCGGAGAGTTGGAACGACACCAGCGTGAATATTTCTTTATGCTGCTCTCCGAGATCTTCGACTTCGAGGAGATTTTGCGCGTAACTTACTCTCTCTCAAGGCTTATTGGTGCTGCTATGTTCAAAGAGTACCCAAAATTATACAGCTTGTTTCAGCAGACAACGCTCACTACAAACCCCGAAATTCAGCGCGTAGGCGAGAGCTTCTGTCTTCAACTTCAGCGCGCCATAGAGCGTAGCGAAAACTACCGCTCCGACCCATTTATCACCGAGCGACTGCAAAAGGCATCGGCCTATTTTACCGAGAAATTGGCACCTTTGGCCGACCTTGTTGAGCAAGCCTCACAGCTGCAAGCCGATGCTAAGGATGTGGCAAAGCGACTAAAATTATTAAATAGCGAAGCCGCTGAGGCCTTTGCCATAAAGCGTTGTGCGCTAGAACTTTGCGCCACGGGATTCAGCTGCGAGGAGTATCTCAAGCAGAAATTTGCGATCATCGCCCTTCCCGAGCCCGAAAAAGCTAAGGCCAAAAAGCCGAAAAAGGAGAAGACCGAGAAGACCGAGAAGCGCCAAATTCCGACCGACATCGTTAATGCTGAGCTCTACGAGGCTCTTGTGGCGTGGCGACTCGACCTTGCGCGCGAGACCGAGAAACCCGCCTACACCATACTCACCAACCTCTCCATTATCGAGATTCAGGCCACCTGCCCTAGGACCATCAAGCAGCTTGGTGCGGTGAATGGCATAGGGCCGATGAAGCTGCAAAAGTATGGAGATCACATACTCGAAATTGTGCAGGAGTTCGCACTTTATACCACCCACGACCATGAGCAAGAAACTACCTAAGACAAATGCTGCGCGCCTGCTCGACCAGGCTAAGATCGCCTACGAGCTGATTCCATACGTCGTTGACGAGTCGAACCTCGCTGCTGCGCACGTTGCCGAGCAGCTCGGTGAGGATGTCGCTCAGGTATTTAAGACCTTGGTTTTGCGCGGTGACCGCAATGGCATCTTCGTCTGCGTTATCCCTGGAGATCAGGAGGTTGACCTCAAGAAGGCCGCCAAGGTATCGGGCAATAAGAGTGCCGAGATGATCGCCATGCGCGAGCTGCTGCCTACCACGGGGTATATCCGCGGCGCCTGCTCACCGATCGCCATGAAGCGACACTTTCCCACCTTTATCCACCCTACGGCACTCGACTTCGATGTGATCTATGTTAGCGCGGGGGTGCGGGGGATGCAGATTCGGGTTGCGCCTCTTGAGTTGGTTTCTTTTGTTGGGGGGTCTGTGGTTGCGTTGGTTTCTTGAGGTGTTGGGGACGTTTCTTACTGCCCTGCCCTGCGCGGGCGGCGGCGGGGTGCTCCCCGCGGAGCTATGTCTTTCTTGCGGTTTGGGGCGCTGATCTTTCAGATCATCGAAATAAAAAATGTGTACTTATTAGTTTTACGAGCGAGCTCGACACCTAATAAGTACACATTTTTTATTTTTTTTGCTTCGCAAAAACCTCCCCAAACCGAATTGTAAGGAAAACGCAGTTTTCCGTATCCAAGCTTGCTTGGTGCCTGCGCCGGCATTAGGCGCAGTCCCCTTGCCTCGCCCTCCCTCCTCAAAAAGCACTTTTGGAACAAAAGTGCGCAGAGGGCGAGCAATTCGAAGAATTGCAATACAAACCCAACGTTCACCTAATACCGTCATCCCAGACTCGAGAAAAGGATCTACAACCCCTGCTGGCATAAGTTGCTGAATATCACTCGCTTTTGTAGATCCCAGATCAAGTCTGGGATGACGTGAGAAGGGATCGGATCAAGGAGTCTGGGATGACGGGAATATATTTATTTTGCAGATCGAAGATCTGCAACAAACAACAAACAACAAACAACAAGCAAAAAACCTACACAATCTTAATCACCCGCTCACGGCTCAAAGCATACTTGCTCTTTTTCGGGCGGTTGATCCAAAGTGTATTCTGGTTGTACGATCTGAAACTTGGGAATTTCTTATCCATCTGAGCCATGCTCAATCTGCGCTCGTCAATCTCGTAACGCTCAAATTGCCAGTCGATTGCAAGGATCTCATCGTCGTAGGTTATGCCTGCCTCGCTCTCTGGATCAATCTCTCCCGAGCCTAGGCAAACAACCTCTGTCGCAGGCTCCAACGTTAGGAATCCGTAGGCGAAATATTGTGGTACGTACAGCAGCGCCTCATTCTCCGCAGAGAGCTCCACAGAGTTGGCAGCACCGAAGCTCTTGCTCTCGGGGCGTAGGTCGACAACCACCGCCAGGGCGCGACCCGCGACGACCCCCACCAAGCGGCTATAACTATCCTTGCGCTGAAAATAGAGACCTCGCATCACTCCGCGAGCCATCTTCTCGCCCGTGAGCTGCACGAAAGTCTCCTCGAGACCCATCTCGGCAAATACTTCTTGCGGCTCCAACTCCGTGAGCCACTCGCGCGATGCACCGAACTCGTTAGGTCTGATTATCTTTGGCCCCTCAATCGTTGGGGTCTCTTTAACTATAAATTTCAACATATATTATTGTGCTCTAAATCTTTTAGGGTGCAAAGATACGAAATTCGTGGGGAATAAAAAAATTGGGGGATTTATTCACCCATTCTTCCTCATGTCATCCCAGACTTGATCTGGGATGACGTGAGAAGGGGTCGGATCAAGGAGTCTGGGATGACGGGAATATATTTATTGACCTAGTACTGCGTCTAATGCCGGCGCGGGCACCAAACAAGTTTGGATACGGAAAACTGCGTTTTCCTTACATGCTGCAACTCGACTTGGAGTGAGTTTTTGCGAAGCAAAAAAAATAGAAAATATGCAATTTTCAATCGTTGAGCTCGCTCAAAAGAGTGAAAATTACACATTTTCTATTTCGATGATCCGAACAGGATCAGCGCCCCAAGACGCAAGAAGTTATAGCTCCGCGGGGAGCACCCCGCCGCCGTCCGCGCAGGACAGTAAGAAACCAACGAAACGTAAGAAGCGCAAGAACCCCTACTGCATCTCCTTAATAGGAGCCAAATAACGTTGAATATCCTCGTCAGTAAGCTCAAAATTCTGCAAGTCGCCATTGAGATACGACTCATAAGAAGGCATATCAATAAGTCCGTGACCGCTAAGGTTAAAGAGAATAACTCGCTCCTCACCGCTCTCGATGCACTCCTTAGCTTCGGCAACCGCAGCAGCGATAGCGTGGCATGACTCTGGTGCTGGCACGATACCCTCGGTCTTCGCAAAGAGGCAACCTGCCTCGAAAGAGTCCAACTGCTCGATGTCGACAGCCTCCATGATACCATCCTTCATAAGTTGTGACACGAGCACACCCGCACCGTGATAGCGAAGGCCTCCCGCGTGGATCTTAGAAGGTGTAAAGCTGTGACCTAGAGTATACATCGGAATAAGAGGAGTGTAACCCGCCTCATCACCGAAGTCGTAAAGGAACTCACCACGAGTCAGCTTAGGGCAGCTCGCAGGCTCCGCAGCAACAAATCGAGTGTGTTTCTTATCACCACTTAGCTTGTGGCGCATAAATGGGAATGCGATACCGCTGAAGTTCGATCCACCACCGAAGCAGCCGATTACGACATCTGGGTACTCGCCAGCCATCTCCATCTGCTTCTCTGCCTCAAGACCAATTACAGTTTGGTGGAGCGAGACGTGGTTAAGCACAGAGCCCAAAGTATACTTACATCCTTCGGTTGTCATAGCTAGCTCGATAGCCTCCGAGATCGCTGTTCCGAGTGATCCTGGATGGTTTGGTGTTGCGGTGATGATATCTTTTCCAGCACGTGTAGACATTGAGGGTGATGGTGATACGGCAGCTCCGTAGACCTCCATAAAGCTCTTGCGGTATGGCTTCTGGTCGTAGGTTACTTTAACTTGATATACGGCGGTGTCGAGGCCGAATTTGCTCGCTGCATAGCTTAGTGCTGAGCCCCATTGACCTGCTCCAGTCTCGGTGGTTACGTTGGTTAGACCATCCTGCTTGCAGTAGTATACTTGCGCTAGAGCCGAGTTGATCTTGTGGCTTCCGATAGGGCTCACACTCTCATTCTTGAAGTAGATGTGGGCTGGAGTGCCAAGTGCTTTCTCTAGTTCGTAAGCACGCACAAGAGGTGTCGAGCGGTAGAATTTGTACATATCGCGAACCTCGTCTGGAATCTTGATCCAGGTGTCGGTGTCGTTGAACTCTTGGCGACATAGCTCCTCGGCAAAGAGTGGAAATAGATCTTCTGCCTTGAGTGGCTTACGCGTTTTTGGGTCGACCATCACACCTGGTTTGTTTGGCATATCTGGCTGGATATTATACCAGAAGCGTGGGATCTCATCTTCTGAAAGATGGAATCTTTTTTGTTTTGATTTGCTCATTATTGTTAAGTTTTAGGAATTTCACGTTAGAGCAAAGGTAGTAAAAAAAAGACAAAGTTGTTCTGATAATCTTTAATTTAACCTCTTTTTGAAGATATAACCTCCAATGATGGCGGTGATTGGCGCTACTAAGACCAACCCAAAACTACCCACGAGGGTGAGCAAAATCTCGGAGGCGATATACCCTCGATTGACGATATGCTCCAAAGGAACACCTTGCGCCATAAAGGCCATAAAGGCAAACATAAAGCTGCCAGAGTAGGCAAAAAGTAGGGTGGTGGTCATGCTTCCTACAACAGGCGAGGCGATGTTGAGCCCCGAGCGGATTAGCTCGCTTCGGCTCAAGTCGGGAGCTTTTGTAGTGAGCTCATCCTGCGCTGCGGCAATATCCATCGCTACGTCCATCACCGCTCCAGCCGAGGAGATGAAGATGCACGAGAGTAGCATCTGCGAGAAATCGAGGTGGTCGAAGCCCATGTAGAGCAGCGTATCGGCGTACTCTTGGATCACCCCTGGAATTTTGAAAAAATGGCCGAAGGTTAGGGCTAAAAGGGCTGTTACCACTACGCCCGAGAAGGTGCCGAGTAGCGCCACAATTCCCTTTTTTGAGACTCCTCCCACGAGCAGTATTATCACCGAGGAGGTGAGGAAGACCATCGCGATCGAGACCATCAAGGGTGAGTGACCCGAGAGTAGTGAGGGGATTAGTAACTTCCAGAAGCAGAGGGCTGTGAAGATGAACGAGAGGCCAGCCTTGGCGCCTGTGACTCCTGCAAAAAGGATTAAGGCCAGCAGGAATATTACGACTAGAATGAGCTCTAGATCACGTCTATAATGCTCCTCTGCGCGGCACTCCACGATGGATTTTCCATCTTCGGAGAGTCGTGAGACGCTTAATACTTTATCGCCCACGTCGAAGATTTTGTCTCGTCTTTTGTCGCCCAAAAGGACATTTCTTGCCTCAACGGTTTCTCCTTTGAAGGGGCCTGAGAGGTATAGTAAAGTTAGATTTTGCGTGCCGAGTGTGGTGACCGAGATGTTGTTTAGGTCGCTGTTGTCAATCGCCATCACCTCCGCTTTTTCGTATAATAATCCACGTGTGAGATCTGGATTTTCATAACCTGTGGGAAGCAATAGCAATACTATGACTGCTATGGCTACTACGATTATGAAGTATAGTTCTCTTTTTTTCATGGATAAGTGTGGGTTCCTTGATCCGAAATTTCCTCACGTCATCCCAGACTCGATCTGGGATCTACAACCTCTGCTACTCTGCTGGCATACGTTGCGTTAGATCCACTCGCTCTTGTAGATCCCAGATCGAGTCTGGGATGACGTGAGGAAGAAGCGGTTCAAGGCGAATAAAGGCAGTTAGGAGTTAACAACAAAACCTACATCCGACCAGCCTCGCGAATCTTCTTAGCGATGTCGGTATTGTCGTAATACCCGCTGAAGATCTCCGAAGAAGCACCTTGTGCGAATACCATAACTGGTACAGCGGTATGTGTGAAGCTCGAGAACGATAGTCCCGCCTTATTGTTAATCAAGCTGGTGCAAGTTGTGGTGAATGGATCATATCCACCATAGCGATAGAAGTAAACATCCTCGTCAGAGAGTGCCACCTGTTGCAGCTGTTTCTTGCTCTTGTTGTAAGCATCGCGAAGCAATTTCACCTCAAAGTCCGATAGCTCGCTAGATTGAGCAACCTTGTTTTGTGTCTCACCCTTCACCTCGTCGGTAAATCCAAACTCCTGGCAGGCGAATGAAAGTAGCTGAGCGAATGTCTCGCCAGCCTTCATCTTCGCTTCGGCCGCCTCTGAGAATAGCAAATACGACGAGGCGTTACTTGCAAGCAGGTCGAAAGCTGACTCATATCCTGTGCCACCAAATCCAAGCGCTAGGCCTCCACAATCGTGATCACCAGTGACAACGATAAGCGTCTCGGTTGGGTGCTGCGCTGCGAATGCCATCGCTACACCTACCGCCTCATCGAACGCAACAACCTCGTAAGCACAAGTGGCAGCATCATTTGCGTGACAAGCCCAGTCGATCTTGCCACCCTCGACCATCATAAAGAATCCATCCTCGTTGTCGAGTACCTCGATTCCCTTTTGGGTGAATTGCGCGAGGGTGATTTTGTTGTCGTCGCTTTCTTGACGGCTTAGGTCGATGGTGTATGGTAGAGCCGATCCATCACCTGTATATTGCTCATTTGCAAGCATATCTAGGGTTGCGATCACGCGGCTCGATCCATCTGTTATAGCCTCGAACTCCGCCTTAGTAGCTACGAATTTAAACCCAAGCTCCTCGGCACGCGATCTAAATGATGAGTAAGCTGTTGCCATATCGGTCTCTTCGGCAGCAGCACGCTTATCCCAACGAGGCGAACCACCTGCGAAGTAGTCGAAGCCCGATGTGAGCACCTGCTCCGAGATCTCGGCATAGTTGCTGCGGCTCGCGTTGTGAGCATAGAACGATGCAGGTGTTGCGTGGTCGATACTTACGCTCGATACCACACCCACTTTCATCCCCTTTTTCTTGGCTGCGTAGGCTACGCTCTCCAACTTATTTCCCTCGGGGTCTAGGCCGATCATGCCTACGTCGGTCTTGCTTCCTGTCGCTAGGGCTGTTCCTGCTGCAGCCGAGTCGGTGATATATCGGTTTGCAGCGTTCGAGGTCGCTAGACCCACGATATTGAGCGATTTTATAAATAGCTCCTCGGGTGTTGCCACCGAGCTAGTCTGCTTAGCGTAGTTCTCGCGGAAGGCTGACGAGGTGAGTGCCGCCTCGGCCAATTGCACTTGTGCTGCGGTCATGCCGTCACCGATAAAGTAGAAGACGTACTTGGCTTGTTTGCCCGCTGTGGCAGCTGATGAAGATGAGTTGTTAGCTCCACTTCCTGCGCACGATATGGCGAAGGCTGCAAGGAGCGAAAGAGAGAGGAGTTTGAATAGTTGTTTCATTATATTTAGTATTATTATTATCTATGAAGGCAAAGGTACTATTTATTACTAAAAGTGGAGTTAAAAATGTGTTAATTATCTCTTTGCAGGGTTATTTTTACTCTAAATTAGCTATATGTAGGTAGCGGATGAGACTCTATTACCTAAATCATGTTATTGCACAGTAGTATTTTATGCAGTACTTTTGTACTTATAGAAAACGCCATTTCTATAACGTGAATTTTTATTTGTTTGTATCTACATAAATTGAACATTAAAGACATTAGCCAAGTCTAATCTTTTTATGGGATTTAAGGGGTGGGGCTCGGGAAGGGTCTCGCCCTTTTTTTATTTGCAAAAATATCAATTAATTTTGTTATCTTTGTCTTCTAAGTAACTTAATTGATTTTTTTGTTGGAACTCTCGACTGCCGAGCAGCTCCAGTTTTATAAAGTAATATATGTATAGATTAGGAAAATATATCCCCAGCGACTCGATGAGCGATCTGATTTGCCAAAACTACCCAATGCTCCTGGTGATGGGTCGCTTCGGCATAGACCTTGGCTTTGGCGAGCAGAGCATAGGCCAAACTTGTAAGAGCAATGGTGTCGACACATACACCTTCCTTTCGGTTGTAAACCTCTTGATCTCGGGTGAGTCGCACGATGTGAAGATCGATCATGAGAAGGTCTCACTCTCGTCACTTGTGACCTACCTCCACAATTCGCACTCATACTTCTTGGAGTATCGTCTGCCTACGATCCGCCGTGAGCTCATTGAAGCTCTTGGAAGTGGCGATGTGTCGAAACTTATCTTAAACTACTACGACGAGTATGTTGCCGAGGTTAACAAACATATGATGTACGAGGAGGAGACCCTTTTTCCATATATTGGCGCGATGATCGCAGGCGAGTGCACCAGCCAATATAATATAGATGTATATAGCAAGCACCACGACAAGGTCGAAACAAAGCTCTCGGAGCTAAAGAATATCGTTATCAAGTACTACCCATCGTCGACCACCCACGAGTTGACCAATGTGTTGTATGATATCTTCTCATGTGAGCGCGACTTAGCTTCGCACAACAGCATCGAGGATTACTTGCTTGTGCCAACAATGAAAGTGTTAGAATCTAAAAAATAAGGAGGTAAAATGTCGAAGCGCATACAGATCATTATTGCTGAGCCCTCTGCGGTTATTCGCTGCGGTGTGGAGGCTCTGTTGCAACGTGAGGAGGAGTTTAGCTGCGAGGTGATGCACGTGAGCGATGCCTCGATCTTCTCTGCGCGCGGTGGTAAACTCTCGGCCGACTTGATCATTGTAAACCCTTCGTTCTTAGGGGTATTTTCGCCTTCGCAGCTTAAGGCTGAACTTGGGGGTGAGGAGATAAAAATCGTGGCGCTGCAAAGTTCGTTTATCGACCAAGGGTTGCTGCACAACTACGATGAGACCATATCGATATATGAGAGTGGCGAGATGATCGTCAAAAAGATCGTCGCCCTGATGCGTAACACCGAGGAGGCCGAGAATAAGAAGGAGCTTAGCGCACGCGAGAAGGAGATTATAGTTTGCGTGGCTAACGGTATGATCAATAAGCAGATTGCCGAGACGCTGCACCTCTCGACACATACGGTGATTGCCCATAGGCGCAATATCGCCAATAAATTGCAAATTCATAGCCCCTCGGGACTTACCATCTACGCCATTGTTAATAAATTGGTCGATATTGCTGATATTCAGCATGATGAGTAGGGAATTGGGTGGTTTCTTGCGTTTCGTTGGTTTCTTACCGTCCTACGCCTAATGCCGGCGTGGGCACCAAACAAGCTTGGATACGGAAAGCAGAGCTTTTCTTACATTTCAAATTTCAATTGTTAACGAGTGTTAACAACGTAAGCTGCCACACGGCTTGTGAGGAGTTTTTGCGAAGCAAAAAAATAGAAAATGTTCATTTATTAGTGTCGAGCTCGCTCGTAAAACTAATAAATGAACATTTTCTATTTCTATGATCCAAAGGATCAGCGCCTCACAAGACGCAAAAGATTAGCTCCGCGGGGAGCACCCCGCCGCCGCCCGCGCAGGGCAGTAAGCAACCAACGAAACTAAATAAGTCCGCGGTTCTTCATCAAAGGCTCACGCGAAGCATCCTTACCGCGGAAGTTGCGATAAAGCACGCCACCATCAGCCTGGCCACCTTGCGAAAGCACCTCCTTGCGGAACTTAGCTGCGATCTCCTGGTTATAAAGGTCTCCACTCTCCACGAATGCCTCGTAGGCATCAGCATCGAGCACCTCAGCCCAGATATAGCTGTAGTAACCAGCCGAGTAGCCGCTGCTGAAGATATGTTGGAAGTATGTCGAACAATATCGTGGAGCGATCTCATCCATAGCGCCATACTTAGCAAGTACAGCCTCCTCGAACTTAGCTACGTCGATGTCGCCAGCCTCGGTGATTGTGTGGTACTCCATGTCGAGGATCGACGCTGCAAGGTACTCAACAGTTGCGAAACCTTGGTTGAACAGAGACGAATTTTGGATCTTCTCCACTAGCTCCGCTGGGATAGTCTCACCAGTTTTGTAGTGCTTAGCATATGTGGCAAGTACCTCTGGCTCAAGAGCCCAGTTCTCCATGATTTGCGATGGTAGCTCCACAAAGTCGCGTTCCACGCTCGATAGTGCCGAGTACTTCACATCGCGGAATAGGCCGTGTAGTCCGTGACCATACTCGTGGAATAGAGTCTCCACCTCGTCGAGGCTGATAAGAGCTGGATCGTCACCCACAGGCTTAGTGAAGTTGCACACGATAGTTGCCACAGGAGTTACGAAGTTGCCATCAGCATCATACTTCTGACCACGGAATGAACCGCACCATGCACCAACGCGCTTGCTTGAACGTGGGTGGAAGTCGAAGTATACCACACCTAGGTGTGAGCCATCCTTGTCGGATACCTCGAATACGCGATTCTCCTTGTTGTATAGAGGCATCGACTCGGTGATCTCCTTGTATGAAAGACCATATAGCTTTGTCGTAAGGTCGAAGCAACCTTGAAGAACGTTATCTAGCACGAAGTATGGACGGATCTCATCCTCGTTGAGGTTGTACTTCTTCTCGCGCAGCTTCTCAGAGTAGTACCACCAGTCCCAGCTCTCGAAGTCGTTGTCGCCTTTGATCGCCTTCATCTCCTTAAGCTCCTCTTTTGCGCGAGCTACGGCTGGAGTCCACAACTCAGCAAGGAGTGAGTTTACTGCCTCGGGAGTCTTCGACATATTTTGGCTTACGATAAAGTCCGCGTGTGAGGTGTAACCCATCAACTTTGCGCGCTCTAGACGAAGGTTCGCGATCTCGCTGATCACCTTCTTGTTGTCTGTCTCATTGTCGTTGTTGGCACGCTCGAGGTAGCCAGTGTAGAGAGTCTTGCGAAGATCGCGATTCTCGGCATATTGCAAGAATGGAAGCATCGAAGGCTTGTCGAGTGTGAATGCCCACTTGCCAGCCTGGCCACGTGCCTCAGCCTCGGCTGCTGCCGCTGCGATGTTAGCCTCAGGAACGCCCGCTAGATCAGCCTCAGAGTCGATGATAAGTGCGAACGATGAGTTATCCTCGCGAAGGTTTTTACCGAATTTGATTGATAGCTCCGAGAGTTGCTTGTCGATTGCACGCAACGCCTCTTTCTGCTCAGCGCCAAGGTTTGCACCGTTACGCTCGAAGCCTTTGTAAACTTTCTCCACTAGGCGCATTTGAACTGCGTCGTAACCAGCAGCCTCGCGACCCTCGTATACGGCCTTGATGCGTTGGAAAAGAGTCTCGTTAAGCGAGATATCGCTGTTGTGAGCTGTAAGTTTGCTGTTTGTTGCTGTTTGGATCGCCTCCAACTCATCGCACATCTCGGTGCCGCAAAGAGCTGAGAAGACTGTGCGTACACGACCTAGGAACTCGCCCGAAGTTGTGTAAGGAACAATCGTGTTCTCGAATGTTGGAGCATCGGTGTTCGAAACAATTGCCTCGATCTCGGCAACCTCCAACTGCATTCCCTCCTCGAAGGCAGGAATAAAGTGCTCGTACTTGATCTCATCGAATGGTGGGACTTGGAATGGAGTTGTCCATTCGCTGAAGAAAGGGTTCGACACCTCTTTTTCGGAGCAGGCTGTAAGCGAAAGTGTCGCAGCTGCAAGGGTCATTAGTAATGTTTTTTTCATATTGATATTGTTAAATGTGTTGCAAAGTCTCTCCAATTAGAAATAAAAAACAGTTTCCTAAACTTAAAATATATAGTATATGTCGCAAATATATGCAAAAAAAGTTAGTTTAGTCACATCTTACGTCAATAAGATGCTAAAAAAATTGAAAAACTACGCTTCTTTGCCCTTTGCGAGTGGTGAAATTGGAAAAATCAATGATTTGAGGCTATTTGTGAAAATATATTTTTATCTTTGTGGCAAAATATTTATTGTGAATTAACGTTATCGTAACGATAGCAAGATAAAAGCATACGATCTTCTAGATAGAATTTTAAAGCAAAGATTATGAAAAAATTATTGATTCTTACAGCTGCACTTTTTGCCGCTATATCGTGTACCAAAGAGGAGGCGGATCCTGAAGTGGTGATAACAACCCTTACGGGAACAGAGTTCACGCTCTCGCAATTCGAGGTGCACACTTTCCCTGCAACTGATGTGTGGGTGATCGAGGATCAGAGCGCTACAGCCTCGGATTTCGCGGGTCTTAGCGCAGCAATCGAATATATATCATCAAGCGATGCAACGCGTCAAATCGAGTTGGAGTTCTCGAATCTTACCTCGATTCCTGCCTATGCAATCTATGGAGTGTCGATTAGCAACGCTACGCGTGATTTCACTGCATTAAGTTCACTTTCAGCCCCTTATGTGGCATCTGTTGGAGCTTACGCCTTTGAATTCTGCGATGGCCTCACTGAGCTTGATATGCCAAACGTTGAGTATGTTGGCTCGTATGCTTTCCGTGGTTGTAGCTCGCTAAAGGAGGTGGATATGCCTTACGCAAGTGTGATTGAGTATGCTGCTTTTAACAACTGCTCGTCGCTTGTGTCGGTCGATGTTCCACTCTTGGAGAGTGTTGCTGATCAGACGTTTGCATATTGCACATCACTTTCATATATCTCGTTGCCAGTGGCTGAGTCGATCGGCTCGAGCGCATTCTCTTACAACTACTCGCTTGAGACTATCTCTGCGCCTGAGGTTGTGACAATTGCCGAGCGTGCCTTTAGCGACTGCTTGGTTTTGGACTCTATTGATGCTCCGCAGGTCGAGGAGATTGGCGATTATGCCTTTATTTCGTGCGAGTCGCTAGAGAACTTCACTATCACTTCGCTTGTGAGCTCTTTGGGAGTAGGCGTATTTAACAACTGCTCGATGCTTACCGATATCGTGGACCAGAGCGAGGGTTACCTCTTTGAGTCGGGCGTGTTGTACAATGCCGATCAAACTGAGGTTGTTATTGCGCTTCAAAGCGTTGTTGAGGGTGATCTAACTCTCTCTGAATCGGTTACTTCGATCCGTGCGCGTGCTTTCTACAACTGCTCGCTGATCACATCTGTGACTATTCCATCTGTTGAGGTTATCTCGGAGGCAGCCTTTGCGCACTGCACGGCGATCACCGAGGCGACTGTTTCGGCTGCTACAACCCTCGAGGATAATGCGTTCTATAACTGCTTAATTATGACAACTTTCACTGCTCCTGAAGTTACCTCTATCGGCAGCAAGTCGTTCTATAACTGCGAGCGATTAGTTGATTTCTACTTGGCAACAAATCCAGATGTTGTGATCGAGGAGCTTGATGTTCACGCCTTCCACAGCTGCCCAATCGAGTATGCGACACTCACCGTGGGTGCTGCAAATGCCGACAATGTGACGTATGGCGACACTCTAAACGTTGGACTCTACTCTTACGAGTTTGACTCTATCGTGGTTTTGGAGTCGTAGAGTACGAACGAATAACCAGGGTCACGCCCGAAATTATAACTGCACCGCCCACTAGGGTAATCCAGTGCAATTTTCCCAATCCTAGCCAAATCGACATCGCGATGGCTAGGATTGGTTGTATATAGCTGTACATCCCCGAGATGGTGGGTGAAACGCGCTTTAGAGCGAAGTTGAGCAGCAAGTTGGGCAGGAATGTCGGCACTGTGATAACAAAGAGCGTGATAAGGAGAATATGGGTGGACATCCCCGCGAAATTGGTGTGCAGAGTGGGCATCAAACCCACTGGCGCAAACATCAGAACCGATAGGGTGTAGACCCATCTGAGTAGAGTTATCGGCTTGTATTTTTTGAAGATCGGTTGCAGCCACACCATGAAAAATCCTGCGGCAATCGTGTAGAGTAGCATCGAGAGATTTCCTAGTAGTGCCCCTGCACTCTTGTCATCGCTGCTACCACTCAAGATCACCGTAAGAGCTCCTCCAAGACCCAGGGCGATACCCGCAACTCGCCCCTTGGTGAAGCGGTCGATTCCCATCGCAACTGAGATCACCAGGGCCATCACTGGCAGCAGCGTCGCGATGATCGAAGCGTCGATAGGCGAGGTGTGCGAAAGACCATAAATCACGAAGCCTTTGCGCATAAGTCCCGAGAGCACAGCGGCTGCCACTAAGTACTTAATGTCAGAGCGTTCGACCCTCTCGGCACGTGACCAAAATAGGGGTACGAGCGAGAGGATTGCCGCCACGGCCAATGAGAGGAAAAGCATCGCCGAAGCGGGTATTCCATGCCCCATGGCCATATGATAAAATGGGTAATTTATCGCCCAAATCGAATTGCTCAGCAGCAGTGCTATGTGTGGTCGTAAGTTTTTCATATTGACTCGGGTGGCAAGAATCACGCCAACCAAAATCCCCTAATTCATGCAATCCAAAATATTTACATGAAAATTTTTAAAAAAGTTGCAATAATCTCCCATCTTTTTGTTAATTTTGCAACCGATACTCCTCATTGTAGGTAGACTCTGCGTAAGAGGCTGTAAGGAGTGTTGCTAAACCACTGACAATTAATAAAATAACAAAATATGGGACTATTTGCATTAACTCAAAAGTTAGCAATAGATTTAGGTACTGCCAATACACTTATCATCTACAACGGTAAGGTCGTTGTCGATGAGCCATCAATCGTGGCACTCGATGTTCACTCTGGCAAGCTGATGGCTATCGGCCAACGAGCTCGCCAAATGTTTGAAAAAACAAACCCAAATATCAAAACCATTCGCCCATTGAAAGATGGTGTGATTGCCGATTTTAACGCTACGGAGCTTATGCTCAAAGGGTTGATTAAGAAGGTGAAGATGTCGGGTTCTCTCTTCTCACCTTCGCTCAGAATGGTGATCTGTATTCCATCGGGTTCGACCAATGTCGAGATCCGTGCGGTGCGCGACTCGGCGGTACACGCTGGAGCTCGCGAGGTGTTTATGATCTTCGAGCCTATGGCTGCTGCCTTGGGTGCAGGATTGGATGTTGAAGCTCCTGAGGGAAGCATGGTTATCGACATCGGAGGTGGTACTTCGGAGATCGCCTGTATCTCGTTGGGTGGTATCGTCTGCTCGGAGTCGATCAATGTTGCGGGTGACGTCTTCACTGCTGACATCCAAAACTACGTTCGTCAACAACACAGCATCCGTATCGGTGAGCGTACTGCCGAGGCGATCAAATGTTCGATAGGTGCTGCGATGAGCCACTTGGACGATGCGCCAGAGGATTATATCGTCACAGGACCAAATATGCTTACAGCGCTGCCTCAAACCGTGAAGTTGAACTACTCGGAGATCGCATACGCCTTGGAAAAATCATTGGTGAAGCTCGATGCAGCCTTGATGAAGGTTTTGGAGAGTACACCGCCAGAGCTCTACTCGGACATCGTGCGCAATGGAATCTACTTGGCAGGTGGTGGAGCATTGATCCGCGGTTTGGATCGTCGTTTGTACGAGAAGACAGGAATCCAATTCCATATCGCTGAAGATCCTCTACGTGCTATCGCTCGAGGTACGGGAGTAGCTCTAAAGAATATCGACCAATTCTCATTCTTGATGCGATAAATTACGCTGAAGAATGTGTTAACTTTTTGTACGACTGCGCATACCGAAATAAATAGGTAGTGGCGCAGTTTTGCATATTATACTTTTGCAAGGTGTTTCGATTATTAGAATTTATACGCTCTACATATGTGGTTATCCTCTTTGTCATTGCCGAGACGATAGCCATAAGTCACTATGCCATGTCGGATAGCTACGCCAGGGCCAAGATCTTCTTGTTCTCGAGTAGCGTCACAGGTGGCATATCGGGCACAGTGCGAAGCGCTACCCATCTACTCTCGCTTCCGCAAGAGAATCGTGCTCTCTCGGAGAGGATTGCTCAGTTGGAGGCGGAGGTTGACCACTACGCTATGGCTGCTGTCGACACTCTGGGTGTGGATGATATAATCTTCGATGATCCCGCTTATAGCTACGTGGTGGGGCGTGTGGTGTCGAATTCGATCAACAAGCTCGATAACTTTATCGTCGTCGACAAAGGTGTGTCGGATGGAGTGCGTGAGCAGATGGCCCTTATCACCCCCGATGGTCTGATGTTGGGTTACGTTGCTAGCTGTTCGAGCCGTTATAGCGCAGCCCTTTCGATCCTAAGCCACAATTTTACAACCAGCGGAAAGCTCAAAGGTGGTGCGAACTACGGCTCGGTAAGTTGGTCGGGCGAGAATCGCTACCATGTTCAAATGAGCGAACTATCGAAGTATGAGCCTATTAGCGTAGGTGACACGGTGGTCTCGACAGGCTTCTCGAATATCTTCCCTGGCGATGTTGTGATCGGCACGGTTGCCTCATTTGAGTTCAACGAGATGCAGACAGCCTACAATGTCGAGATCGAGTTGGCAGCCCAAATAACCGCCATAAACCACGTGCTGATGGTCGGAAATAGGGAGAGTGGCGAAATTGAGGAGCTTTTGCACGAGGCCGAAAATAATTTTAAGTAGTAAATAATCAGCTAGTTATGCTTCGCACATTACCATATCTTTCGCTCTTTCTGGTTGCAACCTTGTCGCAGGTCTTCGTCTTCGACAGCCTCTCGACTAGCGTATACTTTGCGCCATTAGTCTATATCGTTTTTATCGTGCTTCTACCCGTTGAAACATCGCGCATTATGATGCTCGGTGCGGGAGTCTTGACTGGCTATGTGATGGATGTGGCGATGGGAACCGATGGCTTGAACTCGATCGCCACAATCGCGGTTGCCTATCTTCGCACCCCAATCCTAAAGGTGATAGCTGGTAAGAAGCGAGCTGCCGAAAGGGGAGTGCCCTCGGATCTATTGTTCGGTGAGGGTGACTACATCCGCTACTTGGCGGTGATGGTCTTTCTGCACCATGTGATCTTCTTTGCCTTCGAATCTTTGTCGATTGCCAATCTGTTCTACTCTCTGTTGCGCTTCTTGGTGAGTGGCGTTGCTTCGGCTCTGTTTGTCTGGCTTATTGCGCGATTGTTTTCAATTAATAATATCTTGAAGTAAGATGGGACGCACGCGTGACGAATTCCTGAGAATGAGGGTTTTGCAGGCTGTGGTGATCTTGATCTTCGCTCTGATTATCTTCCGTCTGTTCAATCTTCAAGTGCTCTCGCCAGACTACAAAGGTTTGGCCGATGGTAACGTTTTGCGTCGTGAGGTGTTGTACCCTCCGCGCGGTGAAGTTTACGATCGCAATGGTGAGTACTTGGTGCAAAGCCGTGAGTGTTACGACCTTATGGTGATCTACCGCGAGATCAATCGCTCGACGCTCGACTCGGTGCGCCTGTGCCAAATCACAGGACTCTCACCCGCGAGATTAACCCGAGCGCTGAATAATGCGCGAAGTATGCCGCGAGCTCCCTATTTGGTTGCCAACTATATCTCCAGCGAGGAGAAACTGATCTTCGATGAGTCGTCATTCTCGGGTTTTTACACCGTCTATCGCACTGTGCGCCAATACCCTATGAGTGTTGGAGGTAACTTACTTGGCTATGTGAGCGAGGTGACCCAATCGATCTTGAACTCGAACGACTACTACCAATCGGGTGAGTATATCGGTATGTATGGCGTGGAGTCAGCCTACGAGGAGGAGCTTCGTGGAATCAAGGGCGTTCGTGTGACCAAGGTCGACAACCACGGAGCGATCAAGGGTAGCTATATGGATGGAATCTATGACACACTGCCCCAGCAAGGCCAATATATCGTCTCGACAATTGATGCCCGCCTGCAACGCTTCGGTGAGGAGCTTATGGAGGGTAAAGTTGGTGCTGCAGTGGCTATCGAGCCCTCTACGGGTGAGATCTTGATGATGGTCTCGTCACCTACTTACGACCCCGATGATTTGGTTGGTCGCGATAGAGGTAATAACTACATGGATCTGCTAAATAACCCAAGACGACCACTTTACAACCGCGCAGTAACGGCTCGTTATCCGCCAGGTTCGACCTTCAAACTCACGCAAGGTTTGATCGGTTTGCAAGAGGGAGTCCTTACTCCTCAGCAATCCTACAACTGTCACGGAGGCTTCCACTACGGAAATCGTAAGTTGGGATGTCACGCTCATAGCGCCTACACCGACTTGAAACACGCCGTGGCGTGGTCGTGTAACACCTACTTCTGCTATGTCTATCGCAATATCTTGGATAACCCCGCTTATGGGAGCGTTAAGGATGGTTTCTCGAAGTGGAGGGAGTATGTCTTGAGCTTCGGCTTCGGACGAAAATTGGGCTCGGACTTCTTGAACGAGGGTGCTGGATATGTCCCCGATGTCGAGAGTTACGATCGTAAGTATCGCGGATCGTGGAACTCGCTCACCGTGATCTCGCTCTCGATTGGCCAAGGTGAGTTGGGTTGTACACCGTTGCAAATGGCAAATATGGCTGCGATCTTGGCTAACCGTGGTTACTACTATATCCCCCATATCGTCAAAAAGGTAGAGGGTGTCGACTCCCTGGATCGCCGTTTCTACGAAAAGCAATATACGATGGTCGACTCCAAACACTTCGATGTTATCGTCGAGGGAATGTGGGAGAGTGTCAATCTGGGCAATGGCGGATGGTATAATAACGCCTATGTCGAGGGACTCGATATTTGTGGAAAGACTGGAACGGCCGAGAATCCTCGAGGTCGCGACCACTCGACGTTCTTGTCGTTCGCACCACGCGACAATCCAAAAATCGCAATCTCGGTATATGTCGAAAATGGAGGTTTCGGAGCAACTATCGCTCGACCTATCGCCAGCCTTATCGAGGAGTTTTACCTAACCGATACTATCACGCGGCCCGCAATTTTGAAGCAGGTCAAGGATATGAAAATAAACTACCCAGTCTATGACAAGTAACCGCACTTCTGGACTCTTTGTGGGTGTCGACTTTATTGCCGTTGTGCTCTACTTCCTGCTGCTTGTGGTGGGTGTGATGAGTGTGATCTCGTCGTCGTACGATGAGTCGGCAGCTAGTTTTTTCGACTTCTCGCACTTCTATATCAAGCAGGCAATTTGGGGTGGTGTCGCCTCGGTGGCCGCTATGTTTGTGCTGCTGGTCGATGCTAGCACCTTTCACAAATATGCCTATCCGTTGTACGCCTTCGGAATCTTCTTGCTGCTGCTGACCTTCGTGCCAGGAGTTGGTAAGGAGGTTAATGGCGCTAGGGCATGGCTAGGCGCAGGACCTTTGTCGATGCAACCTGTGGAGATCGCCAAGATCACCACGGCATTGGCCATGGCACGTGTGATGAGCGAATACTCTTTCTCGATCAATAAGAGGGGCGATATGATGAAGGTGGCAGCGATTCTGCTTCTGCCGCTAATGATTATCGTTTTGCAGAACGATACGGGTTCGGGAATTGTGCTCGGTTCGTTTATTATCGTGCTCTATCGCGAGGGGCTCAATAAGTGGCTCATTATTCCGATCCTGCTGATCGTCTTTCTCTTTATCATCTCGTTTCTACTCTCGCCAGTGTTGCTGCTGATCCTCTCGATTGGTGTGCTTACGTTGTGCGACATGATGATCAATATGACCTGGAGGCTCAATATCGGCTACCTCGCCTTTATCGCTACGGTGACAATCATCGTCCAACTTATCTCGCAATTTTTCTCAGCCGAGCCGATGACTCTTTTCACCTCGCTCTTGTGGGTTGTCTCACTCTCGCTGCCTGTCGTTGTGATCTACGCCTTGCGCAAGCAATTGATGAATACTCTGATTATCGTGGCGATGTTCCTGCTCTCGATGATCTTCCTGCCCACGACCGACTATATCTTCAACTCGATACTTAAGGATCACCAACAGAAGCGAATTCTGACCTTCCTGGGTTTGGTGGATGATCCCTTGGGAACGGGATACAACGTCAATCAATCCAAAATTGCCATTGGCTCGGGAGGCCTTGTGGGTAAGGGATTCTTGCAGGGTACTCAAATCCGCTATGGTTTTGTGCCTGAGCGACATACCGACTTTATCTTCTGCTCTTTGGGTGAAGAGTGGGGCTTCTTGGGAGCGCTTTTTGTTCTGCTGCTTTATGCGGGTTTGATCCTGCGATTAATACATATGGGTGAACGTCAAGAGGAGGCTTTTGCTCGAGTCTATTGCTATGCGGTGGCCTCGATCTTCCTATTCCACGTTCTGGTGAATGTGGGTATGACTATCGGATTGATGCCGGTGATGGGTATTCCGTTGCCCTTTATGAGCTACGGAGGATCGTCGCTTGTGGCCTTCACGCTGCTCTTGTTTGTGGCCATTCGTTTGGACTCATTCTCGCACAGAGATCAATCGCTAATCGTTTAATTTTCAGCTATGAGTCAAGTTAGAATCGATAAATATTTATGGGCTATGCGCATCTTCAAAACGCGTAGCGATGCTGCCGATGCTGTTCGAAATAATCGGGTACTAGTGAACGATGCCTATTGCAAACCCTCGCGCGAGGTGAAGGTAGGTGATCAAATCTCGGTCAAAAAGATGCCAATTGTCTATCGTTACAAGGTGTTGGACTTGGTTTCGAGCCGCCAAGGGGCAAAAAATGTTGAGCCATATTGCATCAATATCACCCCTCAAGAGGAGCTCGATAAGCTCAACGCACCTCGCGAGACAATCTTCGTGAGTCGCGACAGAGGCACAGGCCGCCCAACCAAAAAGGAGCGTCGGGATCTGGACTGCTTGATGGATGACATCTTCTTCGATGATGAGGAGTCGGAGGATTAAATAGGCGGGAAGAACCTAAAAATAATAAATTAGAGCGATAAGAGGCTATGCCTTTTAAAATCTAAAGAATATTTGTTATCTTTATGGCTTACGTAACGATAACAAAGGTTAAGAAAAACGAAAATTTTATGAAAGGAATAGTTCTCGCAGGTGGTTCAGGCACACGCCTATACCCGATAACCAAGGGGGTTAGTAAACAATTGCTCCCAATATACGACAAGCCGATGGTCTACTATCCCATCTCGGTGCTGATGTTGGCGGGTATTCGTGAGATTTTGATTATCTCGACACCTGCCGATCTGCCTGGTTTTAAGCGACTTCTGGGCGATGGGTCGGATTATGGAGTGGAGTTCACATACGCCGAGCAACCTTCGCCCGATGGATTGGCGCAAGCATTTATTATAGGTGAGGAGTTTATCGCGGGCGACTCGGCCTGCTTGGTTCTTGGCGATAATATCTTCTACGGATCTGGTTTCTCAGCTGCCCTTGCCGCTTCGGTGAAGGCTGCCGAGGAGGAGCAAAAGGCGACCGTTTTTGGCTATTGGGTTGCCGACCCTGAGCGCTATGGTGTGGCGGAGTTCGATAAGGCGGGTAACTGCCTCTCGATCGAGGAGAAGCCCACGGAGCCCAAGTCAAACTATGCGGTCGTAGGTCTCTATTTCTATCCAAATAAGGTTGTCGAAGTTGCCAAAAATATCAAACCCTCGGCTCGTGGCGAGTTGGAGATCACAACTGTGAATCAAGAATTTCTGCAAGCTGGAGAGCTTAAGGTTCAGACACTTGGGCGTGGTTTTGCATGGCTCGACACTGGCACGCACGACTCTCTTTCAGAGGCTTCAACATTTGTCGAGGTGATCGAAAAACGTCAAGGTTTGAAAGTGGCTTGCCTAGAGGGAATCGGTTATCGCCAAGGGTGGATCACCGAGGAAAAAATGCGATCATTGGCCGCTCCGATGATAAAAAATCAATATGGTCAGTACCTTTTAAAGGTGATCGACGAGCTAAAACGAGATAGATAATGGAGGTTGTAAAGACAGATATTGAGGGGGTTGTGATTATCGAGCCGCGCGTTTTTGGCGACGAAAGAGGTTACTTTTTTGAGTCATTTTCGCAGCGCGAGTTCGAGGAGAAAGTGTGCCGCACCACCTTTATTCAAGATAATCAGAGCTACTCGAGGTATGGCGTTCTAAGGGGTTTGCACTTCCAAAAAGCCCCTTACGCACAGAGCAAATTGGTGCGTGTGATCAAAGGCAAGGTGCTTGATGTTGCGGTGGATATTCGCAAGGGCTCACCCACTTATGGCAAGCATGTGGCCGTTGAACTGAGCGATGAAAATCACCGTCAATTATTTATCCCACGCGGTTTTGCCCACGGTTTTGTGGTGCTCTCCGAGGAGGTTGTTTTCCACTATAAGTGCGATAATTTCTACTCTAAGGAGTCCGAGGGGGCGATAATGTGGAACGACGCGGACTTGGGAATTGACTGGGGAATCTCGGAGGCTGATGCAATCCTTTCGGACAAGGATAAGCTCAACGAGCTGCTTAAAGATTTTGATTCACCATTTTCATATGATGTAAACTACTATGAGTAAGACGATTTTGGTCACTGGTGCTAATGGTCAGTTGGGGCGTGAGATGCAGAGGGTTGCCTCCGTGAGCTCGGATAGATATATTTTTACCGATGTCGCGGAGCTGGATATTGCTGATTTTGAGGCGGTTTCTAGTTTCGTTTCTAAAGAAAAAGTCGATGTGATTGTTAACTGCGCAGCCTACACCAATGTCGACAAGGCGGAGGACGATGAGGCTCTTGCCGATCTTTTGAACAACACCGCAGCGGGCTATTTGGCCAAGGCGGCAGCCTCGGTGGGTGCAACCTTGATCCATATCTCGACCGACTACGTTTTCGATGGCTCGGCACACGTGCCTTATACCGAGGAGCAGCCAACGCGACCTATCGGAGTGTATGGCGTGACGAAATTGGCAGGCGAGCGATCGGTCGCTGAGAGCGGTTGTAATTACATCATTATCCGCACTTCGTGGTTATACTCTGCGTGGGGAAATAATTTTGTTAAGACCATGCAACGCCTTACTTCTGAGCGAGATACGTTGAGCGTGATCTTCGATCAGATTGGCACACCGACCTATGCTGGCGACTTGACGGATGCGATTGGCGCGATAATTTCGACCGACCAATTAGGCAAATCTGGCACATATCACTTTAGTAACGAGGGGGTCTGCTCATGGTTCGATTTCGCCCATGCGATCGTTGAAAAGAGCGGAAATGTGTGCGATATTAAGCCAATTCACTCGGCAGAATACCCCGCAAAAGTGACCCGCCCGCACTACTCCGTGTTGGACAAAACCAAGATCAAGGAGTGCTTCGGCATCGAGATTCCATACTGGACGGTGAGCCTTGACAAGTGCATCGAGGAGTTAAAAAATTGTAATTTATAGCAAAATGAAAAATATAATCATCACAGGCGGAGCAGGATTTATCGGATCTCACGTAGTGCGCCTATTCGTAAATAAATACCCTGAGTATCACATAATTAACGTCGACAAATTGACCTACGCAGGTAATATGGCAAACTTGAAAGACGTCGAAAACGAGCCAAATTACACATTTGTAAAGGCCGATATCTGCGACTTCGAAAAGATGGTCGAACTCTTTGCAAAATACAATGTCGATGGCGTGATCCACCTAGCGGCCGAGAGCCACGTGGATCGCTCCATAAAAGATCCATTCACCTTTGCGCAAACAAATGTGATGGGAACGTTGAGCCTCTTGCAAGCGGCTAAAAATCAATGGAATGGCGAGTACGAGGGTAAGCGTTTTTACCACATCTCGACCGACGAGGTCTACGGCACTTTGGAGTTCGATGGCACGTTCTTCACCGAAGATACCGCCTATGATCCCCACTCACCATACTCGGCAAGCAAGGCCAGTTCAGACCACTTTGTGCGCGCCTTTGCCGACACCTACGGAATGCCAACCGTGGTGACAAATTGCTCGAACAACTACGGCCCTTACCAATTTCCCGAGAAACTTATCCCGCTCTTTATCAATAATATACGCCACGGCAAACCACTTCCAGTTTATGGCGCTGGAGAAAACGTGCGAGATTGGTTGTACGTTGTCGACCACGCCCGAGCGATCGACGTGATCTTCCACAAGGGCAAAAATTCGGACACCTACAATATCGGAGGCTTCAACGAGTGGCGCAACATCGACCTAATCAAGGTGATCATCGCTACGGTCGACCGCCTATTAGGCAATGCGGAGGGTCATAGTTTAGGGCTAATCACCTACGTCACTGACCGCGCAGGTCACGACCTTCGCTATGCCATAGATTCCAATAAGTTAAAGGCTGAACTAGGCTGGGAGCCAAGTCTGCAATTCGAGGAGGGCATCGAAAAAACCGTTGCCTGGTACTTGGAAAACCAAGCGTGGATGGACAATATCACATCAGGCGAGTACGAAAAATATTACTCTGAGATGTACGCGGGGAAGTAAACACTTTTTAAAATATTATTAAATATTAATATATAGCGGCTGGAAAATCTGTAACTAGGCAGGTTTTTCAGTCGTTTTGTTACTATTTTACCCCAGAATAACTACAATTTGTTATTTTGGCCTCTATTTCTTCAAATTTTTAGCTCTTTATTGCGATTGTGCCGAGGCGATATACTCCATACCTTTGCACTAGAAAAAACAGAATAAAAATTAGGAGAAAATAGATGAGAGTTCTTTTTACACTTTTGGTTTTGCTTTTCTCGCCGCTTATTTCGTGGGCAGCCGAGACTAAGGAGAACAACGCAGCGCCACGTCATGGCGTTGTAATTGGTGAGGTCATTTCGGCCGAAGATGGTGACCCGATCGAGTATGCCGCGATCTTCGTAGGCGAGGATGGCCGCCATGGTGTTTCGAGTGACCAAAATGGTCGATTCCGCATAAATGTTCCTTTTGGAACCCACACGCTGGTAGCAACGTCAATGGGCTACGACGATCTAACTCAGGAGGTTACCATCAAGGACCGCGAGCCAGTGAAGGTCGTCTTCAAGATGCAAAAGAGCTCAGCCTCGATCGAGGAGGTGGTGGTAGTTGGCGAGAGCCACAGCGCTACGGTCAATAGAACGGCCTACAACGTTCAATCGATCGAGATTGGCGACATGAAGAACACATCGGCCAATATCACCCAAGCCCTTTCGAAGATGAGCGGAATAAATATCCGCGAGAGTGGTGGTGTAGGAAGTGATACCCAGCTGAGCCTCAATGGTTTCACAGGTAGCCATGTCAAAATCTTTATCGACGGAATCCCTCAAAATGGCAACGCAGCATTCTCGCTAAACAATATCCCAGCGGGTTTTGCCGAGCGAATCGAGATGTATAGCGGCGTTGTGCCTATCGAGTTCGGAGCCGATGCCTTGGGTGGTGTGGTGAATATCATCACCAACAAGGCGAATAAGGCGAACCGCCTGCAAATCGATGCCTCGTACTCTTACGGCTCGTTCAACACCCACAAAACTTACTTGAAGTTTGGTCAAACGATGGCCAAAAGTGGCTTCTCGTATAGCGTGAACGCCTACCAAAACTACTCGGATAACAGCTACAAGATCGATAACTATGTGATCTACTACGACATTCTTCCAACGGGTCAAGTCACCTCGTCGTTCGATGCGAATGATGTTGTATATGGCCTTGAGCGCTTCCACGATAAGTATCACAACGAGACTGTTATCGCCTCGATTGGTTTCGATAACACAAAGTGGACCGACCACTTCGCCTTGAGCTTGAACTACTCGCAATACTACAAAGATATCCAGACTGGAACAACTCAAAACTTGGTTTATGGCGAGAAATTTAGCGAGGGTAACACCTTGACTCCTACCCTGGAGTACTCGAAAAAGGATCTATTCACACGTGGCCTAGATGTGCGTTTTGTCTCGAGCTATGACTCGGGTTTTACTCACAATGCAGATCCTGCTACTGCTCGATACAATTGGTTGGGCGAGAGTGTAAATATGAACCTCACACCATCGGCTAGCGAGTCGAAGAATCGTACATTTACTACTAATTTTATTGGTAAATATGTAACTGCCAACGATAAACATAATATCACCTTGTCGAACACCGTGACATCGAGCAACCGCATCACACGTTCGCTAATCGATGGAACAAGCACATATGGTGATTATAATGAGCCTCAGACAAGCACAAAGTCAGTGTCGGGTCTTTCGTATCTAGTTCGTCCAATTGAGAGATTGGAGGGTACGCTTTTCGCAAAACACTTCTATCAAATTGGTGAGAGTTTTGTGGAGGATGAATCGACAGGATTATTGTCAAAGGAGAGTGTTCCATACTCGAAGCTCGGTTACGGTTCGGCTTTAACCTACTTTATTGTTCCGCGTCACCTGCAAGCTAAGCTCTCTTACGAGCGTGCTTACCGTCTGCCAACCACCACCGAGATGTTTGGTGATACGGATATGGAGGTCGGAACTTACGACTTGCTGCCCGAGACGAGCGACAATGTCAATTTGAATCTGGTCTACACTCACACATTCGCTAAAAAACACTTCGTACGATTAGATGGTTCTTTGATTTATCGCGATACGCACGACTATATCATCCGCTCGACAAGTGGCGATGGTTCGTCGGCAAGCTACGGCAACTACGGTCGTGTACTGACCAAGGGTTATAGTATCATCGCACGTTACGACTATGGCAACCTGCTTAGTGTAGGTGGTACTTTCAATAATATTAATCCTCGCGATGCTGAAGAGTATGTTTCAGAAGGTTCGTCACAATTAAACTTTACTTATGGTATGCGTATTCCAAACCAGCCGTATAAGTATGCCAACGCTGACGCGACGATAAACTTCTTCAATATCTTTAGCAAGCACGATCAAATTTCGATTATGTATGATCTTTTCTACCAAGAGGAGTTCACGCTCTATTGGGAGGCAATTGGTGACTCATCGACCAAAGCAAAGGTGCCTGAGCAACTCTCGCACAGCGTTACGCTAAACTACGCGTTCCAAAATAGTCGATATAATATCTCTTTTGAGGCTCGTAACATCACTGACGAAAATCTTTACGACAACTATAGCTTGCAGAAGGCTGGACGTGCTTTCTATGCTAAGTTTAGGGTGAATATATTTAAGTAAACATAAAAACACAATAATAAAAACAACCAAGAAAATTATGAAAAAATTTACACATTTTAAATTTCTAGCATTTGCTGTTTTGGCATTCGCTGCAGCATCATGTACTGAAAATGAGGAGGTCGTTGATCCAGAGACTCCAGAGACTCCAGATGATCCAGACTCTCCAGGGACAAGCGAGGATGTTTACCGCTTCGCAATCACAACTCAAACAACATCTGCTTCGACAGGCGATACAGTGATGGTACTTCTAACTAATGAGACTTTGGACTCAGGTTCAATCTCGGTTATCGGTAACGGTACAGAGCTATCGACAAGCGCATCGGAGTGGTCACACTCATTGGATAACAAATATTTCTACTCGATCAAGGATAACGGTAGTACAGAGGCTACTGACGTAGTTCAATACTACCTTGACGCAGAGTCAGAGATGATGAAAGTTAGGAGACAATACTCAGCTGCAGCATACCACACATGGGGTATGTGGGGTGACAAGTTCGCGACAACTCGTAACTTGACCTCTTCATACGACACTGATTACGTTTCAATCCAGGGTGTTACAGATGGTTCAGTAGTTGATATCACTGGCGACTACTATGCTCAAATCTCGATGACTTCATATTGCGATCCAGAGGGTACAACAGCAACAGTTGACTACTACTACACTAACAACTACATCGGAAAGTACGTTCCAGAGTTTAGCAACGGTGAGACTGCCACTGTAGTAGGTTTCGCAACTGCTGGTGACTACGTATACGCTTCTTACGCAACAACTGGTGTTACTCACTACGCTATCGAGAAGGGTGCTGAGTGCGGCTGGGATGGATCTTCTAGCGCTTACGTAGCTCAAGGTAGCGGATCGTACACCAACTCAATTGAGGCTTCGAACTCATTCGCTGCAACCTCGGGTGTACCTTCCCCACTTACTCCTGGCAACGCTTACATCGCACGTTACCCACTTAGCGGTTCGTTCGAGTCGGAGCCAACGTTCATCACAACCGACAAGATGGGTCAAGCGTTTGGTCGCACGACAGGTAACCCACTTAACACAGTTGTTCCAAACAACGACGATGAGTATGTTTATATCTTCACTCCAGGTACTACACGTCGTTACAGCACTGATCTATCGAATGAGAATGACGTCGTAGTTGATCAATATGTTGATACTACTGACGAGTCTACAAAATTGGATACTCAACTTAGTGTTAAGACAACCAACAAAGGTGCTAGCGTAATGCGTATCAAGTATGGCGCAGCTGAGTTCGACTCTTCGTTCGGTGTTGATGGTCTTTTGGAGTTTGAGTCGCTTATGGATAACTACACTTTCTCGCGCGTATGGCACATCGAGGGATCGAAATTCCTTCTTCGCGCTATCCACACTCAATTCCTTTACAACGCTTCTCACAAGACTGACGTGGGTGATGCTGATTTCTACATCTTCGACGTGGATGCTAAGACAGCAACTAAGGTAACAGGCTTGCCAGACGCTTTGACTGCTTTCGTTGACCAAGGTAACCGCTCAATCGGTGAGCCATATATCGAGGATGGTAAGGCATACGTTCCAATGGCTCCAAATACTGATAGCTATCCATCAATCTATGTTATTGACTCTGCTACAGCTACAGCTACTAAGGGTCTTGAGGTTCAATGTTCAAGCATTCTTTGTATTGGTAAGTTGATCGCACAATAATTTGCTTGATAGTAGATTATAATTTATACGCTATACTTTTTCCATTCTTATAGGAATGGAGAGAGTATAGTTTCTAAGTAGGGTAAAATAATTATTGGTGTGTTTTTAAGAGTACTATTGGAGAAGAGATTTTTTGCTATTGAATCGAAAATATAGTTATTCTATATTGAGATTTGATAGTGAAAAATATCGCTCCAAGAGTGCTTTTAAAAATATGGCAATAATTGTTTTACACTACTTAATTACTAACACAAACAACAAAAAATAAGAAAATAATGATTAACGCAGCTTTAGACCTAATCGAATTCCTGAAGTCGAATTTCGGTTTCCTCTTTGCGCTGATGGTTTACACCGTTCTTGCCATCGCACTTGCAAAGTCAATCAAGAAGAACTACAAAGTTTACTACTGGATCTTCGGAGTAATCTCGTTCTGTTTTATCATCCCATCGGTAGCGCGCCTTTTAGGTGTTTCGCTTCCTTTCAACCTTAGCAACATTCCTTTCATCGGCCTTTCGGCAAGTGAGCTTTCGAGTGCTGCCAACTTTATCCACCCAGTCCTAGTGATTATCATGTACATGGGTGCACTAAGCGCAAAGAACAAATATGTTGGTCGCCTAATGTCAATCCGCAAGGAGTTGTCGATCATCGTAGGTTTCCCAGTTTTGGCTCACGCGGTAAAGCGTGTTTTCGGAACTTTCCCCGGAGGATGGCAATTCTTCTTCGACAATGAGACATATATGCAGAGCCCACGTGTATCGAGTGCCTTGGGTTCAGGTATCACCTCATTTGCATTCGTATTGGGCTTGGTGATGACAATCCTATTCCTTGTTCTTTGGGTAACATCGTTCGACTCGGTACACCGCAAATTGGGCACTAAGCGTTGGAAAAGCGTTCAGAAATGGTCGTATGCTCTCTATGCGATGCTATTCATCCACTCGGTATTCTTGCAACTTGGTGGTCTAATCTCGGACAACGCTCGCGCAGAGCAACAAGCAGCTCAACGACAAAATATCGAGGTGGTTGAGGCTGGACACTCGCACGGTCCTCAGCAACAAGCTCAAGGCGGTCATGGTCAACAAGCTCAAGCTGGTCACGGTGTACCTCAAGCTCAAGCAGGTCATGGCCCACAACAACAAGGTGGCGCACCAGCGCAAGCACAAAGCGGTGGTCACTCTCACGGCCCTAGCAGCTTCAAGTTTACTAGCATCGAGATCCCACGATCGACAAAGCGTGTAATTAGCATTGTGATCTACTTTATGGTTTACGGCTCGTACCTATACTTCCGTATTCGTAAGGCTCGCGCTAGCAAAGCTAAGAAGGCTAACGCTAAGGCGTAAATTTGCAGATTTTAAAATACTAAAAAGGAGGCTGTCAACCAATGACAGCCTCCTTTTTAAGTAAGTATATCGCTCTTAGAGCAACCTCTCGCGTTGTCGCAAATTGCCAAGCGAAATTAGAATCAATCCCACACTCGAGCAAGCGAGTAGCAATCGACTATTCTTGATAGTCACCAGCCAAATATCAGGGTGGATATCCGAGGGCTCATCGTAAGGATTAAGCATAATATCCCACATGGTGTTCTCGAAGCTCGATCCAAGGTACAACAGCAAGGCGAAAAGTCCAAGCAGCACGATCGCCACACCATTTCCACTCTTAATAAAGGTCGAGAGGAAAAAGGCCAGCGAGCCGAAGAAGATCACCGCAAACATCACGCTATAAGTCATCAGCCAAATATCAACTGGGCAGAGCAGTAGGTGTGCCAAGTAGCTAAACAGCAATACGTTAACAATACAAGCCAGGAAGATAAAGAGTAGCCTCAAAAGCCACACCTTATACATATAATTAGGTATGCAGAAGAAAATCTCCAAGATCTTGCACTCCTCGTCCTTCTGCACACCATACGAAGTGGGGTAGAAGATCAACAAGAGCGAAGGGAAGATCAAATTCTCCATTACCACAATCTCCGAGAGCGCATTGCCGCTATATGCTGAGTTGAAAAGCAGGTAGCAAAACAGCAGAAACGAGAGGCACATAAATATGATATATCTACCGCCAAAGAGAATCTTGAAGTTATATTTTGCCAATAAAAATATGGTTCTTAAACTATTCATAATCATTCGAATTTTTACATTTACAAACCTTTCAACATACATAGGTAAGCATCCTCAAGCGACTCGGTCTCCTGCACAGCATGCTCCACAGGCTTCTGAGGCGAAATATATCTCACCTTCACCGAACCATCGCTATTCTTCATATTGTTAGCCACAAGCGACGTGTCGAGCTTTGCAAACTCCTCCTCGCTCACAGTGAAGCTCCACACCTTCTTATCGGCGAAGTACAACATATCGTTTGGCTTACCGAAGAACTTCAAAGATCCGCGATTGATCACGGCCACCTGGTTACAAGAACTCGCAATATCCTCGATAATGTGAGTCGAGAAGATCACAACCCTCTCGCGACTAAGCTCAACAAGCAAGTTCCTAAATCGGATGCGCTCCCTTGGATCAAGTCCCGCAGTAGGCTCATCGACAACCAAGATTCGAGGCAGGTTCAACAGAATCATGGCAATACCAATGCGCTGCTTCATACCGCCTGAGAATGAGCTGATTAGCGAATCGCGCTTCTCGAACATATGCACCGATTTGAGCACATACTCCAACCGCTCTTGGCGAATCTTCTTGTCGGTCACACCCTTCAAAATCGCTTGATAGTTCAAGAAATCCCAGGCGCTCATATACTCGTAAGTTCCAAACTCTTGAGGGAGGAATCCGATCAAACTTTGCAGCTCCTCGCGATATGTCTTGGTGTTGAGTCCATTGATGAAAATTGATCCGTAACTAGGCTCATAAAGGCCTGTCACGATACGCATAAAGGTCGATTTTCCCGCTCCATTAGGCCCCAAAAGTCCAAACATACCGCTGCGGATAGTGAACGAAACACCCTTCAAAGCCTCGAAAGGTTGACGTGAACGACCGATGATCGGCACCGAAAGAACGGCATTGAAAACAATGGCCTTAACCCCTGCAAATCTGCCAGTTAGGCGAGCAACATTGATCCCCTTCTCCTCGATCATGCGAGCCGTGCGATAGATGATATATCCCAAAATCACCACTGCTAAGTAGATTCCCGTAACCCCATAATTCTCGGTTCGAAGCGCAAAGACTCCCAAGGCAACGGCAACAATAATGATCTTCGAGAAGCTATCCAATAGCCGCAAAGCGAAGTTCGGCCTGCAACGATTCGCGATAAAGCGATACAATCCACCCCAGACAGCAACGCTGATTACAGCCCAAGCCACAAGCATAACGGTGATCCACAAGCCACTCTCGAAGTAGAAAATAGCACCTGCGAGAAGTGCACATCCAACAACCGATTGCCAGATCAGCCCCTTCAGATCGCCCACAGCGTTATATTGATTCTCAATATCGAGTGACTCGCGACGATTCTTAGCACTTGTCCACTCCCGAGAGAATTGACCTGCACGATCGTAGATCTTCACCAAGTTGCGAGCCTCGATCACGATTGGCTCACTTGGGTCGATAATCTTGCTGTTGGCAATACGTACCGAGTGCATGATAAGGTAGGTGAGCGCAGGAAGCAGCACGATGGTCAAAACCAAGTATGCCATCTGAATATACATATCATCAATCTGCCACCAAATATGCAGAACAACCACCCCAAGAATAGCCGCATGAAGCGCATAAACCCAACGCTTAAGTCCACGATACCAAGCGATTGCCTCCTCCAAAAAGACATACAGAGTAGGCACCAAAATCAGGGTCAGCAGCGACGAGAAGGTCAAACCACCGATTACCGTAATTGCAAACGGAGCTCCGATAGCTCCCGAATAATCATCGTCACCCAAGGCCATTGGCAACAAGGCGATAACCGTTGTGATCGTTGTAATCATGATCGGACGTAGGCGCATTGCACCACTCATCAGGATCGCACGATTGCGCGAATAACCCTTCTTACGCAAGATATTAATGTAGTCGATCAAGATAATTCCGCCATTGACAACTACTCCCAAAAGGATCATAAATCCAGTGAGGGTGTTAAGATTCATAAGGCTGTTGCTGGTCATAATCAGCGCCACAAACGAGCCAATTGCCGCTAATGGAATGGCGAACATCAAGATCAGCGGCATAGTCAGCGACTCGAAAACAGCTGCCAAAATCATAAAGATCAACAACACCGAAGCGAAGATCAGGAACTTAAACTCAGCATAGGTATCCTCATCCTCCTCACGCTCGATCACCACACCGCTGGCGATAGGGTACTCGGCGATCAAAGCGTCGATCTCAGCATCGTAACTATCCATAATCTCGTCTGTCAAATCGGAAAGCGAGAAAGAATAGGTGAGAGTCAACTCGCGACTACGATCCACACGCTGAATGGTGCTTTGTCCCTCACCCTTAGTGATATAGGCAATGTCGATCATGTCGTAGAATCCGCCGCTGCTGCTCTCTACCTGCAATGCGTAGAGATCCTCCAAGCTCTTGGTGTCGTCGTCATCGTCATCCTCCTCGGCAGCGTAAGGGTCGGTCATTGTGATAGTGATGTCGATCACCTCGTCACCATCGCCAAATTTGATCTCCGCGCCACTCTCCTGCTCGCTGGTAAGTCCCGAAAGACCATTGCTAAAGGTGGTTTGAGTGATGCCCAACTCGTTAACAATATGAGGATCGAGCTCGATCGAAACCTCGTTCGAGGCTCTCTGTGTCGAGATCGAAACATTTCCGATGTAATCCAGCTCTGAGAGAATATCCTCGATATCCTCACCCACCTGGGTCATAAGTTCGTAGTCGGTTCCCTTGATGGTGAGTTGACGCTCATCGTCACCAATTCCCATCGCCTGCAACATTGACATGCTTTGGCTTCCCGAGGTGTTCGACGAGGTGTTGCTTCCAGTCTTGATACTCACGGTGAGCCCTTGACGTAGGGTTGCAATTCTACTCCAAATGTCGTTGACGATCTCGCCAATTTGTCTTGCATCCTTACCCTCATCGAAGTCCTCGACAAGGTTCAAGACGATACTTGCGCTCTCCTCGCCAACCGTGCAGCTCATCTCGGCAAGCTCGGGAATATCCTTTAGGTACTCCTCGAATGTCGCAACCTTCGCGTCGTTTGTCGTGACGTCACTGTCCGAGGACATTGTAAGCGAGATGGTAATTCTATCGCTCGACACGCTCTGCATCGACTCGTCAGTTGTGCTGAGTGCCCAGATGCAGGTGATAAACAAGGTCGCTAGGGTAACGCCCAAAACTAGCTTCGAGTTACGGATAACGCTTTTTAGGAGAATCGTGTAGATCTGCACAGGGATCTCGTGAATCGACATCTCGCCACTAAAGACGCTCTCGGTGCGCTTCTGACCTCTCAGGATCACGTAGGTGAGCATCGGAATCAACAACAAGGCAACGGCAAGCGAGAACATCAGTGTAGCGATAATGGCAACACCGAGGTTATATCCCATCAGTGAAATTGTGATGTCGCTGGTGAAGACAAAAGGCAAAAAGACCGTCACCGTGGTGAGTGTCGAGGCGAAAATCGACCTCCACACCTGCTTTGTTCCCTCCATTACAGCCTGCTCGGCACTTTTGCCTTGCGAGTGGAGTCGGTAGATATTTTCGAGCACCACGATACTATTGTCTAGCAACATACCAACGGCCAGGGTAATACCAATTAACGTAATGGAGTTTATCGTAACCCCCATTGCGTAAAAGACATTGAACGCTGCGAAGACCGAAATCGGAATCGCCAGGGTGATCGACAACACAAGCCTCAAATTGTGAAGGAAGAACCAGAGAATAATAACGGCCAACAAGGCTCCGATAAGTCCCAAAAGTCCCAACTGCGCAATATTCTCCTCGATCTCGTCGGCACTACAATTGGCCACCACGATCGAGATTCCTTGCGAAGCGAATTTTTGATTTAGATCATCAATCTCTGCGCGAGTTCTTGCAGCCAAGTCGATAATATTCTCGCCACTCTCGCCCTGCATCGAGACGGTGATGGTGCGCTCACCATCCAAGCGGCTAATTGTCGTAGGCTCTTTGAGCGACTTGGTGATAGTTGCGATATCTTTGAGGTATACTGGCCCCGAAGAGCTAACAACCACATTACCAATCATGTCGATGCTGCTGTATCCGCCATCGACAAAGACACTGCTCTCGCTAGCGCCACTCTTGGCGTATCCCACAAAGCTGCGCTCATTGCCAGCGTTGGTGAGGTTTTGACTCACCTTTTGGGTGGTGATGCCCAACGCATCGCACAACTCCGAGTTAAGTGCAACATCGACACTTTGGCTTCTACCTCCGTAGATTGTCACCGTTGCGATACCCTCGATATTCGCCAATTTCTCCTCCAACGAGCTCTCGGTGATGGCCAAGATATCGTCGACATCCATATCTCCTTTGACGCGCAGAGTCATAAAATCATCCGAGCTCGAAGTTTGGCTCGAGGCGCTAGATGTAGTGACCGAGAAGCCATCGGGCAACTCCGAGGAGTACTCGGTGATCAGCTCCGAGAGGCGAATATATGCGCTCTTGATGTTGACCGACGATTTGAACTCTACGTTGATCGTACCGCCATTCTTGCTCGCCGTAGATGTGATCTGCTCAATGCCGCTGCACTGCGCCACTACGCCCTCGAGCGGAATGATAATCTCCGCTTCGATATACGACGGGTCGAAACTACTGCCCGAGCCTGTGACCCTCACCGAACAGGTGGGGGCTTCAGCCTCTGGCAAAAGCTCCATCGACAACTCATTGTATGATACATAGCCCAAAAACGAAATGGCTATGAAGAGCATGGTTATCGTGATCCTTCTAGTGATTAGAAATTTCATAGCTACTCCTCTTTTTTAGCCCTTACGAAGAGCGACTTGAACTCCTCGAGAGCGTAATATAGACATGGTATAACTGTCAAACTAAGAATTGTTGAGGCAACCAAACCTCCAATTACAGCAATAGCCATAGGTCGTTGGAATTCAGCTCCATCGGCCGACGAAAGTGCCATCGGCATAAGCGCCAAGATGGTGGTGATGCTGGTCATAAGGATCGGACGAATACGTTGCTCGGCCGAGGCGATAATGGCATCGTAGAGTGGGTAACCCTCCGAGCGAAGTTGACCTATGCGATCCACCAAAAGGATCGAACTATTCACGGCAATACCCACAAGCATAATGATTCCGATGGCAGCCATGATATTTAGATTCACTCCCGTGATGATAAAGAGCAATACAGCTCCCGCCACGGCCAAAGGAATAGTCAACAAGATTGTGAATGGGTGCAACAGCGACTCGAATTGCGAAGCCATAACCATATAAACCAGCGCCACCGACAAGATCATTGCGAACAAGAGTGAGGTGAACGACTCCTTGCGCTCACGCTCCGAACCCTCGATGCTGATATAATAATCCTCAGGGGTTGTGATCGCTGCGATCTGCTCGCGAACGTTGTCGGCAAGTTTGCTTAGCGCTACATCCGACGAGCACATCAGCGAGATTTGAAGCACACGGCTCTGACCAATGCGAGTGATTTCGCTTGGCGCTTGCGAGATGCTGATGGTTGCGATATCTTTCAGCAGAAGCGACTGTTCGCCCTGCGAGATTTGAAGGTTTCCGATCTGCGAAACGTCGATCTGCGGCACTCGAACGGTGATATCACGCATATCGCCCTGATACTCCATCTCGCCTGCGTCGGCACCATCCAACTGCTCCTCGACTTGGCTTACCACGCTCTGAAGTGTGATGTCGTTGATGCTCGCAACTACGCGATCCACAAAGATCGTCAACTCCTGCTCACCATTGCTCTCTTGGAACGAGACACTTTCGATACCCTCCAAATGCTCAATGTTTGTTAGGACTTGCGATTGCAGTGTCGAGAGGATCGAGCTATCCTCGCCCTTGATCTCGATAACGATATCGCCACCTGCTTGGTCGAAGAGCGACGACACGGCATCCTCGGTGCTACTATACGTCACCTTCAACCCCGAAATCGAATCCAAATACTCCTCTAACTGCTCGATTAATTCGGGTGCTGTGGCCAATGTCTGGTCACCGAGCATTACATCTATCTCGGCCTTGTTGCTCAGCGGAGTGCTTCCGCCATTCTCATTCTCCACACCGCAGCGAGAGTAGATCGTTACATCTTCGCCAGTGATCTGCTCGATCACATTCTCGATGTTTTGAACTGTCGAGCGGGTTCTCGCTAGGGTAGTTCCACCATCTAATTCCAACTCCATCGAGATGCTTTTCGAGCCGCTGCTTGGCATAAATTCACTACCCAACTGCTTCGAGAGCAAGACGATAGCGCCGATATAGGCAATAGCACCCAAGATCACCCAATAGCGGTTGTTGACAATGCCTTTGAGCATTGTGCCGTACCAGGTGAATTTGATCGACTCGCCTGAACTTATCGAGCTCACAGAGGCCTTAGCCTCCTTGTCACCCTCCTTTTTCTTGCGACTAGTGACAAATTTGCTATACATCACAGGGATGGCGATAATCGCTACAAAGAGTGACGAGACAAGTGCGAAGGTCACACTCCAAGCCTGCTCCTTGAACAACTCACCCGACTGACCATGCAGATAGACGATAGGGAAGAAAACCACGATTGTGGTGAGCGTTGAGGCGATAATTGCGCCACCAACCTGCGAAGTACCATCGACAATGGCATCGCTGAGTGAAGCACCATCCTCCTGCTTGCGGAAGATATTCTCGATCACGACGATCGCATTATCCACAAGCATACCAGCTCCCAAGGCCAAACCACCAAGGGTCATAATGTTGAGCGTAAGGCCACCGAAGTAGAACATATTAAATGTCGCGACAATCGAAATTGGGATCGCCAGCGAGATGATAATAGTTGTGCCGATTCTCCTGAGGAAGATAAACAGCACCACGATAGCTAGCAACATACCCAACACAGCGCTGCTCTTTACATCGCCAATCGAGCGCTCGATAAACTCACCTTGGTTGCTCACCACCACGATATTATATTGAGCCATTGTGCGTTGCAGACTCGCCACCTCTTGCAGAACCGCTTGGCACGCCTTCAAGGTGTTGAAGTCACGCTCCTTGTGGATCTCGATTCCCACGCACTCCTCGCCGTTAAGGCGCACGATACTCTCAGGGGTTTTGTCGGCCATATAGACCTCCGCTACATCGAGCAGATAAACGGCCTTGCCATCCTCGTAGGCAACGATAATCGAGTTAAACTCCTCGATGCTCTCCAACACGTTTGAGCCATTGACCGTGTAACGTGTTCCATTATCCTCGATATTTCCTCCCGCCACGCGGTAGTTATTCTCTTGGATCTTGGTCGAAAGGTCGGAGGTGGTAAGCGAGAAAGCCTCCAATTTATAAGGCGTTGTCGCCACGACAACCTCCTGCTCCAAATCGCCATTAAACTCCACATCGGCAACGCCCTCGACACTCAACAATTGAGGTTTGACGTAGCTGTTGGCGATCTTTGTGAGCTCCACCACGCTAAGTTCGGGGTGCGACAGAGCGAGTTGGATTATCGGAGTATCCGAAGGGTCGTTCTCCGTTACGGTGATCTCCTCGATATCGTCACTGCGCGAATATGAGGTCATAGATTGTTGAAGCTCCAAATAGGACTCCTCCATATCTTGTCCCCAAGTATACTCGACCACGATCATCGCCTCGTTACTACGAATATACGATGTGACGCTCTTAGCTCCTTTGGTACGGATAGCAGTAGCCTCGATATCCTCGACGATCTGTGCTTCGATCTCTGAAGGTGGCATCTCGGTGGTAGTCAGCTCGATATACAACTTGGGCGAATCCATCGAGGGGAAGAGGTCTACACCCAAGCGATCGTAGGAGATCTTACCTAGGAGCAAAGTTGCTAGTACCACCATCAATATCGTGACGGGGTAGGTTATAGCAAAGTTTACAATTTTTTTCATATAGCCCTCTTTTATTGAATTGCTATTTTACTTCTGTTTCTAAGTGTCGCGTAGCCATCTACGATCAATTTGTCACCAATATATAGTCCGCTCTTAACCTCGATATAGTTGTCGTTCGAGATTCCTGTTGTGATCTCGCACTGCATCGCTGTTGTTCCATCGGCGATAAATACAAAGCTGGTGTTTTGCGATGTGCGGATAATCTCCTTAGGGATGATAATTGCATTCTCGGCCTTGTCAACCACAATCTCGCTCTTGACGAACATACCTGGCTTGAGAAGTAGCTTATCGTTGTTTACCACGACCACACCCTTGTAGGTTCTTGTGGTTGTGTCGATCGAGGGTGAAAGTTGGTCGATTGTCGCCTCGATAAACTCATCGGGGATCGAGTAGTGGCTGATATAGACTGGAAGGCCTGTGTGAATGTAGCTCATTGTGCTCTCCGAGAGCGAGATGTCGAGATACATCTTCGAGTAATCCATCACGCTAAATAGCGATACGCCAGCCTCGATCTCGATTCCAGGTGTTTGATACTCCAAGTCGACAATTGTTCCGCTAATTGGCGAGGTAACCTTCATATTGGCAATCGAAATCTCCGCATTCTTGTAAGAGTTCTTGGTTGTCTCAACCTCCACCGCTGCATTCTTCACGTCGATCTCGGTTGCGCCGCCCTTCTCTTGAAGGATCAAATACTTATCGTACTCACCTTGGGCGATCTCCCAACTGATCTTCTTGGTCTCGATCGAGATGTCGTTTACATACTCCTCATCCTCTAAGTAACCTAACACCTGACCCGCCTTCACCTTGTCGCCAATCTTATAATATTGCCCCGTCGAAGGGTTCTTGGCAGGGCGATATACACCACCCACTTTGTTGGTCACCGTGGCGCTCGAGAGTGGAGTTAGCGAACCGTTGGTCGATGTGATCTGCTCCAAATCGCCCGCTACGATCTCCTCGACTGTTACGGGTGTCGAAATTTGTGCTTGGCTAGTGTTGCCAGTGGTTGTGCTACATGATGCGAGGAGTAGCGATGCCGATACGGCGTATATAATATTGATCTTTTTCATAATCTTGGCTTATTTTTGTGTGGTTTTTTCGGTGCTCTATTTATTTCTTAATTTCTCGTTATACTTTTCGATCTTCTCCATCGTCTCGGTGCTATACATCAGCATTGGTGAGATCGGCTCGCCCTTTTCGAAGTCGTAGAGGGTTACGCACTTCAAGTTCACAAGCTCCATCTTGTAATCTACCATCGCCTGCGCAAGCGATGTCTTCTGGCTCGATAGCTGCGATTGATACTCGTTGATCTCCATACCTGTGATCTCGCCAGCGCGGTAATACTCAACATTTAGGTCGTAGGTCTGTTGGGCATTGTTAACGCTCTTTTTCGCCAATTCGATCTGCTTGATGTAGTTGTTTAAGCTGCGGTAGCTTGTGAGCACCTCGATCTCGATGTCGATCAACTCCTGATCCTCGTCCACCTTGTTCATGTCGATTTGAAGTTGTTGAGCAGCGATGCGATCCTTGCGAGCACCCCAATCGAAGATCGGAATGCTAAAACTTAGATTCACACTTGGGCTTTGGGTCGGTGCTTGGTAGATATTATTAAATGCTCCATTGTCACCCATAATACCGATCGAGAGCGATAATTCACCTTGGAAGCTATTGTTATCCTTGATCTGCTTGAGGGTGATATCGGCATTTTCGTTGATAATATCGCGTTGCAAAAGCTCCAAACGATTAGTTAGAGCGTGGTCGATTGCCATTTGAAGATCGACAACAACGGGAGTCTCCTCGATCTCGCCAACAACTGTGAATTCGGTGCTTAGAGGCAATCCCAGAAGCTGTTTGAATGAGTCCTTGGCAGTCTCGAGCGACACCATGCGCGTTTGAAGTGTCGACTCAGCATCCGAGAGGTTCAACTCGGATTGGAATAACTCCGACCGAGCAACCATATCCAGGCGCACCTTCTCGCTGATAATATCATAGTTAGCCTGAGCATCCTCCATCTCCTCCTCGGCAACCTTGAGATTCTCTTGGGCCATATAAACCGAGTAGAATTGCGAGATGATACGCTGCTCCAAGCTCAAACGAGTCAGAGCGTAAGAAATTTTGGCATCCTCGTAATCGAGCTCGATTGTAAGCAGTTCGTACTTAGTCTCATTGAATGTGAAAAGAGGCTGATCGAGTCGCAAGTAAAGTGAGTTGGTGAACGATGCCGAGGTGGTTATATCTCCATCGTCGATCATCGAAGTGTTGTTCTGCCATCCAAATTGGTTGTTAAGCGACACGGTAGCTCCCGTGATAACAACAGGCTGTGAGATCGAAAATGTTCCTGACGACTCGAACGACTCGTTGGTGTACCACTGCGAAAGGCGCGAATCCATATATCGGTCGTTGCTGTAATCTAAAGGATCGACATTCAAACTAAATTGCGTCTTGAGCGATGCCCTTTGGGCGCTAAGTAACTTTTCGTAGCGTCTCAAATTGAGCTCGGCTGTCAATAGGTCGGGACTGCTTTCGATACTAATATCTATGGCTTTGTCCATCGTTAGCAGCATCTGCGCTTGAAGCGAAGCGCTCGAGAGCAGCAGCAGAGAGGTGGTGAGAAGTAGATTTTTGATCTTCATATCTGTCTATTTTTTAATTTTATTCTTGTCGTCGTTGGTTATTGCTGGTGTTTATAAGTGTCGCCTTTACAGCATCGGCATTTATCCGCTCTATATCGCTCTTGTTCGTTAGCCTCACAACAATCGTATCTTGCTTTGCGGTGTAGTCACCCAACCACTCCCACATAAGCGAGGTGCTGCGCGAAGATTGCGAAGATGAGAGGAAGTCGTGCTTAAGTGCATCGGGGCCATCGCCATTGTCGATAGTGAAGTTATACGATAAATCTTGGTTGCCTTGGCCAAAGCCACCAGGGCCACCGCCGCCTTGAGCGTTGCCACCACCGCCTTGAGCACCACTTGGAGCTCCGCCACCACCAGGGCCACCGCCGCCTCCTGGACGTGATGTGCGCGAACGCATAACCTCGTTAGGTGTCGAAGTCGCGAACGAGATCGAGTAACGCTCACCCTTTTCAACGGGGATCTTCCACTCTGCGTATTGGCTACCATCGCCATTGCGAATCTGCCAAGCCGAGAGGATCGAAGTGCCGTAGAATTGTTGTCCTGAAACTAAGCTCCACTTATACGAGGTGCGCATCGTTGGGCTCTTGTATGTCATCTTGGTGTCGATACTCTGATCAATCCAACTATTCAAATATCCCGACGTTGGGGCATCCGAAAGTGAGAAAAGATCCTCTTGCTCATTGTCAACAATGATCTCTCCCTTCACATCCCATGTGTAGTTTTTAACAGGATAGTCACCCTCTGGGGTTATATAAGCCGCCTTTTGAACGCTTTGAGTAGTCATGCCACGATTCGACATTCCATCGCCACCACCAGACATTCCGCCGCCGCCACCAGGGCCGCCACCGCCACCACCAGGGCCACCACCACCAGGGCCACCACCGCTTGAGCTCGAGCTAGAACCCACGCTGATGGTAAGACCGCCGATCGAGAAGTTGCTCGATGATGAGGCGCTCGAGGCCATACCCATCGCCATACCCATCATCGCGCGATTGGTCACCTGAGCACTTCCGAGGCTGACGTATTGAGGAATATTGCCGCTATTCATCGTATTCACAGAGACCTGCGGAATTGCGCTTGTGTGGCGCACCACGCGTTTTGTTTGGTTGCCATCCAATTCAACCACTGCGTAGGTCGTGCCGTCGGAGGTTACATATTGCACCTCGACGTAACCCTTTGTGTCGGTTATATTGCTGATAACCACCTCGGTGCAGTAGATCTCCTCGCCGTAGAGGTATCCGCTCTCGGTCTTGAGACCACCCATTTGGAATTGAGGTAGCTCCATTGGTTTGTTAACTTTGGTGATATTTTGCCTTACGTCACAACCCGATCTCACCGAAACGCTGTCTAAGAAGTGACTCATATCGACGTTGCTATATTCGTGGCTCTCAATAAGATCCTTGAGTGTCAGAGTGAACTCATCGACACCCATTCTACTCATCGCCTCACCGAACAACATATACCCTTGAGTAATAAGGATCTCGGTGATATACTTAGAGTAGGCAACATCCGAAAGATAGCTGTTGCAACCCTTTTTGGTGAGCATCTCCAAGACCTGCTCCAAGTCGGACATTCCCGTTACGCTGCGTGCCGAAGCATCTGTTGTAATAAGGTCGGCAAACGACATATAGTACATCTCCATCAGCTGATTTCCCCACGATAGGGAGTCCGAGGTGATATTATATCGGCTATTGAAAAGGATCGACGAAAGGTAGTGAGGGTTGGAATTATCCTCGGACGAAAGCCCCGTAGAGTTACTGTAACTAAACGACTTAACATCCACCTCGTTCCACTGGCGTGCGATACTTCTAAACACGTCGCAACGAATATCGTAATCTGATGATTGCGAACCTCCACGTCTGCCGCGCGAGTTGAACTGCACAGTTTGAAGGTAGTTGGCTGTTACGTCATATCCACTCATGCCATTATCCTTCATTGGGCTCACTCCTGCGCCTGGCAAGAATAGTAGCTCGGGTTGTCCCAACTCCTGCGTTGAACTCCAAGCACGTTTATAGTTATACATCTGCTCTGGCACGTCGACAATGGTTAATCGAGGTAGGCTATATTCGATCTCAGCATCGCGCTCGAAATCACCCACAACATCGTCGATAATCGAGTGGATCGTGTCGGCAATAGGCTCGAAGATAGCGACATGATCGAGGTTCGATTCGTGGAGATAGAGGGCGTAGTCGCGACCACCGACCGAAGTGTGATATCGCTTATACTTGCTTATAGCCAGCGAAATAGCACGCAAAGGCTCTTCGGGCGAGAAGCTGTAAAGGAAATCCTCGGATACCTCAGGTGTGCCTTGACTCACTGGCACCATTCCCTCCAAAGGGATCACCTCTAAATAGAACTCGCTGAAATATTCCTGTCTCCAATTGGCATCGGTATCCGAATAGGTCACTCCGCTTCTGACGTACCAGCCACTCTCGGGAGTCAACACAACCCAATCGGGCTCATTGAAGGCCACTCGCTTATCGAAGTTCAAGAGGCTGAACATCTGGCTTTTGTAAAGGAGATTTTTGTCGGGGATGTCGATATACATTTGATCCTCGTCAATGGCGCCATGGTATTCAAAACCTATCATAAGATTGTCACCCTCAGAGTATTGACCCCCAAGATCAACGATAATTAGGTGCTCCTTACGCTCAAAAAGAAGAGGCGTATTCTCATCAAGGGTAACCTCGGTAACCTCCATTCCACCGTTGAGGTTAAAGACCGCCTGACTGCCACTCTTCGAGAGAGTACCTGTGATGTTCATTGATGTCGAGATTCCCTGCTCTAGCTGCTCGACCCCTATGACGTAATTAGATGCCTCCAAACGAGGGTAGGCGGAATATTGATTATTGAGCTCAATCATACGAGCCGCAACCCTCTCGGGGCGCATTGCACTGTAAGTATAATTCGAAATTTGAAGTGCCGCAAGAGCAAAGAGCGCAATGGAGATCATAAGGAAAATCCGTTGTAGCTTCATCGAGCCAGCCAACCGCTTGAAAAGGTATACCGAAAGGGTCATCGACGCCACTCCGAGTGTGATATAGATTAATCGACCGCTGAGGATAAGCGAGAAGTTCGAAATGCCCAACACATCGGATTTGGCTAAGGGGATGCTCGTCATAAACATATCGAAAATATAACCCGCATGGCTTCCAGCGTACGAGAGTGAAATCCACGAAAGACCCAACATCAAGATATAAGTAACCGCCTGATTGCCAATAATAAGCATACAGACAGTCGAAGCACCAACAAAGAAAATCAGCGAAGGGATAATAACAATCAAGAGATACGAAACATAATCCCAAAGCGAGCAATCGAGCCCAAAACCAAACTTCGCAAGGACATAAATTGCACCCAAAACCACAATGTCGAGCAGCAAGAATGGCTTGATAGTTCCCGCCACCTTTCCGAAAAGGTACTCGGCATTGCTAAGTGGTCGAACGTAGAAAACCTCCGAGGTGTCGAGCTGCTTATCACGCTTCAAGTAGTCCGAGGACATAAAGATAATGATAAGCGATTGGATGATATTGAGCGCCAAAACAGCCGCATATGGGATCAGCGATGTGGCGTGCTTAAACTCCGAAGATGCTTGATCGAGGATCACACCACCGATCAAAACCAACAGCGCCGCGATGGCCATATAGATCATAAAAAACCAACTACGAACCAATAGTTTTGATTCATACTTAGCCACCGAATTTATATTTGTAAATACCTGTCTCATACTCTTTTCCTCTACTTTTGCTTAACCGTTAATCCAAAGATTCAAACTCTTCTCCATATAATAAACATATGCATGCTCAAGGTTTGGAGTGACCCTTTCGGCAGCAAACTCCTTAAGCTCATCGGCCACCACCTCGATTGTCCAACTGTTGCACACCGAGCCATCATTGCCCGAAAGAGGAACCATCGAAACGATCGGATATTTTGAGTTGATTATCTCGTACATCGGCAGATCGACCTCCAAACGCCACACCTTACCCACGGCACTCTCCAGCATCTCGGCTGGAGAACCTTTAAACGAAATCTCACCTTTATTTAATAGGACCATGTCAGTACAGCTGCTCGAGATATCACCCACAATGTGTGTCGAGAGGATAATTGTTGTCTCCTTGCTGCTTATGTCCGAAAGTAAGTTACGGAACCTAATACGCTCCTCAGGATCCAGTCCCGTTGTTGGCTCATCGACGATAATTACCTTTGGCGAGTGGATCAAGGCTTGTGCGATTCCTAGGCGTCGTTTCATACCTCCCGAGAGCTTCGAGGCGTAGCGTTCCCTCACTTCGAATAGTCCCACTTGCTCCAACATCTGCTCTATTGCATCACGCCTCTTTGCGCCGTTGTTCATCCCAGAGAGTCTCGCTGCGTAGTCCAAATATTCGATCACTTTATACTTTGCGAAGAAGCGGAAATCTTGGGGCAGATAACCCATAATTTGTCGGATCTTACCTCTGTCGCGATTCAGATCATACCCATACGCTGTAACCTCACCAGACGAGGCCTCCATCAGCGCAACAAGAATACGCATCAGCGTACTCTTTCCAGCTCCATTTGGCCCTAGTAAGCCAAACATTCCACCCTTAATTTCTATATTGATATCCTTTAATGCGTGATAGCCATCAGCATAAATTTTATTCAAATCTTTTATAATTATAGACATATTTTAGGTGTTTAGGTTTTTCGACATAATTGGAGCTATAAGTGTAGAACGAGCAATTTAAGAAAAGTTAAATCGCTCGAGTAAAAAAAGTAATTATATTACAAATATAGCAAAAAAACTGCTTCAGAGCTTGATTTTCAGTAAAATATTGTTTTAATTTGCATAGACTTAATCTATTTCTAGTCTATTTTTACACTTTTTTTCACCTTTGCGAAATAAACTAATTAAACTAAAATACAATATTATTATGCGACAAAAACTCATTATACCAATGACCATCGCAGCAGGATTACTCCTTCTTAGCTCATGTGGTCAAAGTGGCTCAGGAAGCTACAAAATCGTAGACACCGCCCAAACAAAATGTTTCGACGACAGAATGGAGATCGCAGCACCCTCGAAAGGTGATGTCTTCTATGGTCAAGATGCTCAACACGAAGGTAACGCACCATCGTACACCAACAATGGCGATGGCACGGTGACCGACAATGTAACAGGATTGATGTGGCAAAAGGCTTATAAGGTAATGAGTTACCCAGAGGCGCTTAAGGCGATCGAGTCATTCCGCTACGCAGGCTATAACGATTGGCGCATCCCTTCGATCAAGGAGGCTTACTCTCTGATCTTGTTCTCGGGTGCCGACGTGAGCGTCGATTCAACCTCGGGAGGTAGAGTCTCGGCAACTCCATTTATCGACGTTGACTACTTCGATTTCGAGTATGCTGCCAATGGCAACCGTCCGATCGACTCGCAGATGCTCTCGTCGACTCTCTATTGTGGTTCGGATGGCATTGCTGATTCTCAAGGGTTGATCTTCGGAGTTAACTTTGCCGATGGACGAATTAAGGGCTATGGCTTGGGGCTCAATGGTGATGATAAACAGTTCGTTGTGCGCTTTGTGCGTGGCGCAGAGTATGGCGTAAACGACTTTGTGGATAATGGCGATGGCACAATTAGCGACAAGGCAACTTCACTTATGTGGAGTCAAGATGATAGCCAAGAGGCGATGAATTGGCAAGAGGCTTTGGCTTATGCCGAGGAGATGAACTCGCGTAACTACCGTGGTCATTCAGATTGGAGAGTGCCGAACGCTAAGGAGCTTCAAAGTATTGTCGATTACTCGCGTTCACCACTTTCGACTCAGTCGCCTGCCATCGATCCAGTGTTTAACACTTCGACGATCACCGATGAGGCTGGCGCTGAGGATTATCCATTCTATTGGACTTCGACAACTCACGAGAATTCTGCTAGCGAGAATCGCGGTGGCGCAGGTGTTTATGTTGCGTTCGGACGTAGCTTGGGTAATATGGCTGCTATGATGGGCGGGGGTCAAGGTCAAATGGGTGGAGCTCCAGGTCAAGGTCAAGGACAAATGGGTGGCCGTCCAGGTATGACTCAAGGCGAGGGTCAAGGCCAGCGCCAACGTCCCGAGGGCATGGGTCAACAAGGCCAACGTCCAGAAGGCATGGGTAATGGCGAGCGCCCACAAAGAGGCGAAGGCGGGCAAGGTCAGCGCCCAGAAGGAATGGGTAATGGCGAACGTCCTCAAAGAGGTGAAGGCCAGCAAGGTCAACGACCAGAGGGCATGGGTCAAGGTCAACGACCAGAAGGCATGGGCAACGGTGAGCGCCCACAAAGAGGCGAAGGCCAAGAGGGTGGTCGTCCAGAGATGGCAAACGGTGAGCGCCCTCAAATGGGTGAAAGAGGCCAAGGCGGCCCTCAAGGCCAAGGCGGCCAAGGCGGTATGCGCCGCTCAGGCGGCATCAACTGGATTGACGTCCACGGAGCAGGTTCACAGCGCAGCGATCCTAAGGCAGGCGATGCTTCTGTTTATGCCAACGGCAACGGCCCACAAGGCGATGTTATTAGAATTAACAACTACGTTCGCTTGGTAAGAGATTTGTAGAGGCTACAACAAACATATGCAACAAAAAAGTCGAGAGGCAAACAAGTCTAACCACCTGTTTGCCTCTCTTCCAACCTAACAATCTAAATATAACCTAACAATTTCTACATAAAAAACCTCTTTTTAATTAAACATGAAAAAATTACCTTAACCTAACCTAATCTAAAATTAACTTAACCAGAGTTAATTCTAACCTAAAAAATAAACCTTAACCTAAAAATATCTCTAAAAAATCTCTCCGTCACATACCTCTCCTAATGTAGAGAGTATCCGATGTTAGAATCTTACAACCTCGGCGCAAAACTGCATATACGCCTCATCTGATTGCGGATTCCACATCATCACCATATGAACTGGGATCTCATACTTTCCAACCTCGACCTTATTCGATACCTTCATGGTAGCCTCCACAATTCCTGCTCTTGATCCATAAAAATTTGCCGAATTGTCGAGATCTCTCAGTGCAAAAACTTCTCCAAGCCCAATGTCAACTATCCAATTTCCTCTTTTATATATTTGATACTCTGCACTGCAAAAAGTTGAGTAGCGGTTCTTCGAGTTTGAAGCATCGCGATCGCGACCAAAAAGAACTGTCGCCCAGGTTAAAACCAATGGTGAATCTTCACCAATGCGATACTTGATCGAAGCATCCAAAAATCTGCCAGTGTGTGACGGAGAGTAGTTAAAAAACTCTTGATTATTATATGTCGCGTATGTCGAGAAGTTGTACGTGTCGCTAAGTGCAAGAGTGAAGTTACCTAGCTTGTACGATGCGTAATAATTAAACTCTTTATATTCGCCTACGCTATTTGTGCCGCCCCAGAATCCAACTTTTAAATTTTCATTAGCCATGGCGTAGTGCGCATCGGTTGTCAAGACTATACCGTCTGCAACTTGTCCACCTCGCCAAAGGTGCATATTTTGAATCGTTGCGCTCATATGCGGTTGTGCGATAAGCTGAGTCGCAAAGAGCAAAGCGGTAAGAAGTGTGAAAATTCGTTTCATTGTGTTCAATTATCTGTTTTAGTATTGGTGGTGGTAAGAGTGGTAAATTCTTTGAAGTTTTTGAGACTTTACCTCTCTTTTGGTACCGCTAAAGTAGTATGGATTAGCGAGTTTAGCACTAAAAAAGATTGATTATTTTTCTGCAAACGTTTGCGAGAACGTTCCCAAAATCTGCAAACGTTTTCATTTGGTATTCACTTTTGCGGAAAATGCGCTGCTTTTACCGTCATCCCAGACTTGATCTGGGATCTACGAGAGCGAGTGGATCTAACGCAACGCAAGAGAGCAGGGTAGCAGGAGTTGTAGATCCCAGATCGAGTCTGGGATGACGGGAAAAGGGATCGGGGCAAGGATCTGGAATAGATAACGTGAGGAAATATCGGATCAGGGATTTGTGATGACGTACACAATTATATACCACAAAAAAAAGTGACCAATAAGCCTAAAACCTATCAGTCACTCAATATCTATTTACGTTACCCCCTAGAAGATATAATTAAGTTGCACCCACGGCGTACGCACCTCATTGCTCTGCAACAACCCTGGTGTACTACGTCCATCGCCAATCTGCTTGCGAAGTAGCTCCAATAACTCCTCGACCATCTCGGGATATTGAGCAGCTAAGTTAACACTCTCCGCAGGATCGTCATTAAGGTTATAGAGTTGGAACGGAGGCAACAGCCCCGCCTTAACCGATTTATGATTCGGATTAGGAGCGCTCCAACCACCCGACGATGCGCACAGAGTAGTAGCTGTTTTTTCATCGTTTAGTTAGGTTGAGGTTGTTGGAAAAGCAAACTTACAAAAATTTATTGAAATACTCGCAGAAGTAGGTCAATTGGTAGATGATCGAGATATTCCAATACTCCCACCTATGAGAGCCTGGACGAACTATAAAGTCGTGATCTATCCCCTTCTCGTCGAGCTTGGCGTGCAGATCGCAATTCACCTCGAAGAAGAAATCGCTCTTGCCACAGTCGATAATAATCGCCTGCTCTCCGCTCTTGAGCCCATCGAGTTGGTTTATCACCGTGTGATTATCCCACACCTCGGGGTTCTCCTCGTAGCTGCCTAACTGTTTGGCCATCTGCCAATTTTCGGGGAAAGGGCGAATGTCAACTCCGCCACTTGTGCTGCCCACCGCACCGAATATATCTCGGTTGCGAAGTCCAATCCACATGGCGCCATGACCTCCCATGCTCTGACCTGTTATGGCACGAGCAGTTCTTTGGGCAATGGTGTTGTAACTCTTGTCGATATGCTCGGTAAGCTCCCTCGAGACAAAGGTTTCGAATTGCGACGTTGGATCTGTTGGGCTATCCCAATACCAACTATTATCGGCATCGGGGCAGACGGCAATAATTCTAAATCTGTCGATAAATTCCTCCACGTCGCTCCTTCCGATCCATGTTGTGTGGTCGTTGCCAAATCCGTGAAGCAGGTATAAAACTGGTAGTGCCTCGTGGTCGCTGAGCCCATCGGGGAGAATCACCGAGACGTTGATATGCCGCTGCATCTTGGGGCTGTAAACGCTAATGCTATCTATAGTGTAGCCATGCGCAGCAAAGGCAGAGACAAAAAACGCGGCTACGAGGAAAAGAATCTTCTTCATTGTTAGGTAAGTTTTAGGGTTTCACAAAAGTAATATTTTTTATCTTATTTACCCTCTAAAGGTGGCAATAATAATATTATTATGCTAATTTTGTATTCGGTCAAAAAAACAATACCCCGAAAATTTGGTGGTTTGTAAAACTTTTCATGAGTTTGTATTGTCTGTCGAATCGGTGGGTTACATATGATGAAAGTGTTTAGCTTTTATCCTTGGCTGGAAATCTGGTAAATTTCAAGAAAGCATCAAGGGTAGACAATATAAACACCAATTCACTTGCTACGCATGTATCTCAAACTACATACGTTCAGGTGTGGGGTATTGTTTATTTGATGCAAGGTCTTACCAGAGCCTCCAGCC
>JBCQVS010000008.1:0-74297 GCA_047172885.1 Rikenellaceae bacterium | reverse complement strand
CTGTTAATCTCAATGTTTTCTGTTTCATGGCTGAATTAAGTTTAATTATTAGATATTGCAAATATAAACTATTTAATTTAGTTTTGCAACTATTTTGGGCAGTTTTTTTTCATAAAAAAAAGTGATTAACAAGTTTTTGGGACTTGTTAATCACTTTTAATTTTAATTTTGATTTTATGTTTGCAGCCAGCCAACTCGAAGTCGCATATCGTAGTCAGTTTTGGGGCTTCGCGAGCATTTTTAACCGCAGCGCACTAAGGGTGCGTGAGGATTAAAAAGCGGAGGGAAGTGCCGAAAATGGCTGCGAGAAGCGGCTTCGAAACAGATTCGTTAGTATAGTTTACTAATTGATCCTGTATATGTCACGTTGCTATACCATGGATTCTTAAGTGTCAAAGTGGCGCCACCATACCTCGAGGATATCTCTAAGACAAAAGTATAAGTCGACCCCGAGAACATCGACGAATCGAATGTCACAATCCAACCGCCATCGGTCTGCACAGTTGTGTAATTTTGAACCGAGGGAAGTGTGTAATTTAGAATCACATTGTGATAAGGAGGCGTAAAGCCCTTGATATAAGGGAGAAAGACATCAATAGTGCCATCCCAATACCCGACATTGAAGTTAGGATTCGAGAGGAGCTTCATCGACCCTGCTGGTTCGCGCTGCATGGTTTGAGGGTTGAATTGGAATGTGTGCGAGAGAACAATCGAGTCGATCATCTTCTCGTAAGCGGCTTGCTTTTGGGCACGGCGCTGTTCGCGTACTTCACGCTTTTCCTGCTTTGCAGTAAGTTTGTTGTTACTCTGGCTCACAGCTGCTGCTAGGGCGCAGAGGGTGACAATAAAGACAAAAAGTAATCTCTTTTTCATAGGCGTTTTGCATAAGTTTTTATATCACTTATGCAAAAGCGCTGCCAAAAAAACGAGAGTGATTAACAAGGCGATTTTCGGCACTTCCCTCGACTCTCAAATCCTCACGTACGTAAGTACGCTGCGGTTTAAGTAGGGTAAAATAATTATTGGTGTGTTTTTAGGAGTGCTATTGGAGATGAGATTTTTTTGCTATTGAATCGAAAATATAGTTATTCTATATTGAGATTTAATAGTGAAAAATCTCGCTCCAAGAGTGCTGTTAAAAATATGGCAATAATTGTTTTACACTACTTAAGAGCCTTCACGAAGCCCCAAAACTCATCCTTGTTAGCCACTCTCTGCACTGAGGAGGGCTTGTTAGCCGACCCCAGTAAATTAAAAGGTTTTTGATGTTACTCTTGCAGCGCTGCCCAGAGCATATCTTTTAGAGCAACGATATTGAGACCCGCCACCGACGAGATAAAGATCGACGGAATACCCTCAGGCAACTCTGGCTTCATCTGCTCGATTAGCTCATCATCCAACATATCGCACTTGGTGATGGCCAACAGGCGGCTTTTATCCAAAAGCTCAGGGTTGTATTGTGTAAGCTCATTGAGCAAAACACGATACTCCTCAGCGATATCATCGCTATCGGCAGGGATCATAAACAAGAGCAATGAGTTACGCTCGATATGACGTAAGAAACGAGTTCCCAAGCCCTTACCCTCATGTGCACCCTCGATAATTCCAGGGATGTCAGCCATCACAAACGAGTGACTATCGCGACACTGCACAATACCCAAGTTTGGCTCTAAAGTGGTGAAAGCATAGTTGGCAATCTTTGGCTTAGCTGCCGAAACAACCGATAGAAGTGTACTCTTACCCGCATTTGGGAAGCCAACCAGACCTACATCGGCCAACACCTTAAGCTCCAAAACAAACGATCCCTCTTGACCATCCTCACCAGGTTGTGAGTAGCGTGGAACTTGATTTGTTGCAGTTTTGAAGTGCCAGTTACCTTGACCTCCGCGACCACCTTTGAGCAATACTAGCTCATCGCCATGATCGACAACTTCACCCACGATCTCGCCCGACTCTGCATCACGCGCTACTGTTCCCAAAGGCACTGGGATAATGATATCTGGTGCATCCTTACCCGATGAGCGAGCACCCGAACCATGGCCACCACTCTCAGCGAATTGGTGACGTTGGAATTTAAGGTGAATAAGTGTCCAATATTGCTTATCACCCTTTAGGATGATGCTACCACCCTTACCACCATCGCCACCATCGGGACCTCCGAAAGCGACAAATTTTTCACGACGAAAGTGAGTCGATCCACCTCCACCATTACCCGAACGGGCAAATATTTTTACGTAATCTACGAAATTTGATCCTGCCATTTATAATAATTTTGCCGCAAAGATAATTATAATTAAACTCTTTTACAACTCTAAGGCGGTGAAAGGTAGGTTCCACGCATCGGCTACTGCCTTGTAAACTACTTTACCCTCAACGACATTGAGGCCTAAACGTAGCTCTAGGGAGTCTGTGCACGCTTTTTTCCACCCCTTGTCGGCCAATTGAATAACATACGGGAGTGTTGCGTTTGTGAGTGCCAAAGTCGAGGTGTAAGGCACCGCGCCTGGGATATTTGCAACTGCGTAGTGAACCACGCCATCGACCTCATAGGTAGGCTCTTGGTGGGTGGTTGGACGTGAGGTTTCGAAGCAACCGCCTTGGTCGATCGCGACGTCCACTAGAACTGCTCCGCGTTGCATGGTTGAGAGCATATCGCGAGTGACTAGCTTGGGAGCTTTTGCACCTGGTATCAACACAGATCCGATAACCAGATCGGCCGATTTAAGCTCCTCTCGGATATTGTATTCATTCGACATCAAGGTGTTGACATTTGCCGGCATTACGTCGGCCAGGTAACTTAGTCTAGGCAACGATATATCCGAGATGGTAACATCAGCTCCCAAACCTGCGGCCATACGAGCTGCTGCTGTTCCTACAACTCCTGCTCCGATAACAAACACCTTTGCTGGCTTCACACCTGGGACACCTCCCAAAAGAATACCTTTTCCGCCTCGTGGTCGCTCCAAGTAATATGCACCCTCTTGAGTTGCCATGCGACCTGCCACCTCCGACATTGGAATCAGCAGCGGCAACGATCTATCGGCTCTCTCGACAGTTTCATATGCGCAGCAGACTGCTCCCTGCTCGATCATCGCCAAAGTTAGAGGCTCCGACGAGGCGAAGTGAAAGTATGTGAAGAGCAGTTGACCCGCCTTGATGAGTCTGTACTCCGACTCGATTGGCTCTTTGACCTTTACGATCATCTCGGCCGCAGCGTAAACCTCCTCGATAGTTGGCAGAATTGCAGCACCTACCGCCTCATAGTCGCTATCCAAGAAGCCACTATTCTCTCCTGCTGAGTGTTGGATATAGAGAGTGTGACCTCTTTTAACTAGAGCTTGCACACCTGCTGGTGTCATCGCAACTCTATTCTCATTGTTCTTAATCTCTTTAGGTACTCCGATAATCATAATATTATAATTTTTATTATTTCCGCTAGCTAAGATAATAATTTTTTATTAAATATGCAAGAAATAGTAAAAATAATTAACTAAAACAGATAAGTCACAGAAAGTTGGATTGTACGAGGAAGCCCATATTGGCATAAACTTTCGCGCATTGATGCCCCCGCGAAGTAGCCATCGACACTTTGCAGCATAATTCTGTCGGACTCCTTGGCGTAGACTACCCTATCGTTTTGGCCTAGAAGGTTTCTTACCGATAGGCGGAGAGCGAGCCTTCCACCCTCTTCAAACCAAAAGTAGCGAGAGACGCCTAGCTCAACATCAAAGATGTCATCCAATCGAGTTTGATTCAAGGCTGCTGCTGCACTTTCGTCATTGACAAATGCTTGGGTCAAGAGCCTTTCGCTGCGTCTTGCGATCGAGGGTTGTTCGTATCGAAATGCGGAGTAGGAAGATGAGAGGTTGAAGATAAATCGACTCAAACCGAAATAGGCTAGCGAAGTCGTTGCGGCAAGTTGCGGAGTATTTCCGATGTTCACCCCGCTCATTTTTGACTCTGTGGGTGAGCTGATACTTATAAGATCGTAGTCATCATAGAGCTCAACGTAAGGGTTTGTGTCGTAGAAATAGCGACCTGCGGCAAGGGTTGCGGTGAGTTTTAAGTCGCTATGTAGGCGCACATCAGCTGTAAGCTCCACACCGTACGAAGCGTAGCCGATATCGGTGATCGAGACGCGGCACATGGTACTTGTCAGGTCGTCGTAAAGGGAGTAGACCGAAGAGCCTGAACGAGATTGAAGTGCATATACTTCTCCCGAGAGTGAGACTTTCGGTGAGTTCAGTCGAAAGGCAAACGCCACGGAGTTGATCAATTCACCCTCGAGCGATGGTGCAAGGTAACTCGCTGCAGTTTCGTTCAAAAATAAGTTGCGCGATTGGGGCGAAAGGCGGCTCGAGACTAGCTTCAGGGCGTAGTATTGATTTGCTGCCGAGGCGTAGCCTAATGATAGTCGCATGGTGTAGGGTGAGAGTGAAATTTCGGTCGATTCACCGTAGGATGCCGAGCTACTAAACCGCTCCTTTTCGAAGTGGCCAATGCGGCAGTATGTTTCACCTCCGATGGTGGCTTCCACGTTGAGATCAAACCGATTAGCTCGGTATTGGGCTCTGAGGATGGCATCGAAAATTGTGTGATATTGGGTGTAGTCATATCCGAACCGATCTCCCTCAACTACGTAGTTATCTGGATTTTGCAGGTTGTTTTGCAGCGGCAGGGTTTTATTGTAGCTATCTCCGATAAATTGGTCGTAATCCAGCAGGTAGTCAGCACCCAGAAGATCGCGCATCTGCTTATAATATCGCGTATCCTCAATTCGATACTCCGCGCCATAAGTTAGCGTAAGTCGATCGCCCAATTGTGAGTGGAACATAGCGGCAAGATCGAGATCGAGACCCCTCTCTACCCTATCCTCAACGACATAAAAGGCATTTCCAGAGGCGGACAGCGTGTTGAGCCTCACCAACTCATCCCAATTTATTTGAGTGTAATCAGTCTGATTCGTCCTCCAGATATTTGTGACGTAATCCTGCACATCGCCTTCGCTCATAAAGCTTGGCATTTTTCGATAATAATCGGGCATTGGCGTGGTGGCATCATACCAACCGATCGAGCTATTTGCCCTGCGCGAATAATCGGCCGAGGCTTCTAGGATGAGGGTTGTTTGATCACCAAAGGGGCGTTGATAATGAAGCGAGAGGTTGGGGTTTAAGTCCCTTCGGACACGCGAATTGCGAACCTCACCATTGTAAAAGCCCCATGAGGGGTTGTAAAAGTTAGAGTCAATAAGCTCGAACGCCTCCGAAGTTGAACCATATTGCAAACCTCGCGTGGAGTAATAAAGCGAAGCATCAAGACTTAGAAAATGGTTATCCCCAAAGCTTTTCTTAAGAGTTAGCTCAGGCGAGAGCGTATTTCGGAAGACTCCCTCGACAAACATATCGCGACCCGTTTGCGACCATATTGACGAACTTAGTGACCAACTATTGCTAAGCATTTGAGCATGAGAAAATCTCAAGGCTGCTCGATAGCCACTCTGCGCACCATACAGAGCCACTTGCGTTTGAGGCAACGGCTGCTCCAAAATTTGAAAGTATTCCTTGGCTGGCTCGACAATCTGTTCGGCCACGGTGTAATACAATCCTCTACGCCTTGAACCGCCCTGCACACGATAATAGCGCGTAGCATCGCTATACGAATCCAACGAGTGGGTGATGGGCATACGAAAGAGCGTGGTGTCTACCTCCAAGAGCTCCGTGAGTGAATCTTCACTATCGGAGCTGCTAAATCGGTATTCATCACGCCCTTGCGCCCATGAAGCCACTGAAACTACACTCAGCAGAGCTAGCAGGAGGTGTTTAAGCCACTTCACTTAAATGAGTATTTTTGAATTAAATTCGCTTCAAAGTATCGCAAAGCAGTCGCCAGAACTTATCGACCGTAGCGATCTCCAACCTCTCGTCAGGTGAGTGAACACCACGCAGAGTTGGACCAAATGAGATCATATCCAAATCGGGATACTTCTCTAAGAACAGGCCACACTCCAAACCTGCGTGGATCGCCTTGACTAACGGCTCCTCGCCAAATAGCTCGCGGTAACTCTCAACGGTGAGTTGCAACAATTCAGAGTCTGGATTAGGGGCCCAACCTGGGTATCCATCCGAGTGGGTCACATCGGCGCCAGCTAGGGTAAATACCGACTCGACCATCTGCATAGCGTATGTCTTAGCACTCTCGACCGATGAGCGCTGCGAGGTTGTAACCACAATTGATTTGGCATCAGTGAACTTCACAGAGGCCAAATTTGTAGAGGTTTCAACCAAACCCTCAACCGCCTCCGACATTGCGATAACGCCATTTGGAAGCCCAACCAAGGCGTTGATAAGAGCCGTTTGGCATTCCAAGTCGATCATATTGTCGATGTGTGGCATCTCATTGAGCGCAATTTTGAAGTTCGGCTCGCTTAGACGATATTCGCCAACGATATCCAACTCGAAGAGTTTGTAGTTCTCCAAGAATTGATCTTTCAAAGAGTTTGGCACACCGAAGATTGCATATGCCTCGCGAGGAATTGCATTGCGAAGATTTCCACCATCGAAGTAGCAGAGGCGAAGATCGTAGTTATTGGCACCTTCCCAAAGCAGTCGAGCAATAATCTTATTCGAATTGGCGCGACCTTTATTTATATCATCTCCCGAGTGACCTCCGAGTAGATCTGAGACATCGACCCTAAAGAAACTATACCCTTGTGGCGACGAAATTTTCTGGAAATTAAATGTTGCAACGGTGTCGATTCCGCCAGCACAACCGATAAAGAGTTCGCCTTCATCCTCAGAATCGAGATTCACTAGGAGTTTACCCTCCAACATTCCATCCTCCAATTCGAATGCACCCGTAAGGCCAGTCTCCTCGTCAACTGTGAAAAGCGCCTCAATTGGACCATGCTCAACATCGGGTGAGATCAACACAGCCAATGCAGCTGCCATTCCGATTCCGCAATCAGCTCCCAAGGTAGTACCATCGGCACGAACCCAACCATCCACAATACGTGCACGGATAGCATCGCGCTCGAAATCGAAAACGACATCCGAGTTCTTCTCACAGACCATATCGACGTGCGATTGCAGGATCACCGTAGGATGTCCCTCGAAGGCGGTCGTTGCTGCGGCTTTGATTACAACATTGCCGATCCGATCGCGCTTATACTCCAAATTGTGACGCTCAGCGAAGTCGATAAGCCAAGCGATGATTTTGCCCTCCTTTTTCGATGGGCGTGGAACCTTTGTTATTTCGTCGAACTGCTCCCACACTATGCGGGGTTCGAGAGCTGAAATTTCTGACATATTAATATATAGAATAATTTACTCTGCAAAGTTACATTTTTTTGCGCAAAATATTGCATCTTACTCTAATATTTGTATCTTTGCAGATATGGATTTTAGAATAGGACATGGTTTCGATGTGCACGCTCTCGCTGAAGGGTTGCCACTATTTTTGGGGGGTATTGAACTCACCCACTCAAAGGGTTGCGTTGCCCACTCGGATGGTGATGTTGTGATACACGCTATCTGCGACTCGCTGTTGGGGGCTGCCGCTTTGGGTGACATTGGGCTTCATTTTCCCGACACATCGGCCGACTTTAAGGGTATTGATTCTAAGATTCTGCTCGCTCGCACAGTCGAGCTTCTAAAAGCCGAAGGGTACTCAATTGGTAACGTCGACTGCACAATCAGTATGCAATGCCCAAAGCTACGCCCACACATTGACTCTATGCGCGAATGTTTGGCAGGGGTAATCGGCATCGAGGTAGGCGCTGTTTCGATCAAAGCCACAACAACCGAGAAGTTAGGCTTCGAGGGTCGCGAGGAGGGTGTTTCGACCACTGCCGTATCGTTAATTTACAAAACTAAAAAATAAAAACAATGAAGAAAGTTCTCTCCTTTTCACTCTTTCTACTCTGCGGACTTATCGCCTCGCAGCTTCTACCAGGAGCATTAGGTGAGAGTTTCGACTCCATTAAAGATTATGTGCTCACACCTCTGCTCTACATCTGCCTATCGTTTATTATGATCAACGTTGGCCGTGAGTTCGAGGTTGACAAATCGCACTGGCGCTCATATACGGCCGATTATTTTATCGCTATGGCCACCGCTGCCCTGCCTTGGCTACTGGTAGCTGTATATTATATATTTGTACTCATGCCTCAGACGTATTGGGGGGATGGTGCTGCTTGGCGCGAAACGCTTCTCTTGAGTCGTTTTGCTGCGCCTACTTCGGCTGGTATTCTCTTTGCTATGCTCGCTTCGTTGCATCTTAAGGATAGTTGGATATATAAAAAGATTCAGGTTTTGGCAATCTTCGACGACTTGGATACCATTATATTAATGATTCCGCTCCAAATTATGATGATCGGAATGAAGTGGCAGCTCTTTGTGGTTGTTCTAATTGTCGTTTCGCTGCTTGTTTTGGGATGGAAAAAGTTAGATACTTATAACGTTCGCCAAGATTGGAGGGCTATTTTGAGCTACTCGGTATTGGTCTATGCTGCGACAGTTGTCTTCTACGCCGTTTCGGAGTACTTCTCACCCGAGGAGCACGACGGAGTTCATATCGAGGTGTTGCTTCCAGCGTTCGTTGTGGGTATGATCATCAAACACAAACATATCGACAACAAGATCGAGAGAGGCGTTTCCTCGTCAATTTCATACCTGTTTATGTTGCTCGTTGGACTAAGTATGCCGATGGTCATTGGTGCTGGCGTGCATAGCCATCCTGAGACCGAATCGACAATTTCGCTTGCCATCCCTGAGTTGGAATGGGGCGTAATTGCGCTACACGTTTTGGCTGTGACCCTGCTTTCGAATCTTGGAAAGTTGATGCCGATTTTCTTCTATCGTGATCGCAGGTTTAGCGAACGTTTAGCCGTTTCGGTGGGTATGTTTACCCGTGGTGAGGTTGGTGCAGGTGTGATCTGCATCGCTATTAGTTATGGTTTGGGTGGTACAGCATTGATTGTATCGGCACTGACGTTGGTTCTTAATTTGGTTCTTACTGGAGGCTTTGTAATTTGGGTTAAATACCTAGCGCAACGCAGCTACTCGAGATAGAGAAGCTCAAAATAAAATAGTAGGATTAGGCGCATAGAGCGCACTCGTTACAACACCCTCTATTCTTGATTTTGCCATTATTTACGATGCAAAGCACTGGGCTTAATGCGGTTTGTCTATAAGTTTAAATATTCATGTGTCACATTACCAAGCTATAAGCCTTAAAATATAGTGCGCTCTATGCGCCTAATCCTATAAAATAGCTTAATTTTGCTCCAAAGTGTTGTGATACATTTTGGAGCATTTTTGTTGGATTTATAGCAAATAACGCCCCTATAACCGACTATTTCAAAATCGTAAAAAAATATGATTTGCCGAAAAATTAGGCTAAAAAGGAGGACAAAGATGTTATTTTAGTGTGAAAAATTCAAATACTACTTAAAAAAATTTAATTATGCGTAAAAAAATCCAAATTTTATCCATATCTTTGCTAGCAAAGGTTTTTCCAGAAAACCTCGCAAAATCGACAGGAATAATAAATATCAATATATACAGTAATCATTATGGAAAACAAACTCCAGATTTTAACTCAAAAACTCTACGATGAGGGTTTAGAGAAGGGTCGCCAAGAGGCTGATCTTCTAGTTAGCGATGCAAAGGCTAAAGCAGCCAAGATCATCGAAGATGCTAAAGCCGAAGCTGAAGCGGTGCTTAAAAAAGCACAAAGCACAGCCGAGGATACTCAAAAGAACTCGATGACCGAGATCTCGCTGGCAGGTAAGCAAGCCGTAGCGAAGATCAAAAGCGAAATCGAGAATGCAATTGTTACCAAAATCACTGCTGAGCCAATCAAAGCTGCTGCTGCTGACGCTTCATTTATCAAAGAGATGCTGCTTGCGGTCGCTGCAAATTGGAATGGTGCTTCATCGTCTAAGATCGAATTGCAAGCGCTTCTTCCTGAGGCTTCTAAGGCTAAGTTGGATGCTTCGATTAAAAAGAGCGCAACTGAGCTTCTTAAAGCTGGTGTAGAGGTTGGTTACTCGAGCCAAGTACGTAGCGGATTCAAGGTCGGCGCTAAGGATGGTGGTTACTATATCTCATTCTCTGAGGAGGATTTCGACGCTCTTATGCGTGGTTACATCCGCGAGAAACTTTCAGCTTTACTCTTTAAGGCCTAACCGCTATGTTTGAGTCACAATACTACTGCTTAGTTGCAGGGTTAAAAGAGCTCACTTTAGAGTCCGAGAACAAAGGGTTCGACCCCAAAGCTATAATCGAAGAGATTATGGGCGAGATCTCGGCAAAGGATTCTAAAGCTGTGAAGTTGCTCTACACCTACTACGACTGCGAGAATCTCTCGGCAGCACGTGCAGGTCGTCAGCGCCACAACTTCCTTGGAAACCTCACTCGCACAGAGATCGAGGAGGAGTTGCAAGAGCCTAGCAAAACCCCACGCAGTGTAGCAAACGTTATCCGTGCATTTGCTTCGGCCGATAGCGAGGAGGCCGAAGAGATCGACACATCGGTCTCATTCGAAAAGGCTCTCTTCGAGGCTTATTATAGTGAATGTGCCGCTTCTTCGTCGCGATTTATTCGCGATTGGAGCCAAACAGATCGTAATCTACGTAACATCGCAGCAGCCATCGCAGCTCGAATTCAGGGCATCGGAATCGACCAAGTTGTCGTTGGCGAGGGTGATATAGCTGACTCTCTGCGTCGCTCATCGGCAGCCGACTTTGGTCTGCGTGGCGAATTACCATATATCGACGCGGTGATCTCGGCAATTAGCGATGAGCCAAATATTGTTGAAAAGGAGCATAAAATCGACAACATTCGTTGGAGTGAGGTCGAGGAGGCTTCCTCTTTCGACTACTTTAACGTTAGCGCTATTATGGCCTACTTGGTCAAGCTAAACTTAGTTGCTCGTTGGGCAGAGCTAGATCCTAAAAAGGGTCGCGAGATGCTCGATAAGTTGATGAGGGAGCTAAGCGCAAAAGATAAGATAAATAAATAATTAAAAAGATAATGAAGACTACGGGACTTGTAAATGGTATTATCTCCAATATCGTAATCGTGAAGGCTGACGGAGCTGTTGGTCAAAACGAAATTTGTTACGTATATTGTGGTGAAACCAAGGTGATGGCTGAGGTCATCAAAGTTGTAGGTGATGCTGCCTACGTTCAGGTTTTTGACTCCACTCGTGGATTAAAGATCGGTGATAAAGTTGAGTTCGAAGGACATATGCTTGAGGCAACATTGGCTCCAGGTATCCTTTCGCGCAACTACGATGGTCTGCAAAATGACCTAGAGAAGATGGATGGACTCTTTATCGAGCGTGGTTCGATGACCGAGGCTGTCGACTATGAGGCTAAATGGCCTTTCACGCCTATCGCAAAGGCGGGTGACTCAGTTAAGGCTGCATCATGGCTAGGAGAGGTAAAGGAGCAGTGGGTTTCTCACAAGATTATGGTTCCTTTCACCTTTGAGGGCAGTTTCACTGTGAAATCGGTAGCTAAGGCTGGTGAGTATAAAATCACCGAGACTATCGCAGTTGTAACCGACGCGGATGGCGTTGATCACAATGTGACAATGGTTCAAAAGTGGCCAGTTAAGCGTGCTGTTCGTAGCTATATCGAGAAGCCACGTCCATCGAAGGTGATGGAGACTGGTGTTCGCGCGATCGACACATTCAACCCAATCGCCGAAGGTGGTACAGGATTTATCCCAGGACCTTTCGGTGCGGGTAAGACTGTACTTCAACACGCTATTTCGAAGCAAGCCGAGGCCGATGTGATTATCATCGTAGCTTGTGGAGAGCGTGCAAATGAGGTAGTTGAGATCTTCGCTGAGTTCCCAGAGCTTATCGATCCTCGTACGGGTCACAACCTTATGGAGCGTACGATCATCATTTGTAACACGTCGAATATGCCAGTTGCTGCGCGTGAGGCGTCGGTTTACACAGGTATGACAATCGGTGAGTATTACCGTGCGATGGGTCTTAAGGTATTGGTTATGGCCGATTCAACTTCTCGTTGGGCCCAGGCACTTCGTGAGATGTCGAACCGTTTGGAGGAGCTTCCTGGTCAGGATGCCTTCCCGATGGACCTTTCGGCAATTATCTCGAACTTCTACTCTCGTGCAGGTCTTGTGAAGCTTGTCGGTGGTCAAGATGGTTCTGTTACGTTCCTAGGTACTGTATCGCCAGCGGGTGGTAACCTTAAGGAGCCTGTAACTGAGTCTACTAAAAAGGCTGCTCGTTGTTTCTACGCACTTTCTCAAGGACGTGCCGATTCAAAGCGTTACCCTGCGATCGACCCACTTGATTCATACTCGAAGTATTTGGAGTACCCTGAGGTTAAGGGCTACTTGGACGAGAGAGTTGAGGCAAATTGGGTTGACAAAGTTTACGAGGGTAAGACACTCGTACAACGTGGTAAGGAGGCTAACGACCAGATCAATATCCTCGGTGACGACGGTGTACCAGTTGAGTACCACGAGCGTTTCTGGAAGTCGGAACTTATCGACTTTGTGATCCTGCAACAAGATGCGTTCGACGACGTCGACGCTTCAACGCCAATGGATCGTCAACGTTATATGTATAACTTGGTGCTTGATATTTGCCACAAGGAGTTCACTTTCGCAGATTTTAACGAGTGTACACAATTCTTCAAGGGTGCGATCAGTATTCTTCGGCAGATGAACTACTCAGAGTGGCAATCAGAGAATTTCGCGAAGTACAACAAGCAACTAGAGGAGTTTATCAACGAGAAAGTTTCTCAATAAAAAAGAGTTAAAGTTATGACTAAGAGCGCATTTCAAAAAGTATATACTAAGATCGACAATATCACCAAAGCTACCGTTACACTCAAAGCCTCAGGCGTAGGTAACGAGGAGCTAGCAACAGTTGGTGGACAGTTGGCGCAGGTAGTAAAGATCATGGGTGAGAATGTAACCCTTCAGGTCTTTGCAGGTACCGAGGGTTTGGCAACAAACTCTGAGGTAATTTTCCAAGGTGAGCCTCCAAAGCTACGTGTTTCGGAGAACTTGGCTGGTCGTTTCTTCAATGCCTATGGTGAGCCACTCGAGGGTGGAGAGCCTATCGAAGGTGAGGAGCGTGAGATTGGTGGACCTACGGTAAACCCATTCCGTCGTATCCAACCATCGGAGCTTATCGCAACGGGTATCGCAGGTATCGACCTTAACAATACAATCGTGTCGGGACAAAAGATTCCATTCTTTGCCGATCCTGACCAACCTTACAATGCCGTGATGGCGAATGTTGCACTTCGTGCCAAGGCCGACAAGATTATCTTGGGTGGTATGGGTCTTTCGAACGACGACTTCTTGTATTTCAAGAGCGTGTTCGAGAATGCAGGTGCACTTGACCGCATCGTGTCATTTGTAAATACAACCGAGAATCCTCCAGTTGAGCGACTTTTGGTTCCAGATATGGCACTTACGGCTGCCGAGTACTTCGCAGTGGATAAAGGCGAGAAGGTGTTGGTGCTTTTGACCGATATGACACTTTATGCCGATGCCCTAGCGATCGTATCGAACCGTATGGACCAGATCCCATCTAAGGACTCTATGCCAGGTTCGCTATACTCTGACCTTGCGAAGATCTACGAGAAAGCGGTGCAGTTGCCAAATGGTGGTTCGATCACAATTATCGCCGTAACGACACTTTCGGGTGGTGATATTACGCACGCGATCCCAGATAATACGGGTTACATCACCGAGGGTCAGTTGTTCCTACGTAACGACACCGACACAGGTAAGGTAATCGTAGATCCATTCCGTTCACTTTCGCGTCTAAAACAGCTTGTGATTGGTAAGAAGACTCGCGAGGATCACCCTCAGGTGATGAATGCTTGTGTGCGTCTTTTCGCCGATGCTGCTAACTCGAAGACTAAGTTGGAGAATGGTTTCGACCTTTCGGACTACGATGAGCGTTCATTGAAGTTTGCTCGTGCTTACTCTGAGAAGTTGCTCTCGATCGACGTTAATATCGAGATCGAGGAGATGTTGGATACTGCTTGGACACTCTTCGCAGAGTACTTCTCACGTGAGGAGGTTACCATCAAGCAATCGCTAATCGATACTTATTGGAAAGCATAATTCTTATAAGATTATGGCAATCAAATTTCAATATAACAAGACCTCACTCGGAGATCTCGACAAGCAACTCAAGATGCGTCGCAAGGCTTTGCCGACCATCAAGAGCAAAGAGTCGGCTCTACGATCAGAGGTTAAGCGAGCTAAGGACACTGCGCGGGAATACCAGCAGCAGTTGGAGGCTCTCACCACGCAGTACGACTATATGGTTGCACTGTGGGGCGAGTTCGATCCAGACCTTATTCGCATTACCGATGTTGAGCTAACGACACAAAAGATCGCGGGTGTACGCACTCCTCTACTTGAAAATGTGATCTATGAGGAGAAGTCATACGATCTTTTCTCGTCGCCAGTGTGGTTCGCATCGGGAGTTGACCTACTCAAGCGTATGGCACGTTTGAGCCTCGAATTTGAGCTCTATAACCTTAAGATGGAGCTTTTGGATTATGCACGTCGCAAGACAACTCAAAAGGTGAACCTTTACGAGAAGGTGCAAATTCCTGGTTACGAGGATGCTATCCGTAAAATCAAGCGCTTTATGGAGGATGAAGAGAATCTTTCGAAGGCGGCATCAAAAATTGTAAAAACTAAACAACAAGCAGCAGAGGAGGGCGCAATGTTATGATAGCCAAGATGTCAAAATATGACTTTATCCTCTACTCGCGCGAGTACCAAGAGTTTATCGACAAGGTGCGCGCATTGGGTTTGGTGGATGTTACAACTACTGGTTGGGAGAGCTCTGAGGAGGAGCGCGATATGATCATCGAGATCGAGTCGCACGCTAAGGCTCACGCGGCATTGACTCAGTTTGCCCAAAGCGAGGAGTTCACAGCTGATGCTACCGAGGTAGCTGCAAGCGAAGTCTATGCACTTTACAGCGCAACTCAAGCTAAACGCACAGCTCTGCAAAGCGAGATCTCGACACTTGAAAAAGGTGTTGAGGAGGCTCGTCCATGGGGTCAATTCTCAGCCGAGGCACTCGATGAGTTGGAGAGTAAAGGGGTGAGCCTTCACTACTTTATTGCCAACGATTCAAACTTCGAAAAGGGAATGGAGACTTGGGGTGCTGAGTATGCCGTCGAGCTAATTTGCAGCTCAGAAGGTAACTCTTACTTCGTAGTTATCACTCCAGCAGACAGTGAGGTTATGATTGATGCTCAAGAGGTTAAACGCCCTGCTTTCACAGCTCAAGAGGCTCAAGTGAAGATCGAGGCACTCAGCAAAGAGCTCGGAGCATTGAACACTACCCTATCATCTTGCGCTTTAGGTACAGAGGCGATCGAGGCAGAGCGAGTAGCTTTGGTTTCGGCACTTCAAAGCTCTAAGGTGCGCTCGACAGCTACTGAGGCTGCCGACGGAGCACTACTTGTGATGAACGCATGGGCAGAGGAGGAGACATCAGCTAAGGTTGATGCTCTTTTGGAAGAGTATCCAGGTGTGATCTACGTGAAGAGCAATCCAACGCCTGAGGATAACACACCAGTGAAGCTAAAGAATGCGTGGTTCCCACAAATCTTTGAGCTAATCGGAAATATGTACTCTCTACCTAAGTACGGCACGATCGACCTTACGCCATTCTTCGCTCCATTCTATATGCTTTTCTTCGCAATCTGTTTGTGCGATGCGGGCTATGGAGCTGTGATCTTGGCAGCTGGTTTGGGTCTCTATTTCAAAGGTGGTCAATCTATGCGTCAAGCAGCTTGGCTCTCGATAATGTGTGGAGGTGCGGCAGTTGCATTTGGTCTCTTTGCAAACTCATTCTTCGGAATGACGGTGAGCAAGAACCCAATTATGAACTTCCAAGAGGATTTCTTCTCGATCTCGATGATTATCGGTGTTGTGCAGATCTTGCTCGGCTTGGTGGTAAATATCATCGTTACGGCTCGCACATTTGGATTTAAGTATGCTCTAGGTACACTCGGTTGGTTCTTGTTGATCTTCTCGGGATGTCTTTCGGCAGCGCTCACGATGGCTGGCATCACAGCGTTTGGATTCACTTCGATTCCATTCCTTGCTACAATCGCAATTGCAGTTATCTTGATGTTGTTCTTCAACTCTCCAGGCAAAAATATCTTTGCTAACTTCGGTGCTGGATTGTGGAATACTTACAACAATGTGACTGGTCTTTTGAGCGACGTGTTGAGTTACATTCGCCTCTTTGCCATTGGTCTTTCGGGCGGTGTTCTTGCGTTGGTATTCAACAGCTTGGCGCTCGGTATGACTGGTCTTGATGCGGGTATCGAGGGTAAACCAATTGGAGGTGTGATCCTCTCGATTGTAGCTGCCACGATCATCTTGCTTATCGGCCACGGTATCAACCTCTTTATGTCGACAATTTCGTCATTTGTACACCCTATGCGACTCACATTTGTGGAGTTCTTTAAAAATGCAGGATTCGAAATGGGAACTCGTAAGTTCGATCCTCTAAAATAAAAACAGATTAAAATAAATAATAAATTAAAACAATTTTTCAATTATGGACAATTCAACAGCAATTATTTTAGCTTACGTAGGCGTAGCCTTGATGGTAGGTTTGGCAGGTATCGCATCTGCTGTAGGTACAGCAATCAGCGGTCAAGCTGCTGTAGGCGCAATGAAGAAAAACGACGGAGCATTCGGTAGCTACATGGTACTTTCGGCTCTTCCAGGATCTCAAGGTCTATACGGTTTCGTATGTTTCTTTATGGTTCAAGGTCTTATCTCTCCTAGCATGACTCTTTTGCAAGGTGCAGCAGTTTTCGGATCTGGTCTTTTGGTTGGTGTAGTAACACTTGCTTCTTCGATCTTCCAAGGTAAAGTTTGTGCTAACGGTATCGCAGCAATCGGTAACGGTCACGACGTAATGGGTAAGACTCTTATCCTTGGTGCGTTCCCTGAGCTTTACGCGATCCTTACAGTTGCAGCTACATTCCTTATCAGTAGCGCAGTTGCTTAGTAATTAACGCTTCATACTAAATAAAACCCCTGGGTCTCCATTTGAGATCCAGGGGTTTTTAGTTGTACAATATGCTGAATTACTTCACATAGATAAAAGTCAAACCATCGCGGATAGGCACAATCACATTCTCCACGCGTGGGTCGTTTTGAACCATATCGTTAAACTCCAACAGAGCTCGAGTATGTTTGTCATTGTGGTGAAGTGGCTCAACAACCTTGCCCGACCATAAGATGTTGTCAGCAATTAACATCGAACCGCTGCCGACGAGCCCACTATCGAACAACATATCGTAATATGCAGGATACTCGCGCTTGTCGCCATCAATAAAGACCATGTCGAAGCGACCACCAATGGCAGGTGCAACATCCAAAGCCGAACCGATATATTGGTGAATCTTAGCGCCATGCGCGCTACGCTCAAAAAACTCCGCAGCAAAGGCCTCCAACTCATCATCCACCTCGATGGTGTGAAGCTCGGCTCCATCCGCCAATCCAGCAGCTATGCAGAGTGCCGAGTAACCAGTAAAAGTGCCAATCTCGAGAACTCGCTTGGGGCGCTGCATACGCACCAACAGCTCGAGCAGCTTTCCTTGAATATGACCCGAAATCATGCGAGGTTGCACCACACGCAGGTTTGTCTCTCGGTCGAGCTCACGCAAAAGTGCATCTTCCTGGGTTGTATGATCGTGAATATATTGTTCTAATGAATTCATTATTGATAGATTAAAATTGATTTTTTCTCTAAAATTTCGTTGGCTACCTCAGTGATCTCGGCAGAGGTTAGTGACATCACTTTTCGACAAACCTCCTCGGTGGTGTCGACTGCATTGTGCACCAGATAGCTCTTGCCCACGCCGAGCATATAACCCTCGTTGCTCTCGGTTGAGATCGCCACTTGGGCTGCAAATTGCTTCTTGGCCATCGAGAGTTGACGTGCGGTGAGAGGTGTGCGACAGAGCTTGTCGATCTCCGAATTAATCAGTTCAATCACGCGCTCGGTGTTACTCTTCTCTGCTCCGAAGTAGATCGAGACCAATCCGCTGTCGACATACGGAGTGTACGAAGCCTCGATATTGTAGGTCAAACCGTGTCGCTCGCGCACCACAGTATTGAGGATCGAGTTGGCACATGGGCCTCCCAGAATATTTATCAGCAGCGCCAATGGCAGACGTTTTCTCTCGCTAATCCCGTAGGCTCGACCACCCATCATGCAGTGCGTTTGGTGAGTGTGTCGCTTTAGACTCTGGTCAAATTCAACCATCTCGGATGGCGCAGAACGTTCGAATTGACGAGTCGATGAGGGTATATCACCCAAGTATCGCATAGCTATCGCCTCGATTCTTTTGGGTGATATGTTGCCTATCGACGAGAATACCATCTGATCGGTGGTGTAGCATCGCGCAGCAAAGTTACGGATTGAATCGCCTGTAAAACGCTTGATATCTCGCTTAAGGCCAAGGATATTGTGCCCCAATTCGGAATCTTTAAACACAAGCTCCTCAAAGGTGTCGTAGATCAGCTCCGAAGGTGAATCCTTATAGGTGTTGATCTCGTCATAGATCACCTCTTTCTCTCGCTCCAGCTCCTTTTCGGGATAGGTCGAGTGGAAGGCGATATCGGCGATCAATTCGACAGCTTTGCTAAAATCGGCTCGGAGCGTTGTCGCGTGGATCGTTGTATCCTCTTTGGTGGTGAATGCGTTGAGCTCACCACCAAGATTCTCCAATCGGCAATTCACTTGGTATGCCTTTCTGCGCTCAGTGCCCTTAAAAATTGAGTGCTCGGCAAAGTGAGCCAAACCCATTTCGCCTCGGCGCTCATCACGAGTACCTGCGTTTATCAGCAAAGCGCAATGGGCTACACTGCTCTTCGTTTGGCGGTGTATTCCTCTAATCCCGTTGGGAAGTATGTAGGTGTAGAACTCCATTATTTACGTTGTAGGTTTGCTTTTAAAAATTTTGCGGTGTGGCTCTCTTTGACTTTGAGTAATCCTTCGGGATCGCCTTGGTAGACCACCTTTCCGCCATAGTCGCCAGCTTCGGGGCCGATATCGACCACCCAATCGGCACACTTGATCACATCCATATTGTGCTCGACGATAACCACCGAATGGCCTCGCGAGATAAGTGCATATAACGCTTTTAAGAGTCGGTTGATATCGTGGAAGTGCAGTCCCGTTGTAGGCTCATCGAAGATAAACATGATTTTCTCTGAGCTATTCTCCTTGCCGAGGAACGAGGCTAACTTCACACGTTGCGACTCACCTCCCGAGAGTGTCGAGGAGGATTGACCTAGCTTGACGTAGCCGAGTCCCACATCTTGAAGAGGTCGGATCTTCTCGACAATGCGTTTGGCAAGTGTCGACTCCTTGTCAGCTCCGAAGAACTCCATCGCGCCATCAATCGTGAGCTCCAAGATATCGAATATATTTTTGCCTCGGTATTGATTCTCCAACACTTCGGGCTTGAATCTGCGACCTTTACACGCCTCGCACGTAAGCTCAACATCTGCCATAAATTGCATTCCAACCTTGATCGAACCCTCTCCTTGACACTCCTCGCAACGTCCTCCTGCCATATTGAACGAGAATGACGAGGCTGTAAGACCCGTGTGGCGAGCATATGGCTGATCGGCAAAGAGTTTGCGGATCTCGTCGTAGGCTTTGATATATGTTACTGGATTCGAGCGCGATGATTTTCCAATTGGGTTTTGGTCGATCATCTCCACGGCTGTAAGCATTTGAGTATCACCCTCCAAAGAGTCGAATGCTCCTGGACGATTTCCACTTTCGTGCAACAAACGCCTAAGCGCTGGATAGAGAATCCCCTTTACGAGCGACGATTTTCCTGAACCACTTACGCCTGTGATGCAGCTGATAACGCCCAGTGGAATCTTTACATCGACACCCTTAAGGTTGTTTTCGCGAGCACCCTTTACGGAGATAAATCCCGCGGGTGAGCGGTGCGATGAGGGGTGGTCAATGGCAAGCCTACCATCTAAGTATGCCGCTGTGAGTGAGCGATCCGACTGCATTAGATCGTCAAAACTTCCGCTAAAGACTATCTCTCCACCTAGGTAACCCGCTTCGGGGCCAACGTCGATAATGTGATCGGCCGCTCGGATAACCTCCTCCTCGTGCTCGACAACGATAACTGTGTTTCCGATGTCGCGAAGCTCTTTTAACACCTTGATAAGTCGATGAGTATCACGTGGATGCAGGCCAATACTAGGCTCATCCAAGATATATAACGAACCTGTGAGGTTGCTACCCAAAGAGGTCGAAAGATTAATGCGTTGCGACTCTCCACCCGAGAGCGTTGAGCTAAGACGATCCAAAGTTAGGTAACCTAAACCCACATCGGTTAAGTATTGCAGACGGTTTCGGATCTCGATAAAGACCCTCGCACCCGTTGTTTTGTCGTAGTCGTCAAGCTCGACACTGTCGAAAAATTCGATTAGCTTGTCGATGCTCATCATCACCAAATCGGCGATTGTTTTTCCTGCGATCTTCACATAGAGAGCCTCCTTGCGCAGGCGACTTCCTCCACACTCCGAGCAGATGGTTTTGCCGGTGTAGCGAGATTTCATCACGCGAAATTGTATCTTGCGTTTTTCAGATTCCAAGTACTCGAAGAATTCATTCAGACCAGAGAAGTATTCATTTCCGCTCCAGAGCAACAGTCGCTGCTCGCGAGTAAGCTCATAATAAGGTGTGTGAACTGGGAAATCGAACTTTGGTGCATTCATCACAAGTTGCATCTTCCAACGTCGCATGGTCTCTCCTCGCCAACACGCCACGGCATCTTCGTAGATTGTGCGGCGTTTGTCGGGGATCACCAAATCCTCGTCGATTCCTGTGGTCTTGCCGTAGCCCTCGCATTTTGGGCAGGCACCGATGGGGTTGTTAAAGCTGAAAAGGTGTTCTGTGGGTTGTTCAAACTCCATTCCATCGGCCTCGAAGCGAGACGAGAATGGGCGAAGAGTATCATTGTGGATTATTGTTAATAACCCCTCTCCGTAGGAGTATGCGCGAGCGATTGAGTCTCGCAAGCGGCTTTGCCCATCGTCGTCGGTCACTACTTTTAGGCGATCGACAACGGCTAGAATATCTTCTGCGCGGGTCTCAGAGATGATCGTGGGCATAAACTCCTCGATCAAGATGGTTTTCCCCTCGACCCAAAGGCGAAGGATACCATCCGACATTAAGCCAAGTAGCTTATCCACAACACCTTGGCGCTCATCTCGCGATAATGGTGCACAGATCATTACGCGACTCCCTTCGCCAAGTGAGCTGACATAGGCCGCAACATCATCCACCGAGTGACAACTCACCTCCTCGCCCGAAACGGGTGAGTAGGTGTGACCAATACGCGAAAAAAGCAACTTGAGATAGTCGTAAATTTCTGTTGTAGTGCCCACTGTAGAGCGTGGATTTCGGCTATTCACCTTCTGTTCGATGGCGATTGCCGGTGCGATTCCCTCGATCATATCCACGTCTGGCTTACTCACGCGACCCAAAAATTGACGTGCATACGAAGATAGCGACTCCACATAACGACGTTGACCCTCGGCAAAAATCGTGTCGAAGGCCAATGTAGATTTTCCCGAGCCCGAAAGCCCCGTAACAACAACCAGATTGTTGTGAGGGATATCCACATCTATATTTTTGAGGTTATGCACGCGGGCACCTCGAATAGTTATATTTTTTTTGTCTCTACTCTTCATCACAAATATCGAGGATTACACCCTCAACTTTTTTCAATTTCGAAATCAACGTCTCGCTTTTCGACTCGCGAATTGCAAGGCGCATAGTGCACAGATTATCAAATAGTTGCTCAATGATTTTAGGCTGCTCATCCTTGATAATCTTCATCACCGAGTTCATCGACATATACGAAAAGTCGATCTTCACCGTGACATCTATTGTAAGTTCAACAACCTCAGCCTCGTCGATAACCAGAGCGGCAGAATCACGATAAGCCTCGATAAGCCCCGACACCCCCAACTTCGTACCACCGAAGTAGCGAACCACAACAATCAAGCAATTTGTAACCTCTCGCGAGATTAGTTGCCCAAGGATCGGTTTTCCTGCGGTGCTCGAGGGTTCTCCATCGTCGTTAGCTCGAAATTTTTCGCCTTTGAAGCCTATGCGCCATGCGTAGCAGTGGTGCGTTGCGTCGTAGTGAAGCTTGCGCAGAGGCTCTAGATACTCCTTTACCTCCTCTTCACTTTCGACATGGTAGGCGTAGGTCAGAAATTTACTACTTTTCTCTTTGTAGAGGATCTCTGCCGGCTCTAAAATTGTTTTATATGTATCTTCTGCCAAGGTTATTTTACAGATTTAAATACCCTATTCCAACGGATATTCGATGGGAATGAGTCGTTAGCATCGAGAGAAAGCATAATCACTGCTGCACGTCCAACAACATGATCCTCAGGGACAAAACCCCAGAAACGTGAGTCGGCCGAGTTGTGGCGATTATCTCCCATCATCCAATAGTAATTCATTGCAAAGGTGTAGGATGTGGCCTCTGCGCCATTGATAAAGATCTTACCACCCTCGACTTTCAGGTCATTACCCTCGTAAAGCGAGATTATGCGCTCATAGAAAGGTAGGTTGTCGAGCGTAAGGTCAACGGTTGCGCCGCTCGCTGGAATCCACAGCTCACCAAAGTTATCTTGGTTCCACGCATAGCGACTGTCGCTTGGGAAGATATCGGGATTCGATCCTTGCGCAATGTATTGAGTTACAGCGATAACGCCATTGAGTGTGCGCATTTTTGCAGCATTCGCCTCGCTGAGTGGCATCTGGTAGCTCGAGCCATTTCCGTAGATCTCGGTGATGTTGAATTCATCGAGGATTGCGGCTGTAAGCGGTTGCGTGGTCTGCACGGTGTAGATAAATTGGCGACCTTCATTTGCCTCTTCCGCTTCGCCATTTACGTACAACTTTGAGTCGACGATTTTGATTGTGTCGCCTGGTCCTGCTACGCAACGCTTAACATAATTTTCGCGTTTGTCGACTGGACGGGTGATCACTGTGAAATCATTGAATAGTTGCTCGCGACCCTCTTTAGCTCCAAATTGCGCTTGGTAGCTGCGAAGAACATCGTAATAGGTAACTCCTTGATTCTCCAATAATACCGTATCACCTGCTGGGAAGTTAAAGACAACAACGTCGCCCTTTTCGACCGCCTTAATTCCTGCCAAGCGGTTGTATGGCCACTTGATGATCTCCGAGAATGATTTCTTGGTTGCCGAGAATGGCATTGTGTGGTGAACAAAGGGGAACGAAACTGGTGTGTTTGGCATCTTTGGCCCATAGGCTACTTTGCTCACGTAGAGGTAGTCGCCCACCAACAGCGATTTTTCCATCGACGAGGTTGGGATCACGTAGAGCTGGAAAACGTAGGTGTGGATAAGTGTCGCAACGACAACGGCAAAAACGATTGAGTTAACCCACTCGTAAATAGAATTGTAAAATGCACTCTGCTTGCAAAGCTCCTTGTTGCGTGCTCCGATAAATTTATAGATCAATTTCGAGATATAGAGGTCGAAAATAACCACCAAACCTAGCAAAAACCAGAGGTTAGCGGTCCAAACCACAAACCACAATGTGTAGAGCAGCGATGCTAGTGCAAAACCGACCCACTTATTGGCAAAAATTGCCTTTATTTTATTCATATTTCTTCTATTTTATTTCAACAAATCATCCATCGAGTAGACTCCTTTTTTCCCGCTGAGGAACTCCGCTGCAACAACCGCTCCCATAGCTAACGCACTGCGGCTCTTGATAGTGTGCTTCAACTCTAGGCAATCTTCTGCCGACTCGTAAGTCACGGTGTGGATTCCTGGAGTCTCACCAATTCTCTTAGATTTGATCTCCAACTCTTCTGCTTTTGGCTCGGTGTCGTTTACCCATCCGCTCTTTGAATCCAACTCGTCGATTACACCTTCTGCCAATGTGATTGCTGTTCCGCTTGGGGCATCCAACTTGTGAATATGATGAACCTCCTCGATTTCAACCTTATAGCCATCAACCTTGTTGATCATCGCCGCCAATTGGCGATTCAAACGGAACATCAGATTTACGCCCAAGCTATAATTCGAAGCGTAGAAAAATGCTCCATTACGCTCAGCACAAAGCGTTTTGATATCCTCGAAGTGCTCCAACCAACCAGTTGTGCCGCTTACCACCGCTACGCCTGCCGTGATCGAGTCGACAAGATTTTGATATGCTGTGTGTGGTGTGGTGAACTCGATAGCTACATCAGCCGATGCAAAAGCCTCAGAGGCAATATCTTCGCGGTTATCAACGTCGATAATAGCGACCACGGTGTGACCACGGTCAATAAGAATTTTTTCGATCTCACGGCCCATTTTGCCGTATCCTATAATTGCTACTTTCATTATTTCAAAATTTAAGAGGCTAAAGCCCCATTATACATTCGTGTTAAAAAGTGCAAATATACTAATTCGCAGACGAACTATCAACGTTAACACAATATTTTAATGCAGATTAGCAAAAAAATTACTACTTTTGCCCCCATGAGATATTTTATTGAGCTAAAATACAATGGCGCAGCTTACTTTGGCTGGCAACGACAAAATGATGTTCCGACTCTGCAGGGGACAATCGAGAAGGCACTATCGACACTGCTTCGTTCGCCTATCGAAATTGTGGGTGCGGGTAGGACCGACACGGGGGTTAATGCTTCGTATTATGTTGCCCATTTTGATGCGCCTGAGGGGTGCTCTTTCGATGCGCAAACCCTTTGTTATAAGCTAAATGTGATTTTGCCAGAGGATATCGCGATTATGAAAATTGTGGAGGTTGACCCCTCGGCACACGCACGTTTCGATGCTCAAAAAAGGGAGTATACATACTTTATCGAGCCGAAGAAAAATCCATTTACGCGCCACTCATCTTGGCAATATTATGTCGATTTAAATGTGGAGAAAATGAACCAAGCAGCAGCGATTTTAACCCGCCACAAGGACTTCACAACATTTGCCAAATTGAACTCGAATAATAAGAACAATTTGTGCGACCTGTACCACGCTCATTGGACTCGCGAAGAGAGTGGAGCACTCCGCTTCGAGATCTGCGCTAACCGCTTCTTACGCAATATGGTACGCGCAATTGTCGGCACGTTGGTCGATGTTGGTCGAGGCAAATATAGCCTCGAGGAGTTCGAGGCAATTGTAGAGAGTCGATGCCTTGCGCGCTCGAGTGCTGGAGCACCTGCACAAGGGCTATTTTTAAGCCGCGTTACCTATCCTTACGAGCTCTAATTTTGCGCAGTGGAAGCTTCAAAACTCCGAAGAATGCTTCGCCGAAAATTCCGCTGCTCATCTTCGAAGTTCCCTCTTGGCGATCGGTGAAGATTATCGAAACTTCGGCGAGTTTGAAGCCCAGTTTTATGGCCGAATATTTCATCTCGATTTGGAAGCCGTAGCCCTTCATCTGCACCGCATCTAAGTCGATAGTTTCCAACACCTTGCGCGAATAGCAAACAAAGCCTGCGGTGGCATCAGCAACCCCCATTCTCGAGATAATTTTTACATATTTCGAGGCGCAATACGACAACAAAAGTCGCGACATTGGCCAATTGACAACATTCACCCCTTTCACATATCTAGAGCCCACAACAACATCGTTACCCTGAGCAGCCGAAGCGTAGAGGCGAAGAAGATCATCGGGGTTATGCGAGAAGTCGCAATCCATTTCGAAAACGTAGTCATATTTGTGCTCGATAGCCCACTTAAATCCTGCGATATAGGCTGTGCCGAGACCTAGCTTGCCTTTGCGCTCAATGATAAATATTCTATCGGGTGATTCTATCATTCGTTCCTTGACCACACGCGCAGTACCATCGGGCGAGCCGTCGTCGATAATTAAAAGATGAAAATTGCCCTCCAAAGAGAGCACTTTACTGATCATCGCCGAAATATTTTCTATTTCGTTGTATGTTGGTATAATAACTACTTTTCGCATTAATTTGTCGTTTTTTCTACCACAAAAATATGATTATTTAATTTAATACCAACGCCAATGCGATATTATTTATTGTTAGATGCAATAATTTTGTCTCAAAGTGCGATAATTCAATAAAAATTACTATTTTTGCAAGCCTATTATTATGGTAAACGGTTTTGCAATGCCGTATGAGAAGCAAAAAATTTAATTATAATAAAACAAAAGTTAGTTCAGATGCAAAGTAAAGGTGCTATTAAGCTGCTTGCGATTTCCCTAGCAATCGCTTGTATTTATCAGCTCTCCTTCACATTCAAGGCCAGAAGCGTTGAGAAGGATGCAGTAAAGTATGCTGCAGAGTTTAGTCAAGAGACCGAGACACAGATGCTCAATCGCGAGCAATTCTATCTCGACTCTATTCAAAACGAGGTTGTCTACAACCTTGGATTCACCCAATTTACCTACAAGCAGGTAAAGGAGAAAGAGCTCAATTTGGGTCTCGACCTCAAGGGTGGTATGAATGTAATGCTACAAATCGAGGTTCAAGATGTTCTTAAAACATTGGCGGGTGATAACGCTTCAAACCCAGCATTTGCTGAGGCTTTGGCTACCGCTGAGGAGCAATTGGCAAATGGTCAAACTCAAGATCTAATCGGAGCGTTTGTTAACGCATTCGAGTCTACTAGCAATGGTGGCTCGTTGGCAACAATCTTCGTTAGCCCAGAGCGTAAAGACATCATGCCAAACAGCTCAAACAACGCTGTTGAGAAGATTCTTCGCGACGAGGCTGAGGCTGCTATCGCAACTTCATTCAACATCTTGCGTAACCGTATCGACCGTTTTGGCGTAACTCAACCAAACATCCAACGTCTACCAGGTTCTAACCGCGTATTGGTAGAGCTTCCAGGTGTTAAAGAGCCACAACGTGTGCGTAGCCTTTTGCAAGGTGCTGCATCGTTGGAGTTCTGGACAACTTACGACGCTCGCGAGGTGATCTCATCACTAGCTGCTGCGGATCGTCTAATTAAAGGTATGAACGATGCTAGCTCAACTTCTGTAGAGGTAAGCGAGGCTGCTGAGGAGACTGAGGCTACCGAGGAGGCAGCTAATGATCTACTTTCAACAGCTAGTTCAGCTGCTGCAGCTGAGGCTCAAGCAGCTCCAACTTCTGAGTACTACACATTCGAGCAAAACCCACTTTTCACACTTGTTAACCCACAATATGCTGGTGGCGCTGTAATCGGTGCTGTATCTCCTGCTGACATGGCTAAAGTTGATGAGTACTTGGCAATGCCTGAGGTACTTAGCCTATTCCCATCTGACATTCGCTTCAAGTGGGCTATCAAGGGTACAGACTCTATCGAGGGTCGATACTTCCTATACGCAATTCGTGCTGAGCGCGCTGATGGCAAAGCTCCACTTGATGGTAGCGTAGTCACTGACGCTCGCGAGATGTATTCTGACCAAGGCGCAAGTGCTGAGGTTTCGATGTCGATGAACGCTGAGGGTCTTAAAGAGTGGTCTCGTTTGACTGGTGAGAATGTTGGCAAGTGTGTAGCTATCGTACTTGATGGTTATGTTTACTCTGCTCCAGTGATCCAAACAAAGATCGAGGGTGGTAACACTTCAATCACTGGTAACTTCACAATCCAAGAGGCAAAGGATTTGGCTAACGTACTTAAATCAGGTAAGGTTCCAGCTCCAGCTCGCATCATCCAAGATGAGGTTGTTGGACCATCATTGGGACAAGAGTCTATCGACGCTGGTTTGATGTCGTTCATCATCGCATTCTGCCTTGTACTTCTTTACATGGGTCTATTCTACAAGAATGCTGGTTGGCTCTCGGATATCGCTCTTATCCTTAACGTATTCCTTCTTCTAGGTGTTCTCGTTTCGTTTGGTGCTGTATTGACACTCCCTGGTATCGCCGGTATCGTACTTACAATGGGTATGGCCGTGGATGCGAACGTAATCATCTACGAGCGTATCAAAGAGGAGTTGCGCGTAGGTAAAGGTCTTGGCGCTGCGATCAAGGATGGTTTCTCGAATGCTTACTCTGCGATCATTGATGGTAACGTTACAACGCTTATCACAGGTATCGTACTTGCAGTATTCGGAACAGGTCCAGTTCAAGGTTTCGCAACAACTCTTGTAATCGGTATCATCACTTCGTTCTTCTGTTCAGTATTTATCACTCGCTTGCTTCTTGAGTGGGCTAACGATAAGTTCGGCGGTGTTAAATTCTCTCGCTCATGGTCTGAGAATTGGTTGAAGGGTCTTTCGATCAACTTTATCGACAAGCGCAAATCAGCTTATATCATCTCATCTTGTGTGATCGTTGTAGCTATCGCTTCTCTTGCTATCCGTGGTCTTAACATGGGTACAGAGTTCACTGGAGGTCGTGCTTACGTAGTTCGTTTCGACAACACAGTATCTGACGAGGATGTTCGTCAAGCTATCGACGCTCAATTCGCAGATGTTGAGGATGCTTCATCAGTAAGTTTCGAGGTTAAGCAATATGGTGGCGAGAACCAAATGCGTATCGTTACTCAATACCTATATAATGATACAAGTGAGGAGGCTACTGAGACTATCTACACTAAGTTGTATGCAGCAGTTAAGCCACTTTACTCTTACGATATCTCATACGAGGAGTTCTGCAACAACCAAGATGATGAGAACGGTATCATCTCGACTAATATGATCGGTCCATCTATCGCTAAGGATATGACTTGGGGCGCTATCTGGTCAATCCTTCTTTCACTAGTTGCAATTGGACTTTATATCACCGTACGTTTCAAGAGATGGCAATGGGCTTCGGGTGCAACAGCAGCACTTATCCACGATACATTTATCGTGATCGGTCTATTCTCAATCCTTTACGGTTGGATGCCTTTCAACTTGGAGATCAACCAAGCGTTTATCGCTGCGATCCTAACTATCATCGGTTACTCAATCAATGATACCGTGATCATCTTCGACCGTATCCGTGAGTACATCGGTCTATATCCAAAGCACACGCTTAAGGATAATATCAATGGCGCGATCAACTCAACTATGGCTCGTACGTTGAATACTTCTGGTACAACATTTATCACTCTTCTTTCGATCTTTATCTTTGGTGGTGAGACTATCCGTGGATTCGTCTTCGCTCTTATCATCGGTGTTATCGTCGGTACTTACTCTTCACTATTCATCGCAACACCAGTTGCTTTCGATATGATGGAGAAGGCTGATGCTAAGAAAAAGTAATTCTTGAGGTGAAATAGCTGAAAAGCCGCGGTGATTTTGGTCACTGCGGCTTTTTTTGTGGGTATATTGCAGCTTGGGGACTGCGCCTAATGCCGGCGCGGGCACCAAACAAGTTTGGATAAGGAAAGCGGAGCTTTCCTTACAGCGCTGCTACACGGCTTGGGGTGGTTTTTGCGAAGCAAAAAAAATAGAAATAGTTGAATTTTCAGACGTCGAGCTTGCTCGAAAGAATGGAAATCCAACTATTTTTATTTCGATGATCCGAAAAAGATCAGCGCCCCAAGTCGCAAGAAAAGATCAGCTCCGCGGGGAGCACCCCGCCGCCGTCCGCGCAGGACAGTCCCCAAGCACCCAAGCGCCGCAAGAAGTCCCAAGAAGCCCCTAATACTGCTCCTTCTCGTTAGGGAAATCAAGCTCCTTGACATCCGCCACGTAGTTGCCGATAGCATCAGTCATCACGGTGTGCAGGTCGGCATAGCGACGAAGGAATCGAGGCGAGAAGCCCTTATTGATTCCCAACATATCGTGCACGACAAGCACCTGGCCATCCACGCCATTACCGGCACCGATACCGATAATTGGAATGGTAAGCTCACTAGCAACTCGGGTAGCTAGTGCCGCAGGGATCTTCTCCAAAACGATGGCGAAGCATCCAGCCTCCTCGAGTAGGTGAGCATCAGCAATTAGCTTCTGAGCCTCCTCCTCCTCTTTAGCACGTACGGCATAAGTTCCAAACTTATTGATTGATTGAGGCGTAAGACCGAGGTGACCCATCACAGGAATTCCTGCCGATAGGATTCGCTGCACCGACTCCAGGATCTCCTCACCACCCTCTAGCTTTACGCAATCGGCCTCAGTCTCCTTCATAATGCGGATTGCCGAGTCGAGTGCCACCTTCGAGTTTCCTTGGTACGTACCAAATGGAAGATCGACAACAACCAATGCACGCTCCACGGCACGAACCACCGAGCGAGCGTGATAGATCATCATATCGAGTGTGATAGGCAAAGTGGTTCCGTAACCCGCCATGACGTTTGCGGCAGAGTCACCCACCAAGATTACGTCGATGCCTGCTGCATCGACAATCTTAGCCATTGAATAATCATATGATGTTAACATCGCGATCTTCTCGCCACGCTGTTTCATCTCTGTAAGGCGGTAAGTAGTAACCGCTCTAACCTTACTTTCTACTGACATATTTTTAACGTGAGTTCGAAAATAGCCCCACTCCGAACTCGCTGGTAGTTTTATACTCGTGTGGTGGGGCTATTCTCGACCACACGTTAAAGCGTTGTTTTCAACAACGCGAGATATTTAAAATCTCCCCTAAGAGATGTTTGTAATTTTTGAGCGACAAAGTTAATCTTTTGCCGCGAATTGGCAAAAGAAATGCCATAAAACAACTCCTCCAGCAACAGAAACATTCACCGAGTGTTTGGTTCCCACTTGCGGAATCTCGATCGCTGAGTCCGACATATCGACCACAGTTTGATCTACTCCCATCACCTCATTTCCAAAAACTAAGGCATATTTCGCACCCTTCTCTATTGAGAATTGATCGAGCATCACACTCCCCTCGACCTGCTCGATCGAGATGATCGTGTACCCCTCAGTCTTAAGCTGCTCGATACACTCGGCAGTTGTCTTGAAGTAGGTCCAGTTGATTGTCATCTCAGCCCCGAGTGCCGTCTTATGAATATCGCGATTTGGAGGCGTTGCGGTGATTCCACAAAGCGAAATGCCCTTAATAGCAAACGCATCACCCGTGCGGAAGAATGATCCGACGTTTTGAAGCGAGCGGATATTGTCGAGCACCACCATAACGGGCATCTTCTCGAGGGAAGCAAACTCCTCGGCCGATGGTCGAGCAAGTTCCGAATTAAGTATCTTCCTCATATCTATTGTGAAATTTTGATCAGATGTTCGCGATACGAAGCCAAGATTCTCGATTTCGAGATAAAGCCTAGGTAGGTGTTATCCTTACTAATTACTGGCAACATCCACGTCTTATTCTGCTCGAAGCGAGTTAGAATGCTATTTATCTGCTCATGCTCCAGGATCTTGTCGGCAGGTTGAATCATATATCTCAGGATCGACGAGTTATAGTGCTCAGCCTTGAACATATCCTCGCGAATATCATCCAATTGAACAACGCCCATCAGCTTGCCAAAGTCGTCGACAACAGGGAAGATATTGCGCTTGCCAGTCGAGATGATTTTAACCAAATCGCCAAGAGTGTAGAAGCGCTTGATCACCACAAAGTCGGTCTCCATTAGCTTGTCGAGGCTTAGGAAAACCAGCGTTGAGCGATCCTTATCGTGAGTCAATAATTCACCCGATTTGCTTAGTGGCTTGGTGTAGATAGACTCAGGCTCGAAGTAGTAGTTGATAGCGAACGAGATTGCCGCCACGATCATCAGCGGAATAAATAGCTCGTAACCTCCCGACAACTCCGCGATAAGGAAGATCGAAGTAAGTGGAGCATTCATTACGCCCGACATCACGCCAGCCATTCCGACAAGCGTAAACGAGACAACCGATAGCTCCCACTCGAAAGCAGAGTTAAATAGCAAAGCGACAAAAGCACCCGAGAAGGCACCCAAGAATAGCGATGGTGCGAAGGTTCCTCCAACACCACCGGCAGCAGTGGTCGAAGCCATCGCGATAACCTTGAAGAGCATAGTCGCCAAAACAAAGAGGATCACAACCCAATCGACACCTCGATAGGCGTAGAATAGCGAATTATCGAACAACTTATCAGGTCGACCATTCATCAGCGCGGTGATTCCCTCGTATCCTTCACCATAGAGTGGCGGGAAGATATAGATCAAAAGTCCGATGATAACACCTCCGACAATCCATTTCTTATATTGTGAATCGAGTTTTTTGTATAACTCGCCCACCTTTTCGTTGATATTGGTGAGGTAATAGCCCATCAATCCGCAGATAACACCCAAGAGTATAAATATAGGTATCTCCGAGAGATTAAAACTATCGGCAGGCGAAAGAGTAACGGCCAAGATCGGATCGAAACCGCGTAGCATAATGGCCAAAGTAGTCGCTGTGACCGAGGCGATAAGCAGCGGAATAACCGAACCCACGGTGATGTCGAGCATCAAGATCTCCAACACAAAAAGCACACCCGTGATAGGCGCTTTGAAGATGGCAGCCAAAGCAGCACCCGCACCGCAACACAACATCAGCGTGGTATTTTTGTAATTCAATCGAGCCAACTTACCCACGTTCGAGCCAATCGAAGCTCCCGTAAGAACGATCGGCGCCTCGGGACCTACCGATCCACCAAAACCTAGCGTGGTTGCCGAAGCTGCGACACTTGTCCAGTTGTTGTGACTTTTAATGCTCGAGCCCTTACGCGAAATGGCGTAAAGTACACGGGTCACACCCTCCGAGATATTATCGCGCACAAAATACTTCACGAATAGCGTCACCAAGATAATACCTATAATAGGATAGAATAAGTAGAGGATATTCGACTCATCGTTTGGTCGCCAATTGACCAATACCTCTTTGATAGTGTGAAGCAAAATCTCGAAAAAGTATGTGGCAAAACCCGCCAAAAGACCAACGATCATGGCCAAAACCATCATCATTTGTCTCTCGGTAAGCCTACGAGAGAGCTTTATAACCCAAGTATATATACGTTCGTATCTATGAAACATCGGCTGTTAGAATGAGTAAATACCCATAATCTCGCGCACTTGACGCACAGTCTCGTCTGCACTCTTGCGAGCTTTCTCGGCTCCTGAGGCTGTCACCTCGTGAAGATACTTCTCATTGTTGTAGATATCCTCGATCTTCTCGCGAATTGGCGAAACGGTTGTGATGATATCTTCTGCAAGTTGCTTTTTAAGGTCTCCGTAGCGGATCTCACACGATGCATATTTATCCTTGAAGTACTCGATAGTCGATTGCTCTGAGACTAGTTCCATGATCGAGAAAATATTTTGAACTGGCTCCGAGATAGGTGAATTTGGCTCGGTTGGGCCAGAATCGGTTGTTGCTTTCATCACTTTTTTGCGGATTACAGCATCAGAATCTGAAAGGTACAAGCAGTTACCCTCACTCTTACCCATCTTGCCCGAACCATCCAATCCAGGAACTTTAACTGTCTGCTCACCAAAGTTGTAAGCCTCGCACTCTGGGAAGAACTCAACGCCATAGATCGAGTTGAATCGACGCGCCAAAACGCGAGTGATCTCCAAGTGTTGCTCTTGATCCTTACCCACAGGAACCTTTGCTGCGCGGTGCAACAAGATATCGGCAGCCATCAAAACTGGGTAGCAAAGAAGACCTGCATTGACGTTGTTTGGGTTCTTGCGAGCCTTATCCTTGAACGACACCGTGCGCTCCAACTCACCAAGGTAGGCGTGCATCGAAAGAAGCGTCGAGAGTTCGGTCACTTGAGGCACGTCGCTCTGTACGTAGATTGATGCCACATTTGGATCGAGTCCTGCAGCAAGATACTCCGCGAGAACGTTACGAATATTTGTGTGAAGTAGTTTCGGATCTGGATGCGTTGTAAGTGCGTGATAGTCAGCAATAAAGAAGAAGCATGACGCATCGTGTTGCATCTTTGTAAAGTTCTTTAGTGCACCAAAATAGTTTCCTAAGTGTAATTGTCCCGTTGGGCGAATTCCGCTGAGTACTGTTTCCATATTTTATTATAATGTTATTTTGTCGGCAAAGATATAAAAAAAGAGTGCGCGAGCCTAAAAATTGTTGCATATTATAAATATAATTTATACCTTTACGCAGTGTAATAAGAATTTAATATGACAATAGTACAATTAGAATACCTTTTGGCTGTGGCAAATTGCGGAAGTTTCTCGAGAGCAGCCGACATTTGTTTCGTCACGCAACCCTCGCTAAGTATGCAGATTAAGACTTTGGAGGAGGAGTTAGGCGTGGTTCTTTTGGATCGAAGCAAGAAGCCAGTTATCCCAACCGAGGTTGGTGAGGTTGTGATCGAGCAGGCTCGTCAAACGCTGATGGCCTACAACAATATCAAGGAGGCAGTCGATGAGCATAAATCGGAGATCTCGGGAAAATTGCGTTTGGGCGTTATCCCAACCATTTCGCCATACCTACTTCACCGCTTTATCCCAACTTTCGTGAGCCACTTTCCAAAAATTGAGTTGGAGGTGTGCGATATGGTTACGGCCGACATTATCGACGCACTGAAGCGTGACAAGATAGACGCTGCGTTGGTGGCTGGAGGGACGTGTGGCGATGGCATCATCGAGCATGAACTCTTTAACGATAAATTTTACGCCTACGTCTCACCCGAGAATCCTTTGTATGAGCGTTCGAACATCCGCATCGAGGATATCAACCTCAAGGATTTGGTTCTTCTGAGCAGCGGAAACTGCATGCGCGATCAAGTTATCGAACTCTGTATGGCTAAGCGAAGTATCCCTTCGCACTACTCGTTCGTGTCTGGTTCGATCGACACACTTATGCGAATTGTTAACTGCACGCACTGCCTTACGATTATCCCTGAACTTGCCATCGACTATATCCCTCGCGAACATCTTTCTCGCGTAAAGACATTGGCCAAGGGTGCTACATCGCGCAAAATTGCCGTTGCGGTACGTCGCACATATGTTAAAAATTCGATTATTAATGCCCTGAATACCACCATATTAGAGTGTGTAGAGAGTAAATAACAACTTATTGTCGCCACAAAGCGTAAGATTCTCATTACTTTTATCTATCTTTGTGGGATTAATTTACTATATAAAATATAAGAGGTAACACTATGGAAAAAATGATTGAAACTATCGTTGGAGCTATTCAAGATAAAAAGGGTAAGAATATTGTATCACTAGATCTTGATGGTTTCGATGGAGCTATCACATCACATTTTATTGTTTGTAACGCCGATTCAACCACTCAAGTTGACGCTATCTCTAGCGGAATTGAGGAGGCGATGATCGAGAAGTTGGGTCAAAAGGTATGGCGTGTCGAGGGTCGTCAAACTGCCCTTTGGGTGGCGATGGATTATGTCGACGTCGTTGTGCATATCTTCCAAACTGAGTTGCGCGATTTCTACCAGCTAGAGGAGCTTTGGTCTGATGCGCCACTTACAAAGTATGAATATGAATTATAAAAATTTATGGCAGAAATAAAAAACAAAAAGAGTTCAAACATGAAGCTACCACAACCATCATGGACGTGGTTCTTTCTTCTGATTGGATTCTTTATGATCGTCTACTACTTCTTCGCAATGGAGGATAGTAGTCCTGTTAAAAGCGACTGGACAGCCGTCGAGGCGATGATCCAGGAGGGAGAAGTTTCGAAGATTACCGTGGTCAATCGCGATGTGGCGGAGGTATACCTCACACAAGCGGCAATCGAAAAATATCGTTCTGAGGAGTCTGGAGATACACAACTTCAGAATATCCCAAAAACGGGAATGCAGCTTTTCTTCAATATCGGTTCAGTTGATTCGTTCCGTGAGGATCTCAAAATCGCTGAGCAGAGTTACTTGCAAGTAGTTCCTGTGAGCTACGAGACTCGCAATGGCGGATGGGAGGATATGATCATCAACTTCCTTCCATGGATCCTAATCATCGGAGTTTGGATCTTTATCATGCGCCGTATGTCGAGAGGTGCTGGCGGTGCTGGTGGCAACATTATGAATGTCGGTAAGGCTAAAGCTCAAGTCTTTGACAAGGGAAATAACAAGAAGATCACATTCAAGGATGTGGCTGGATTAGAGGAGGCGAAGGTCGAAATCATGGAGATCGTCGACTTCTTGAAAAAGGCAGATAAGTATATCGAGTTGGGTGCTAAGATCCCTAAGGGAGCTCTTTTGGCAGGCCCTCCAGGTACTGGTAAGACCCTATTGGCTAAGGCCGTAGCGGGTGAGGCGGATGTTCCATTCCTCTCGATTTCGGGTTCAGACTTCGTGGAGATGTTCGTAGGTGTTGGAGCTTCGCGCGTGCGTGACTTGTTTGAGCAGGCTAAGCAAAAGGCACCATGTATTCTCTTTATCGATGAGATCGATGCTATCGGTCGAGCTAGAGGTAAGAATGCAGGTTTCTCGGGCAATGATGAGCGTGAAAACACTCTTAATCAACTACTTACCGAGATGGATGGTTTCCAAACAAACACAGGTGTGATTGTTTTGGCAGCTACCAACCGCTCGGATATTTTGGATAAGGCGCTTATGCGTGCGGGACGTTTCGATCGTCAAATCGAGGTGGGTTTGCCAGATGTAAAAGAGCGTGAGGAGATCTTCAATGTTCACCTTCGTGCGTTGAAGTTGGATCCAAATATCGACCGCGAGTTCCTAGCGAAACAGACCCCAGGTTTCTCGGGTGCCGATATCGCGAACGTTTGTAACGAGGCGGCTCTTATCGCTGCACGTCACGACAAACCATTCGTTGGCAAGGAGGATTTCTTGGCGGCGGTGGATCGTATCATCGGTGGCTTGGAGCGCAAAAATAAGATTATGACCCAAGAAGAGAAGCGCAGAATCGCCTATCACGAGGCGGGTCACGCGACGGTAAGTTGGTTGTTGGAGAACGCAAGTCCTCTGATCAAAGTCACCATCATCCCTCGCGGAAAGGCGTTGGGTGCAGCATGGTACTTGCCAGAGGAGCGTCAAATTACAACCACCGAGCAGATGATGGACGAGATGGCATCGCTGTTGGGTGGTAGAGTATCCGAGCAATTTACATTTGGTGAGATCTCAACTGGTGCGCTTAACGATTTGGAGCGAGCTACAAAGCAAGCCTACGCAATGGTCGCATACTACGGTATGGGCAAAAAAGTGGGTAACATCAGCTACTACGACTCGAGCGGACAGAGCGACATGGGCTTCGTAAAACCATACTCTGAGTTAACGGCTCAAGAGATTGACCACGAGGCAAAAGCGATTTTGGAGAGAGCATATGCAATGGCTCAAGAGGTGTTGTCTACTCACTCTGAGGGGTTGAAGCAGCTCGCCGAATTGCTCCTAGAGCGAGAAGTTGTCTTTACCGAAGATGTCGAGAGAATCTTTGGTCGTCGCAAGAAGGATATCCTAAAGGATGCCGAAGCGACAGCTAAAGCCGATGAGCTAAAAGCCTCGGAGGAGAGCCAAGAGTAACAACGCAAATTTATTTGCAAAATTAAGATATAAAACCTAACCCTAACCAGGTGCTAAAATAAATGAAATTAAGAGATAATCGCAGTAACTTGATTCTGCGAGGTGTATATGGTCTGCTCTTTGTGGTGACCGTGATTGGAGCTATTCTAAGTGGCGTCTATGGTTTTGGCCTTCTATTGTTGGCCATTATCATTGGTGGCACTTTGGAGTTTAATCGTATGAATAAGCTACATGGGTATCAGACTCACAATGTTTTAGGACTTGTGAGCAGTGTTATCCTCTTTGCTCTAAACTACGATCACATCTTCTTTGGTGGTTCACTGATCAAGATTTTTGAGGTGATCTTTATCCTCACTATCCCTGCAATGTTTGTCGCTGAGCTCTTCTCGGGCTCAAAGACACCTATTGCCAATATTGGATCGACTCTGCTTGCGCTTATCTACGTAGCTATTCCGACGATGTTGCTCTGCAATGTGGCGGTATTGCTTGGTGGGGGTGAATGGAACTCGATTTTGATGATCGCCTACATTGTGATTATTTGGGCTAACGACACCTTCGCATATATCGTAGGTATAACTTTCGGTCGTCACGTGATGTCACCACGTATCTCACCCAAGAAGTCATGGGAGGGTTTCTTCGGAGGCGTTATCGCGGCAACTGTTATAGGTGTTGCATTGGCTTGTCACCTCGACCAAAATTACTTTGTTTGGGGTGGAATGGCTGTTATCGCGGCTGTTTCGGGTGTGTTAGGCGACTTGGTTGAGTCGATGTTTAAACGTTCGGTTGAGATCAAGGATTCAGGAAATATCATTCCAGGTCATGGTGGTTGGCTAGATCGTTTCGATGCGCTATTTATGTCAACACCAGTGGTTTACGCCTACTTATTTTTGCTTCAAGTGCTTGATTTAATATAACAATTATGAGAATAAATAAAGAGGGTTATCGGATTATAGGTGTGGCTGGTGTTATCTGCTTCCTGTTGTGGTTAATTTTTTACAATATGCTACAACCTACTCAAACCATGCTACTAGGGTTTGGGACACTACTCCTAGCAGCATTTTGGTTCTTTATTGTTGCATTTTTCCGCGAACCGCGACGTGTACGTATCCACGACGAGGATCTTGTTTTTGCTCCTTGCGATGGTACAGTTGTGGTTACCGAGGTTGTTTGGGAGGATGAGTACCTAAAGCGTGAGATGATGCAAATTTCGATCTTTATGTCGGTTACCAACGTCCATATGAATTGGGTTCCTGTGGCGGGAGTTGTGGAGTACTTCAAACACCACCATGGGCGTTTCTTGGTTGCTTGGCACCCAAAATCATCGACCGAGAATGAGCGAACGACAACAGTTGTGAGGATGGATAATGGCACTGAGATATTATTCCGCCAAGTTGCAGGACTTGTGGCTCGCAGAATAATTTCGTATATGGAGGAGGGTCACCACGTTGAGCAAAATAGCGTTTCGGGCTTTATCAAATTTGGATCGCGAATTGATATTCTAATTCCAAAAAATAGCGAACTTTTAGTTGAAATTGGTATGCGCACTATTGGCTCACAAACTCCTTTGGCTCGCCTAAAAAAGAGAAAAGTATAGTAAATATGCTAATTAAAGCAGAGGTAATTTCAGGCAGAAGTTTAGGCCGAAAGATTGGATTTCCGACAGCCAATATCGCTTTGTCTGAGGATATCGAGATTGAAAATGGTGTCTATTGCACCACTATCAGGGTCAACGGTAAGGAGTATCAAGGGGTTTCGAATGTAGGAGTAAAACCCACTGTGGGAGCCGCCGAGAGGGGTTTGGAGTGTCATATCCTAGATTTTCAAGGCGACTTATATGGTCAAAAGATTGCAATCCAACTACACGAAAAGATACGCGATGAGAAGCGTTTCGCAACTCTCGACGAACTAAAATGCCAAATCGAGGCAGATATAGAGAAAATTAGAAAACTTAAATAAAACAAAATTATGTACATTGATTTATCAATCCCCTACAAAGTAGCAGATATTTCGCTAAGCGATTGGGGGCGAAAAGAGATTGAGATTGCCGAGCATGAGATGCCTGGTTTGATGGCCGTAAGAGCTAAGTATGGCGCTGCAAAGCCATTGGCTGGAGTACGCGTTATGGGCTCGTTGCATATGACTATCCAAACAGCTGTTCTTATCGAAACATTGGTTGAGTTGGGTGCTGACGTTCGTTGGTGTTCATGCAATATCTTCTCGACGCAGGACCACGCTGCAGCAGCTATTGCCGCTACTGGAGTGCCTGTTTTTGCATGGAAGGGCGAATCTTTGCCTGAGTATTGGTGGTGTACAGCCATGGCACTTTCGTTCCCAGGTGGCAAAGGTCCAAACTTGATCGTTGACGATGGTGGCGATGCTACGCTTTTGATCCACAAGGGTCACCAAGCGGAGATCAAGGCCGAGTCGCTTGATTATGAAGCTTCATCATACGAGGAGAGCGTAATTCTTGACACTTTGCGCACACTACTAGCCGAGGATAACACCAAGTGGCACCGCACAGTTGCCGAGTGTAAAGGTGTTAGCGAGGAGACTACAACGGGAGTTCACCGTCTCTATCAGATGTTGGAGGCTGGCGAGTTGTTGTTCCCAGCGATCAACGTTAATGACTCTTGTACCAAATCGAAATTCGATAACCTATATGGTTGCCGAGAGTCGCTAGCCGATGGTATCAAACGCGCAACGGATGTGATGATCGCAGGTAAGGTGGTCGTAGTTTGCGGCTATGGCGACGTAGGTAAGGGCTGCGCACACTCTATGCGTTCGTACGGTGCTCGCGTGATTGTTACCGAGATCGACCCAATTTGTGCTTTGCAAGCTGCAATGGAGGGTTTCGAGGTAAAAAGCGTGGAGAATGCACTCTCTGAGGCAAATATCTTTGTGACTTGCACTGGAAACAAGGATATCATCACCTTTGAGCATATGGTTAAGATGAAGGATCAGGCTATTGTTTGTAATATCGGTCACTTCGACAATGAGATTCAAATGGCTCAGTTGGATGCTTCGGATGCAGTGAAGAACACTGTAAAGCCACAAGTTGACAAGTATACTTTCGCTGATGGTCACTCGATCTTTATCCTTGCCGAAGGTCGCCTAGTGAACTTAGGTTGCGCTACAGGCCACCCATCGTTTGTGATGAGTAATTCGTTCACTAACCAAACTTTGGCACAGATTGAGCTTTGGTCGAAAGAGTTCGAGGTGGGAGTATATCGCTTGCCTAAAGAGCTTGACGAGGAGGTCGCACGACTCCACTTGGCGAACCTAGGTGTTGAGCTAACGATCCTTTCGGACGATCAAGCCGAGTACTTGGGAGTTGCTAAGGAGGGCCCATATAAAGCTGAGCACTACCGCTACTAAAAAAAAACGAAGCCGACTAATAGTCGGCTTCGTTTTTTAACTGTCTCTATCGAGCGCCATTGACAACCATATCAATAAGCTCCATCTCGAAGTAGAGAGTTTCGAATGGCTCGATATCAATAGTTGGGTCACCATCTTCGCCATACGCGAGCTTCGAAGGGATCCATGCATTCACCTTTCCACCCTTTCCGATCATCTTCACGCTCTCCTGCACACCTGGCAGCAACTCCTTAAGAGCCATTGAGAGGGTATCACCCTGGGCATATGACGAGAAGATCTCCTCACCATCCATGCGGCTCACCGTGTAGCGCATCTTTACAAGGTCATTTACACGTCGTGGCGTAAACTCCTCATCGCCAATGGTGGTGATGTTGTATGTCAGGCCACTATTCGAGCGGGTGTAGTCGCGATTAGTCTTAACCAAATCCTCGAGATATTGCTCCTCGTAGCCACGCTTACGCTCAGGCTCTACAAAGGTGATATAACGAAGGTAGTACTCACGAGCTTGATCGCGCGAAAGAAGCGGCTTCGATTTTGCCGAAGTTTGCTCGGTGATAGCGCGACACACAGCAGCGATATTGATTGTCGAATCCATCGCCATAAGGTTGTCGGCGATGCTAACTCCAATAACATAGGCCAAAGAGTCAGTCTCCGTAGCGAGCTGTGCAACAGGTGTTTTCGGCTTTTGGCTGCACGAAATCAGAAGTGTGGTAGCTACAAGAGCTGAGAAAATTAGTCTATTCATTTGCGGTAGGTTTTGAAAATAGGTTTATTAATAGAACGCCCAACAGAGCCGAAGCAAGCGAGCCAAATAGAATTGCGATTTTTCCTTGATCCACGAAGTGCTCACTCACGGCACCAAAGGCCAAGGTGTCGACAAAGATCGACATTGTAAAGCCGATGCCACCCAAGCAAGCCACAGCAAAAATCATGCTCCAAGTAGCTCCCTGAGGCCTTTCAGCCAGCTTGAGCTTAATTGCGAGCCAGCTAGCAGCAAAGATTCCGATAGGTTTTCCAAGCACCAGACCATAGAAGATTCCCATTCCGATCGAACCGCCATCGGGGCTCGAGGCAAAGATGTTAAGGTCATTGAAGTTGATCACAACACCGGCATTGGCAAGTGCGAAGATCGGAAGAATCACAAAGGTGATATATGGCGCAAGAAGCTCCTCGAGGAAGTGACTCATGCCCACCGAGCCGAACGAGAGTTTACCCATTTGCATCAGCTGAGAGTTATATTCATGCTCATCATCCTCATTGGCAGCCTTGACGATATTGGCCTCGAGCCTTTCGGATTGTCGCAAAAGGTGAAGCTTGGTGTAGCGAGGCGCTGTTGGCACCAAGATCGCCATAATCACTCCCGAGAGTGTTGCGTGGATTCCCGAGTAGTAGAACAACGACCAAACAACAATAGCGGGGATCAAGTAGTAGAGCAAACGACGTTCACCCAAGCGACCCATAAAGTAGATCAGCACCATAAGCACAGCGGCGATAATCAAGCAGCCCCAATTCAAAGCGCCACCATAGAAGACTGCAATCACGACAATAGCACCCAGGTCATCGGCAATAGCCAAAGCCGTAAGGAAGATCTTGAGCGAGAGCGAAACTCGATCGCCAAGGATCGACATAATACCGATTGCAAAGGCGATATCGGTTGCCATCGGAATACCCCAACCGCCAGCGGTAGCAGCTCCATTATTAAAAAAGGTGTAGAAGATAGCTGGCACAACCATACCACCTACGGCCGCGATAACGGGAAGCAGAGCTCGGCGGAACGAGGATAGTTGACCCGAGGTTACCTCGCGCTTGATCTCGAGACCCACTCCGAAGAAGAAGATCACCATCAGACCATCGTTGATAAACTTCTCAACGGTGAGATCTTGCGGGAAGGTGAGGTTGAAACCCTCGTGCGAGGTTATATTAAACGACAAGTGCGCCGAAAGGATCGCATGATACCACTCGCGTGTAGCCTCGACATTAGCGAGGAGAAGGGCAATAAGTACACATAAAACAAGCACTACTCCGCCAGCCCATGGCTCTTTGAGTAGGCTTCTACTTCGCTCGCCAAAGTTATAGCGATAGCGAACCCAACTAAATTTTGAAATATATCTCATTTTTCTCTTTTCATTTATCTGTTTGACTTCAAAGTTTGGCCACAAAGTTTAAACAACATTCGTGCGCCAACAATTGCATCAATTCTCTGTTTTGGGTTTGGAGCGACCTCCACCAAGTCGAACCCAATAATTTTTCGTCCCGACTCTGTGACACATTCCAAAAGATAGAGCGCCTCGTTAAAGCTCATTCCGCCACTCACTGGTGTGCCAGTGTTTGGGCAATAGCTCATCGAAAGGCCGTCGATATCGAAACTTATGTAGACCTCCTTAGGGAGTTTTTCCACGATCTCTAAGCACTGCTCTCTCCACGGTCGACCTGTGAAACGAGCCTTTGCAAGGGCGTAATCGTCGAACGAGGTTACCCTATCAGAGGAAGTTGCTAAGGCCAATTCATCGTCACAATAGTCACGAACTCCAACTTGGACAATCTGCTCAACTTGCTCGAAGTCACGCAGGAGGTTATACATTATCGAGGCGTGCGAGAATTCAAAGCCTTCGTATGCCTCGCGCAGATCGCAATGGGCATCAATGTGCAGAATTCCAAATTTTGAATGCACCTCGCTCAAGGCCTTGATCGCTCCGTATGGTGTCGAGTGATCTCCACCAACTAGCCCCACCAATTTATCTTTGGCTAGAAGCTCGCGACACTGCTTATAAATATTTTCATTTAGCGCATGACACGCTGAATTTACTCGTTTCAAATGGCGCTGAACGTGTTCATTGCTCAGGTCGCCACCCTCCTCCAAGTGGTCGATCACCTTGCGAGCATCGTGACGAAGGCGTTGTGACACCTCGAGGATCGTGTAGTCGATCTCGGCTGTCGCAATTCCTGCGCGCCAAGCATCGGGGGCTGATGAGTCGTAGAAATCGAGCTGCATCGAAGCCTCGATAATTGCATCGGGAGCAATAGCAGTCCCCTGAGCATAAGAGACTGTGACATCCCACGGCGCAGAGACCAAAACCAATTTGGCTTGCTCTATAGAAAATGGCATTGAGAAGTAGGCTCCATTATCGATGCCTACACCATTAGGATCAAAATTTTCTATATCCATAATTATACATATATTTAATGGTGCAAATGTAGTAAAATAAATACGAAAGTGTTCTAACTTAGAATCGAAAGTCGTATATTTGTCGCAAGAATTTGAAAAAGTCTAGAATTGAAAATAGTAATCGACAGCGCAATACCTTTTGTCAAAGGGGTCTTTGAACCATATTGCTGCGTAGAGTATCTCGAGGCTGATGCCTTTACACGCCAGAGGATTGATGGTGCTGATGCACTTCTAATTCGCACACGTACCCACTGCAATAGGGAGCTATTGGAGGGGAGCTCGGTGCGTCATATTGCCACTGCCACTATTGGCTTCGATCATATTGATTTAGAGTATTGCCGCAAGAGGGGAATCGAAGTCTCGTCGGCTGCTGGATGCAACGCTCGTGCTGTGCTTCAGTGGATTGGAGCTGTGTTGGTGCAACTCTCGAAAAAGGGTGGATGGTCACCTAAGCAGAAAACTTTGGGGGTTGTTGGCCTTGGCAATGTCGGGAGTTTGGTGGCTCGGTATGCTGCGTTGTGGGGATTTAAGGTTCTCTCGTGCGATCCTCCGCGACAAGCAAAAGAGGGAGGTGATTTTGTCCCGTTCGAGCAGCTTGCGGCGCAGTCGGATTTGATTACTTTTCATGTTCCACTCGACTCATCGACTCGGCATATGATCGACCCTGAGTCGCTTGAGGTTATTGCCCCTCATTGCACCATTATTAACTCCTCGCGTGGTGAGGTTGTCTCTACCGAGGCGATACTTCGTGCAGGGAATCCATTTGTGATGGATGTGTGGGAATCGGAGCCTGAATTGAATGGTGAGGCACTCGAGAAGGCTCTATTTGCAACGCCTCACGTAGCTGGCTATTCACTTCAAGGTAAGGCGAATGCAACGATGATGGCCGTGAGGAGCATCGCTCAGGCGCTTGGGTTGCCTTTGACTTCTTGGCGCAGCGAAGTTCCGCAAGTCGAGCCTCGTGAAATAAGCTGGGAGGAGCTACAAACGACCATCGGCAAATACTTTGATATAGAGTCCCAAAGCTCGTTTTTGAAGTCTAATGCTCCGCTTTTCGAACATATTCGCAACAACTACGATTATCGCGAGGAGTATTTTTAGTAAAAGAAAAGCAATTAATCTAAAAAAAATTCGTATATTCGTCGATTGAAATTTAAAATTTATGGCAGATAACAGACTTAAAATAGGCATTACTCAAGGCGATACTAACGGTATCGGTTGGGAGCTTATACTTAAAATATTTTCAGATGTAAGAATCGCAGAGCTTTGCACACCAGTTATTTACGGCTCGTCAAAGATCGCTGAGCAGTACAAAAAATTGATCTCTACCGATCCTGTTTCCTTCAACGTTGTGCCTTCGGCTCGCGAGGCACGTCAAGATAAGATCAACTTGGTCGAGTGCGGTGATGCTTCGATCACAGTTACCCCTGGAGTAGCTTCGCCTGAGGCAGGAAAAGCGGCAATCGACGCATTGGAGAGAGCTGCCGAGGAGCTTAAATCAGGCGTGATCGACGCCATTGTAACAGCTCCATTCAACAAGGAGAGTGTTCAGAGCGAGGCTTTTAGCTTCACAGGGCACACCGAGTATATGGCAGCGCAATTCGAGGGAGAGTCGATGATGATGATGTGTAGCGATATTTTGCGCGTTGGATTGGTCACCAAGCACCTGGCTCTAAGCAAGATTGGCGAGGCGATCACCCAAGAGAAGATCATCAAGGATCTCAACAACTTGCGCTCATCACTCAAAAAAGATTTCGGAGTTATCGAGCCTCGTATCGCTGTTTTGGCGCTAAATCCTCACGCTGGTGAGGGTGGAATGTTGGGTGACGAAGAGATCAACATTTTACAACCTGCTATCGTGGAGGCATTCCAGAGTGGCGTGTTGGCGTTTGGCCCTTTTGCCGCTGATGGCTTCTTCGCAGCTTCGTCATACAAGAATTATGACGCGATTTTGGCGATGTATCACGATCAAGGGTTGATCCCATTCAAAACACTTTCACCAGAGGGTGTCAACTTCACAGCGGGTCTTTTGGCTGTTCGCACTTCGCCAGATCATGGTGTGGCGTATGACATTGCTGGTAAGGGAGTTGCTTCTCCTGATTCTATGCGCAATGCACTCTATATGGCAATCGACATCGTGCGTAATCGCAGGGCACACTTCAAGGCTCACGCAAACCCTTTGCAACGTGCCGAGCGTGAGAAATCACACCGCGATATGTCGCTAAAGGATCTACGTCACCACAACCACCACGATCACCATTAGAAAACGAAAAAACACTCCTCCTAGATCTATTCCGTCTCGTAATTGTGGAAGGGTCGACGAGGGTAAAATTTAAAATAAAAAGCAAAAATTATGATTAAAGTTACATTTCCCGACGGAAACATCCGTGAGTTTGCAGCGGGAACAACTGCCTTCCAGGTAGCCGAGAGCATCAGCCCTCGTTTGGCTTCAGATTGCCTAGCGGCATCGGTTAATGACGAGGTTGTCGACATGACACGTCCAATAAATGAGGATGCCTCAATCAAATTCTTCAAGTGGGATGACGATGAGGGTAAGCACGCATTTTGGCACACATCGTCTCACCTTTTGGCAGAGGCTCTTCAAGAGATCTATCCAGGTATCAAGTTCGGTATCGGACCAGCTGTCGAGAGTGGATTCTACTACGATGTTGATTCTCCAACACCAATTACAGAGTCGGACCTTGTGAAAATCGAGGCGAAGATGTTGGAATTAGCTCGCCAGAAAGAGCAACTTATCCGTACGGATGTATCGAAAGAAGATGCTTTGAAGCACTTCTCTAAAATGGGCGAGGAGTATAAGGTTGAGCTTATCAACGATTTGGAGGATGGCACAATCACCTACTACACCAATGGAAATTTCACCGACCTATGTCGTGGACCACATATCCCTACAACTGCGGGAATCAAAGCTATTAAACTAACCTCGGTTGCTGGAGCTTACTGGCGCGGAAACGAGAACAACAAGATGTTGACTCGCGTTTACGGAATCACATTCCCTAAAAAATCTATGCTAGATGAGTACCTAGCGATGATGGAGGAGGCTAAGAAACGTGACCACCGTAAATTGGGTAAGGAGTTGGAGCTTTTCGCATTCTCGCAACGCGTAGGCCAAGGTTTGCCATTGTGGTTGCCAAAGGGTGCTGCATTGCGTGAGCGTTTGGAGAATTTCTTGCGCAACGTGCAACGTGAGGGTGGATATCAACAAGTTATCACTCCACACATCGGTAACAAGGAGTTGTATGTAACTTCGGGTCACTACGCAAAATATGGTAAGGATTCATTCCAACCAATTCACACGCCAGACGAGAATGAGGAGTTCTTGCTTAAACCAATGAACTGCCCTCACCACTGTGAGATTTATAAGGTGAAACCTCGCTCTTACAAAGATCTTCCTGTTCGCCTAGCTGAGTTCGGTACGGTTTACCGTTATGAGCAGACTGGTGAGCTTCACGGATTGACTCGTGTACGTGGATTTACCCAAGATGATGCTCACTTGTTTGTTCGTCCTGACCAATTGTTGGAGGAGTTCAAGCGCGTGATTGATATAGTCTTATATATCTTCAAGACATTGAAGTTCGATAACTACACAGCTCAAATTTCTCTTCGCGATCCAAACAATACAACTAAGTATATTGGAACTGACGAGAATTGGGAGAAGGCAGAGAGCGCTATCATCCAAGCATCGGCCGAAAAGGGTTTGAACACAATTGTGGAGTATGGCGAGGCTGCATTCTACGGTCCTAAGCTCGACTTTATGGTCAAGGATGCTATTGGTCGTAAGTGGCAGTTGGGTACAATCCAAGTTGATTACAACCTTCCAGAGCGTTTCGATTTGACTTACAAAGGTTCTGACGACAAGCTTCACCGCCCAATTATGATCCACCGTGCACCATTTGGTTCGATGGAGCGATTTGTGGCAGTATTATTGGAGCACACTGGTGGTAAGTTCCCATTGTGGTTGTCACCAGACCAAGTTGTAATCCTCCCAATTTCGGAGAAGTATAACGACTATGCCGAGAGAGTTGCAGCAACGCTTAACAGCAACGACGTTCGCACGCAGGTTGACGACAGAAACGAGAAGATCGGACGTAAGATCCGCGACAATGAGCTCAAGAGAATCCCTTACCTACTTATCGTAGGCGAGAAGGAGGAGGCCGATGGATTGGTCTCTGTACGTGCTCAAGGCGATGGCGACAAGGGTCAAATGTCGATCGAGGAGTTTAGCACGTATATCTCTAACATTGTTAAGGAGGAGATCGAGGCTAATAAGATGCAATAGGCTAAAATTTAAGGTTGAAAGTTACCCCTGGTGGTTAATTGGGGGTAACTTTTACTCTTTTGTAACGAAAAGGCTTGTAATAAATAATAAAATGTCTTACCTTTGTCGCGTAAGACAATATATAACATACGTTTAACTAATTTTTAGGAGGACAAAGCTATAGCAGCACCAAAACCATTTCAACCAAGACCGTATAATGCGGCAAACACAGCACGTCCAAAACCAGCAGGTGGAAGGAATCGTGGTGGCAGATTACCAGAGAAAGAGAATCCCAATCGTATCAACGATGAGATTACAGCAACACAAGTTCGTATCGTTGGTGAGAATATCGAACAACCAATAGTACTTCCAATTCGTGAGGCGATTAAGCTTGCCGACGAAATGGAGCTAGATCTTGTCGAGATCTCTCCAAAGGCAGATCCACCAGTATGTCGTATTGCCGACTACTCTAAATACCTTTACCAACAAAAGAAAAAGGCTAAGGAGCTGAAGGCCAACCAGACAAAGGTCGTAATTAAGGAGATTCGTTTTGGTCCACAAACCGACGATCACGATTACAACTTTAAGCTCAAACACGCTGAAAACTTCCTTAAGGAGGGTTCAAAGGTTAAGGCTTATGTATTCTTCCGTGGACGTTCGATTGTCTTTAAGGAGCAAGGAGAGATTCTTCTACTTCGTTTCGCCACCGACCTCGAGGAGTTTGCTAAGGTTGAGGTTATGCCTAAGTTAGAGGGTAAGAAAATGAATATGATTTTGGCTCCAAAAGTTAAGAAGTAGGCTATTTTCAATACTATATAAGTTGTCTTGAGTTTTCAAGGCAACTTTTTTTTGCACTAAAACCACTATTATGAACTTTAAAACTACCACCTTCTCGCTTGCTTTGTCGCTGCTTTTCGCGTCGCAGAGTTGGGCACAACAGATCGAAGTTTTTCCATCGGGATATCTTTCTGAACCTACCACTTACATTGAAAAGGATAGCATCGACAAGCCACTTACTCCAGAGATTGCGGTGCTTCGCAAAACCGATGTTGGCACTCCGACATTTACTCTGTATCGAGCCGAGAAGCCTAACGATAAGGATCTTACGGTGGTTGTATGCCCTGGCGGAGGGTATAATTTATTGGCGTACAACAAGGAGGGTAGCGAAATTTGTGAGCTGCTGAATGCTAATGGGTTCGATGCCGTTTTGCTAAAATATCGAGTGCCAAGGCGTGCAAATCGCGAGAAGCACGAAGCGCCACTCGAGGATCTGCAACGCACGATATCTTTGCTAAGAGCCAATGCCCAAGAGTATGGTATCCGCGATGGGCAGATTGGAGTAATGGGCTTCTCGGCTGGAGCACACCTTTCGGTTATGGCTTGCTGTTCTGAGCGTAGTTATAAGGCAATCGACCAAGCAGATAAGGCAAATTGCCGCCCAGATTTCTGCGCTCTGATCTACCCTGCATATCTTTCTGGAGAAAACTTTCAACTCTCACCAGAGGTGAGCATTAGCGAACAGACTCCCCCAACCTTTATCGTCCAAAGCGAAGATGATCACAACTACATCGACAGCTCAATATTCTATTATTATGCCCTCAAAGAGGCAAAAATTCCAGCCACCATGCACCTATACCCAAATGGAGGTCACGGCTTCGGAGCTCGCAAAACAGGTTCAGCAGCTGAAGTGTGGCCTGAGGAGTATATAAAGTGGTTAAAAGAGCTATAAATCACTCAAAGGGCAACTGGATGAATGCTTTGTGCGGTATGCAATATTAAAAGAGTTGAATTTCCCATTTATTTATCGTAACTTTGCGTATCTTTTTTAAGAACAGACCATGTATCAGAAAATAATTAAACCCTTGCTCTTCAAGCTATCGATCGACAATGCGCACTCGACAGCCCTTTGGTTGTTGCACCTTGTCGGGGGATTGCCTTATGGTCAGAAGATACTTCGGGCTAACTTTCGGGCAGATAGTCCTGAGTTGGAGAGGGAGGTTTTCGGTACAAAATTCCGCAATCCCATTGGTCTTGCCGCAGGTTTCGACTGCAATGGTGACATTATAAACGAGGTTGCCTCGATCGGTTTCGGCTTTGTCGAGATCGGCACAATCACTCCCGAGGAGCAGGAGGGAAATCCACGACCAAGGGTTTTTCGCCTCACCAAGGATCGAGCGATAGTCAACAGAATCGGCAATGCGAATCGCGGTTGGCAATATGCAATCGAGAATCTTCGCAAGAAGCATAGCGACATCGTGGTGGGCTGCAATATCGGAGTGGGTTCGAATACCAATCCGAAGTTCGCAGCACAAGATTTTTTGAAGAGTTTCCGCACGCTATATCAATACTCCGACTACTTCACGGTCAACATCACATCGGACAACGCGGCACTCGACACCAAGAACTACACAGCCGAAACACTCTCGGCAACCTTAGCGCCACTCTTTGAGTTCCGCAGAGGACAGAGCGAGTATCGCCCAATTATGGTCAAGATCTCACCCGATATCACCGACGAGGTTCTCGATATGGTAATCAGCGTTTTGATCGACACTCCACTCGATGGAATTGTCGCGGTCGCTGGTACTCGCTTGCGCAACAATCTTAAAACATCTCAAAGTTCGATCACCAAGATTGGAGTAGGTCGACTCAGCGGTGAACCTCTGCGCCAAAGAGCTCTAGAGGTGGTGAAGTATATCCATGCAAAGACCGAAGGGGCGTACCCTATTATCGGCGTGGGTGGTATGTCTTCGCCCGACCATGTAAAGGAGATGTTGGAGGCTGGCGCTTCGCTAGTTCAACTCTACACAGGATTTATTTTCGAGGGTCCAGCCCTTGCAAAGAATATATGCCAATCGCTTATCTCTAAGGGCGAAAAGGCGCAAAAAAAATAATACGAACATGAACTCATCTATTATTACAATTGGCGACGAGATACTCATTGGGCAGATCGTCGACACTAACTCTGCCTATATCTCAAAATCTCTGAGCAGCATAGGCTTTAGAATCAGCGAAAAAATCTCGATTGGTGACTCGGCCGAGCAGATCAGTTCAACTCTCGAAACAGCTCTTAAGAATCACGACCTAGTTGTGGTGACTGGAGGATTAGGCCCAACTAAGGATGATATCACAAAGCAGACAATAGCCTCGATTTTCAACTGCCAGATGGTGCACCACGAAGAGGTCACGGAGCATATCAAAGGGATACTCGAGAAGCGAGGAATCGAGTTCAACTCTCTCAACCAGAGTCAAGCGATGTTGCCCGAGGCGTGCACACCGATCTTTAACCTCCACGGAACAGCTCCTGGAATGTGGTTCGAGCGCGATGGTCATGTGTTGATCTCGCTACCTGGCGTGCCCTTCGAGATGAAGCAATTGATGGATAACCAGGTTACACCACGCTTAAAATCGCACTTCACACTTCGCGAGAATGTACACCGCACCATGATCACCTCGGGTCTTGCCGAATCGATCTTGGCCGAGACCATCGAGAAGTGGGAAGATGCACTACCCCACTACATTAAGCTGGCCTACCTACCGAGCTTCGGACGCGTAAGACTCCGCCTATCGGCCTACCAGATCGAGAGCAGCGATGTGCGCGAGGAGATCAATGCTGCCTTCACCGCCCTCGAGAAGATCATTCCAGAGTATGTCGTGGGCTACGAGTCGGCATCAATCGAGGAGTTGGTGCACGAGAAATTAATCGCAAGTGAGCAGACCTTAGCGGTTGCCGAGAGCTGCACGGGCGGAAATATTGCTGCCAAGTTCACCGCTTTGGCAGGTGCTTCGGCCTACTTCGAGTGTGGCGTGGTTAGTTATAGCAACCAGGCTAAGGAGAGTATATTGGGGGTAAACCACTCTACTCTTGCCGAGTATGGCGCTGTAAGTGAGCAGGTTGCCTTGGAGATGGCGTTGGGAGTTCAAAAAATCTCGGGCGCTGATTTTGCGATCGCAACAACTGGCATAGCTGGCCCAACGGGAGGCAGTGACGAGAAACCAATCGGCACAGTGTGGTTCGGCGTAGCCACTCCAACAAAAGCCTTCGCGGTGCACGTGCATTGCGGATCGGAGCGTTCGCAGGTGATTGGACGTGCCACAGCCACTGCAATTTCGCTCTTAAAGGCTGAACTTTTATAAATTTAGTTGATAATTAGAAGCAATGCTTTGTCAATTCAAAAATTATCATTATATTTGCGCTCCCTTTGTGGGGTAAAATAAAATTAAAGTATAATGAAAGTTTGCGAAATTACAGGTAAAGCGGTAATGGTGGGTAACAATGTTTCTCACTCACACCACAAGACCAAACGCACATTTAGTCCAAACTTGAAGACTAAACGTTTCTGGTCAGAAGAAGAGGGTCGCTGGATCACACTTAAAGTGACAGCTGCCGGAATGAAAACAATCAACAAAAAAGGTTTGGCTGTTGCACTACGTGAGGCAGTTGCTCCTAAGAAGGTTTACTAAATTAAGAGTAAAAAATGGCAAAAAAAGGTAACAGAGTTCAGGTCATCCTAGAGTGTACTGAGCAAAGAGAGAGTGGCGTTGCGGGAATGTCTCGTTACATCACAACAAAAAACAAGAAAAACACACCTGATCGTTTGGAGCGTAAAAAATACAACCCATTCTTGAAGAAGGTAACTTTACACCGTGAAATTAAATAATTTTAGCGAGTTATGGCAAAGAAAGTAGTTGCAACACTGAAAACAGGTGCAGGTAAACAGTTTACAAAGTGCATCAAAATGGTAAAGTCGGATAAGACTGGAGCATACACCTTCAAAGAGGGTATCATTCACAACAACGACATCAAAGAGTTCTTCGACAAGAAGTAATTCAGTTATTAGAAATAGGATTTTTCCTACTACTAATACAAAGGGCATCCATCAGGGTGCCCTTTGTGTTTATATGTGTCTAAACCATAAAAATAGCCATCGAAACTTGCTATAACCCCATAAATCACTATCTTTGTTGTCGAAATAACCACATAAACGAAAAATAATGAGTGAAACAGTAAAAACAAAATTTAGCAAAGCCTTTTGGGTCGCGACAAGCGTTGAGCTACTCGAGAGAGCTGCATATTACGGAGTCTTCGTAGTGATCACCCTCTACCTGAGCCGCATCATCGGATTCAACGACATCGAGTCGGCTGCAATCGCTGGTGGATTCTCGGCACTACTCTACTTCCTTCCAACATTCGCAGGTGCTTTGGCCGACAAAATCGGATTCCGCACAGCGATGCTACTTGCATTCGGACTTCTTACGGTCGGATATCTTGGATTGGCAGTCTACCCTACTTACCTCGAGTCAACGGGACTTGTGGAGTATGGCCCTGTAACCAACTTCACGGGACTCCTCGAGAGCGGTATGCGCTACGGAATCATCCCAATTATGATTATCATCGTCATCGGAGGTTCATTCATCAAGAGTGTAATCACAGGAACAGTAGCCAAGGAGACCAACGAGGCGAACCGCGCCAAGGGTTTCTCGATCTTCTACGCCATGGTTAACGTCGGTGCATTCTCGGGAAAGACTATCGTGAAACCTCTTCGTGATGCTCTTGGAAATGAGGGCTTTATCACACTCAACTACTTCTCGGCAGCTATGACATTTATTGCTCTGCTTGCGATATTCTTCTTCTACAAGAGCTCGCAAACTAAGGGCGAGGGTAAGAGCTTTGGTGAGATCTGGCAGGCGCTGATCAAGATCTGTACTAATGGACGTCTGATCACGTTGATTCTAATCATCACTGGCTTCTGGATGGTGCAACACCAACTCTACGCTACTATGCCTAAGTACGTGCTTCGCCTTGCGGGTGAGAGCTCGGCTCCATCGTGGTATGCCAATGTCAACCCTCTAGTTGTAGTGCTTACTGTGAACTTCGTGACTCAGCTGATGAGCAAGAGCACTGCGCTGAAGTCAATGACTATCGGTATGTTTATCATGCCAATATCGGCACTCTGCATGGCTTCGGGAAATCTGCTTGACCCTGCTGTCAACATCCTTGGAATGCACCCTGTGGCACTTATGATGATCGTGGGTATCATGTTCCAAGGTCTTGCTGAGACATTTATCTCGCCTCGATTCCTTGAGTTCTTCTCACTCCAAGCTCCTAAGGGTGAAGAGGGAATGTATCTCGGTTTTAGCCACCTCCACTCGTTCCTCTCGTCGATCCTCGGATTCGGACTCTCGGGATATCTACTAAGTAAATATTGCCCCGAGCCAACTGAGTTCGCTACGCACGAGCTGTGGGCTGAGGCGGCATCGCACGCACACTATATCTGGTACTACTTCGCTGCTATCGCACTTGTCTCGGCTGTTGCGCTTATCGTCTATGGTAAGGTGATCGCTAAGTTGGATGCTGCTAAGTAAGATTAGGGGCTGGGGACGTTTCGGACTGTCCTGCGCGGACGGCGGCGGGGTGCTCCCCGCGGAGCTATGTCTTTGTTGCGGCTTGGGGCGCTGATCCTATTCGGATCATCGAAATAAAAATAGTTGAATTTTCATTCTTTCGAGCGAGCTCGACGTCTGAAAATTCAACTATTTTTATTTTTTTTGCTTCGCAAAAACCTCCCCAAGCCGTGTTGCAGCATTCGAAGGAAAACGAAGTTTTCCATATCCAAACTTGTTTGGTGCCCGCGCGGCATTAGCGCAGTCCCCAACGTTCACCTAATACCGTCATTCCAGACACCTTCTCACGTCATCCCAGACTTGATCTGGGATCTACAAGAGCGAGTGGATCTAACATAACGTATACCAGCAAGGTAGCAGAAGTTGTAGATCCCAGATCAAGTCTGGGATGACGTGAGGAAGAATCAGATCAAGGTTTTTGGGATGACGCGCGAAGGGGCGGATCAAGGAGAATCAACTCAAGTCATCTGGAATAACGAAATAAAAAAAAGGCGACCAACAAGTTTCAAAAACCTGTTGGTCGCCCTCTATTTTGGTGTAACCCGATGATTATTGGCTATCTCTCATTTGGTTGAACAACTCGTTGTACTTAGTATACTTAGCCATGATAGCCTCGTCGTCACGTAGACGGAAGCAAAGTGACTTAAGGTACTCTACTGTTCCTAGATCCTCTGGTTTGATTTCGTGTGCACGCTCCAAAAGTGGAATAGCTGCTGCGTAAACGCCATTAGCCTCCTCAAGATCCTTTGCATAGGCTGCATTCTCAGTATAGCTTGTGCTGCTGATCTTATCGTTTTGCTCATCACCCTTGTAGATGTAGAATAGACCTAGGTAGAAGTAACCATCAAAAAGCTCTGGAGAAAGCTCTGTAACCTTAGTGAAAGATGCGATAGAGTTATCGTAATCCTTCAATGAGAAGAATACACGACCTCTAGAGAACCACAAATCAACATTGCTAGGATCTGCCTCGATAGCTTGGTCGATTGTTGCAATTAGCTCGCTTGGATCACCAACACCCTCCTCAGAGGTATAAAGTTGAGCTAGAGCGTCGATAATTCTTTGGTTCTTAGGGAACATCTCAACACCTGTGATAAGAGCCTCTTTAGCCTTCATGATATTTGCTTTATCAGCATCCTTTTGGCCATAGTAGCAGTGGTATAGGTAGTAGTATAGGTTACCTTTGTCAGCATCGTCAGTATCTGCATCTGCCTTCTCCTTCTCTGGGTAACCTGCTGCGATTGCACCCTCAAATGCCTTAGCACCATCTACGTAAAGTGCTGGCTCGTCGTTAGCTGCGATAGTATACATATAACCTGCATAGTACAACATTGTTGGGTTTGGATCGTTGTATCCAGGAAGATTTTGTGCTTTGTAAACAGCCGCGTAAGACTCAGCTGCACCTTTGTAATCAGCAAGTGAGTTTGCAACATCTCCCGCTTGAGCGTGGTAGTTGATATACGACTCGATACCAGCCTTAACCTTTGATGCTTGACCCTTATCTAGCTCATATGCTTTAGAGTATGACTCAAGAGCTACATCACCTGCACCCTCGTAAACACTCTTAGTAGCTTTCCAACCTACAACTTTACCACCGCTTACATATGCCTTGAAGTATGGATATTCTAGAACCTCGAACTCTGTACCTCTAACTGTCTCAGAAGATGTTGAGCTTGGCTCGCCATTTGTGATCTTAAGCATAGAAACCTCCATGTTCGAAAATAGTGACTCTGTTGGAGCTTGCATAGCATCAACATACTCATCACCGCGACTCAACCATGTAGATGCCTTTGTAGCTTTCTTCTCATTTTGAGTTGCTGCATCACTCTTTTCGAGCTTTGACTTGATTGATTCGGCGTTGATTTTCTGCGCCATTGTTGCAGTAGCTGACAATGTCAACATCGCTGCAACCATCATAATAATTCTTTTCATATTAGTTTAATTTAAAAATTTTTACTCTTGAACCTCTGTGCTTTCTGTCTGTGCTACCGCATCTGATGACTCTACGCCATCCTCTGCAATTACAATACCCTCAGCAGTCTCCTCCTCATCCTCGCTATTTGGCACTGCCATCACCGAAGCAATTGCATCACCCTCGCGAAGGTTGATAATTCTAACTCCTTGAGTAGCACGTCCCGCAACACGGATTTGATCTACCGAAGTACGGATCGTAAGACCCGAACGGTTGATAATCATAAGGTCGTTCTCGTCGGTCACCGCTTGGATCGAAATCAACTCGCCAGTCTTCTCAGTTACGTTGATTGTCTTAACTCCCTTACCACCACGGTTTGTGATGCGGTACTCATCCAAGTCGGTACGCTTTCCGTAACCATTCTCGCTTAGTACCAAAACATCTTGCTCTGAGTCTCTCTCAATACAGATCATGCCGATTACCTCGTCACCTGCGTCGAGAGAAATACCTCTTACACCAGCTCCCACACGACCAATTGGACGTACAGTCTGCTCATTGAAGCGGATAGCTTTACCACCACGAGCTGCGATCATCACCTCAGCCGATCCCGAAGTAAGTGTTGCCTCGATTAGCTCATCTCCCTCGCGGATAACAATTGCATTCACTCCATTTTGACGAGGACGTGAGTATGCCTCCAACTTAGTCTTTTTGATGGTACCATCCTTGGTACACATTATAATATAGTTCGAGTTAACGTACTCCTCGTCGCTGAGTTTCTTCACGTTGATATATGCGCGGATCTTATCATCTGGCTCGATCTGAATCACATTCTGGATTGCACGACCCTTCGATGAGCGAGTTCCCTCAGGAATCTCGTAAACCTTCAACCAGTAGCAACGTCCCTTCTCTGTGAAGAACAACATTGTGTTGTGCATTGTCGCCACGTAGATATGCTCGATAAAGTCCTCATTTCGAGTTGCGCTTCCCTTAGCTCCTACGCCACCACGGTTTTGTGTGCGGTACTCAGCCAATGGGGTACGTTTGATGTAACCCATGTGCGAGATTGTGATAACCATATCATCATTTGCGTAGAAATCCTCAGGGTTGAACTCCTCAGAAGAGTAGACGATCTCTGAGCGGCGCTCATCACCATATTTTGCACGGATATCTGTGAGTTCATCTTTAATGATCGACATTTGAAGCTCCTTATTTGAAAGGACATCGTTGAAGTATGCAATTTGGCGAGCCAACTCATCATGCTCAGCTGTAAGCTTATCGTGCTCCAGGCCTGTCAAGGCGCGCAAACGCATCTCGATGATCGCTGCCGCTTGTAACTCGCTAAGGCCGAAACGCTCGATAAGACTCTTGCGAGCCTCTTCTGGATTCTTCGCTGCGCGGATTAGGCGGATAACCTCGTCGATATTATCTTGCGCGATAAGCAGACCCTTTACAATGTGGATACGCTCCTCTGCCTTACGCAAATCGTAACGCGTGCGACGGATAATCACATCGTGGCGGTGCTCGATAAAGTAGTGAATCATATCGCGAAGATTCAACATCTTTGGGCGACCATTCACTAGCGCGATATTGTTTACCGCAAATGAGGTTTGAAGCTGAGAATTCTTGAAAAGAGTGTTCAAAACAACGCTCGATACAGCATCGCTCTTCAAAATAACCACGATACGCATACCAGTGCGATCACTCTCATCATTGATATATGAAATTCCCTCCAACTTCTTCTCGTTGATCATATCGGCGATCTTCTTGATCATATCTGCCTTATTGACCATATATGGAATCTCGGTGATTACGATACATTCTCTTCCCGAAGCAGTGTGCTCGATCTCGGTTCTTGCACGCATAACAACGCGACCACGACCTGTCAAGAGTGCCTCTTTAACACCCTCATAGCCATAGATCAAACCTCCTGTTGGGAAATCTGGCGCTTTGACGTAGTTAAGCAACTCCTCGCACTCAACCTCCGGATTGTCGATATATGCGCAACATGCGTTGATCACCTCGGTAAGGTTGTGCGGAGCCATATTTGTCGCCATACCAACGGCAATACCACTCGCACCATTAACTAGCAACAGAGGCACCTTGGTTGGCAAAACAGTTGGCTCTTGCAAAGTATCATCGAAGTTGAGAGTCCAGTCGATAGTCTCCTTGTCGATATCCGAAAGAACCTCATCGGTAATCTTTTGCATACGCGCCTCGGTGTAACGCATAGCCGCTGGTGAGTCACCATCCATCGAACCGAAGTTACCTTGACCATCGACCAAAGGATAACGCATCGACCAATCTTGGGCCATACGCACCATCGCGTCATAAACCGAAGTATCTCCATGGGGGTGGAACTTACCGAGTACATCTCCGACGATACGCGCAGACTTACGGTGTGGCTTATCTGAATATAGATTCAGCTCAGAATTCATATCAAAAAGTATACGACGATGCACTGGCTTCAAACCATCGCGCACGTCGGGCAGAGCACGAGAAACAATCACCGACATTGAGTAATCAATATAGGCTGACTTCATCTGCTCTTCAATGTTGATCGGGATAATACGTCCCTTCAACTCATCATTATTTTGCTCTTCAGTTAGCATCTCTTTTTCTTAACATTATTAACGAACAAATATAGCTATATTTTTGCATCTACGCAATTTTAGGCTCATATATTTTAATAAAAAAAGATATTTTTATCTTCCGCCCTAGCCTTAATGGCTATTTTTAGGCGTTTTAAGCGTTTTAAAAAAGTTTCTCGTCAGGGGGTCGAAAGAGAAAAATAAAATAGAAAGCTGCGAAAATCAGAGGTAGTATGGCTGACTCACAATAAAAAGTTGTAACTTTGGCTCACATTTACACAGTTACGTATAGTTATTAACACTTATCAACAATAATGAAGAATTTAATAGAAATCGTAAATGGCGAGGCTCGCCAACCACAATATATTTTAGCAGAACCGATCAACATCGCCATCGGCGAAGGAGAACAGATAGCCTTAGTTGGCGAGAATGGCGCAGGCAAAAGCGTTGTAATTGGGGCGATTATGGGGGCAATTCCGCTCAAAGGATTGGGAGTAAAGTACGACTTCGGAGAGGGTCGTTCGCAGAAGGTATCCGAGAATGTTCGCTACCTTGCATTCCGCGATTCGTACGGCACGGCCGACAAGAGTTATTATCATCAACAACGTTGGAATAGCTTCGATCGAGAGGGGCAACCTTTGGTGAGCGATGCACTGCCAACGGGAGGCAGCCAGGAGCTTCGCCGCACCCTCTTTGAGCTATTCAACATCGAGGCGATGCTCAGCAAAGAGATGATCCTTCTTAGCTCGGGCGAGTTGCGCAAGTTTCAACTCACTAAGGCGTTGTTAGACGCGCCTCGAATTTTGATCCTAGAAGATCCTTTTATTGGGCTCGATGCCAAGACTCGCGATCAACTTCGTGAGCTGTTGGACTCGCTTACTCGCCTTTCTGAACTACAGGTTATCTTGGTACTATCCAACAGTTTAGATATTCCAAAGTTTATCACCAAGGTGGTAGAGATGAAAGGTGGCGTTTGCTCTGAGAAGGTCTCGGCCGATGAGTTTAAAAAGAATCTCCCACCAAAACCCACAAGGGTGTTATCTCAGCAAGACGAGCAGCGAATTCTTGAGCTTCCAACCAGGGAATCACCCCACACATCGAAGAGCATTATTGAGCTTAACGACATCTCAATTCGCTACGGAGAACACACGATCCTAAGCTCGCTCACTTGGCAGATGCAACAAGGAGAGCAGTGGGCACTAAGTGGCGAAAACGGTGCAGGAAAATCTACCCTTCTAAGCCTAATTTGTGCCGATATTCCGCAAGGTTACGCCTGCGATCTTAAGCTATTTGGTCGCAAACGAGGTTCAGGCGAGAGCATTTGGGATATCAAACGCCACATAGGATACGTTAGTCCCGAGATGCACCGAGCATATTGCACCTCGGCACCCTGCGTGAGTATTGTCGCAAGTGGACTTCACGACACCATCGGACTCTACAAGCGGATGAAGGAGGAGGAGCGCGAAGTGTGCGAATTTTGGATGGACATCTTCGGAATCCGCTCACTTGCCGACAAGGATTTCACTCGAGTATCGAGCGGAGAGCAACGCGCAGTGCTTCTAGCTAGAGCATTTGTAAAAGATCCAGAGTTGCTGATTCTCGACGAGCCACTTCACGGATTAGACCCCAACAATCGTCGCAGAGCGCTAGATATTGTCGAGACATTTTGCCGTAGAAAAAATAAAAGTTTAATATATGTAAGTCACTATAAAGAGGAACTTCCTACCACAATCACCCACTCATTGCACCTAAAAAAGGTAAAATAGCGCTATGTTAGAGTAAAAATTACGATTTTTTAATAAATTTTACTAACTTTACGCTCAAATCAAAACTTTAAGCAATGGAGACAATCGAAACAATTATGGCCAACATCAGCAATTGGCTATGGGGTTGGGGGATGATCATCCTCCTACTTGGAACTCACCTTTTTCTTACGATTCGCCTAAAGGTGCCACAAAGAAAATTACTTACCGCCATGCGACTTTCTGTCACCAAGGACAAAGGTGCATCGGGTGATGTAAGCCAATTTGCAGCTCTAGCAACTTCGCTAGCGGCAACACTCGGAACTGGAAATATCATCGGAGTAGCCACTGCGGTTGCCTTGGGAGGTCCTGGAGCGGTGCTTTGGTGTTGGATAACTGGTGTGTTGGGAATTGCCACCAAGTATGGCGAGGGTCTCTTAGCTATTAAATATAGGGTGCAGACTCCCGAGGGTGAGATGTTGGGTGGTCCAATGTATGCCCTAGAGCGAGGTCTTGGCATGAAGTGGTTAGGTGTAGTTTTTGCTGCGCTTACCGCTCTTGCAGCTTTTGGAATTGGAAATACTGTGCAGGCTAACTCTATTTCATTGCTTTTAAATGAGAATTATGGTGTGAATGTTCATATCACAGCTGGTATCGTGGCGCTGCTCGTGGCTCTTGTGATTATCTTTGGAATCAAGGGAATTTCGAAAGTTTGCTCAGCATTGGTGCCTATTATGGCGATATTCTATGTTGTTGGATGCCTCTATATCTTGGCTCTCAATTGGGAGTTTATGGGCCAGACGATCTCGGTGATCTTCAACTCGGCATTTACCCCTAAGGCTGCTGGTGGCGGTTTTGTAGGTTCAACGATCCTTATGGCTGCTCGTTATGGTATCGCTCGCGGATTGTTCTCCAACGAGTCGGGATTGGGTTCTGCTCCGATCGTTGCTGCTGCGGCTCAAACTCGTAATCCTGTGCGCCAAGCTTTGGTCTCGTCGACTGGAACATTTTGGGATACTGTTGTTGTTTGCGCCCTCACAGGTTTGGTTTTGGTAAGCAGCATTATTGCCTATCCAGATATTGACTCTACGGCTGGTGGAGCATTGACAAACGCGGCATTTAGCAAGATTCCATATGTGGGAACAACCATTCTGGCGGTTGGAATTATCACCTTCGCTTTCTCGACAATTCTTGGATGGACTTACTATGCTGAGAAGTGTATCGAATATATCGGAGGTAGACGTTGGATTATGGGCTACCGAATAATTTGGATTATCGTTCTCTACTTCGGCTCAGTGATGCAGCTCAACCTTGTTTGGCACTTGGCCGATAGCCTCAATGCGTTGATGGCTGTACCAAATATCATTTCGCTCTTGTTGCTCTCGGGGGTGATTGCTAAAGAGACCAATAAATATCTATGGAGTGGAAATCTTGACGAGGTTGCGCCAGCGCCTCCAACGGTTGAGAAGTAGACTATATTAAGAAGAGGGTGACTAACAAATCTGCCTCAACGCAGAGAGTGACTAACAAGGATGAGTTTTGGGGCTTCGTGAAGGCTCTCAAACCGCAGCGTACTTACGTACGTGAGGATTTGAGAGTCGAGGGAAGTGCCGAAAATCGCCTTGTTAGTCACTCTCTTTTCTATTTGGATTTTTTGGAAACCACCCCTTACGAACCCTATCGCGCTGTTCGAAGATTTCGATAATCGACCAGAAGCACGAGATTCCCAAAACGCCCAAGATCACCGAGACAATAAAGTTCGAGACAACAAGCGAAAGGGAGAGGATCAAGAGTCCTGCGATAAGAAACAACCACCAACACTTAACTCCCCAATAATACTCTGCCTTGATGACAATGGGGTGAAAAAGTCCGATGATAAGAAAAGTTGAGACGGCCGTAATTAGCCCTATAAAGTTGAATTCCATGGTTAAGTTTTTTATCTGACACAAATATACAAACAAATTCGCAGAATCAAAATAGCCGTATCATATTAACCACTTTCGAGCCTAAATTAGTTATTCCCTGAAGTAACCCCTCCAAAGTCTCACCAAAGTATAGACACACGTCACAACAGCCACAATCCACACCACCGAGAGGTTCGAAAGCCAGAAAGAAGCAAAATAAGCACCAAAGAGAATACCAACAGAGAAGAGGTAGATTTTAAAAAGTGCAAAGTCAAGCAGAGTAAACTTATTTGCCGAGCGATGGATTTTACTAATAAACTTTTTCATAATCTTAATTTTTAGGTTTAAAGATCTCCTACTACACAAATATAATAAATTCTACCGACAATTGCAACTATATACTCCAATAAACTCCGCAAAGTATTGGCGAATAATATTTTTTTTGTAACTTTGGGTTATATTTCCGCAACTAACTAAATATTACAACCAATATCATGAAATCTAAAACACTACTCCTGTGCACATTACTTGCACCATCGGCTACCCTATTAGCCCAGGAAAAACCCAACATCATCCTCATTATGGCCGACGACCTTGGATATGGAGATATTAGCTGCTACGGCAACAAAACGATCCAAACTCCCAACATCGACAGAATGGCTGCCGAGGGTATCAAGATGACCGACTTCCACACAAATGGTGCTGTGTCGAGCCCAACGCGTGCTGCCCTTATGACTGGCCGCTACCAACAACGTTCGGGTGTTACGGGTGTGATCACCGCAGCTAACCACCGCGATGTGGGTCTTGCACTCGAGGAGTTCACAATGGCCGAGGCTCTTAAGGAGTGCGGTTACACAACTGCTGCATATGGAAAATGGCACTTGGGATATGCTCCCGAGTTCAACCCTGTAAACCAAGGCTTCGACCACTTTGAGGGCTACGTTGCAGGAAATATCGACTTCCACTCACATATCGACGAGGCGATGTACGACGACTGGTGGAATGGCACAACACTCGAGGATGAGGAGGGTTACGTGACCGATCTAATTGGTGAGAAGGCCGTTAAGTTTATCACTGATCACAAGGATGAGCCATTCTTCTTGTACCTACCTCACGAAGCGCCTCACTACCCTATTCAAAATCGTACTTCGCCAGCTATTCGTGGTGACAAAGCTCCTAAGAATCAACCTAAGATGAACCGCGAGGAGACTCTTGCTGTTTATAAGGATATGATCGAGATTATGGATGAGACTATCGGAAACCTACTCGACGCCCTTGTTGAGAATGGACTTACTGAGAACACTATCGTCATCTTCACCTCTGACAATGGTGGTCAATCTTCTCGCGCTACTAACGCTCCAATGTCTGGCGGTAAGGGTGGCTTGCTCGAGGGTGGACACCGCGTACCAATGGTGGTTTGGTCTCCAGGCATTCAGCTTGCTCCGATGACCCCTTACGTCTACACTTCGACCGTGACAACTATGGATCTCTTCCCTGCATTTGTCTCTTTGGCGGGTGGCAAGGCTCCTAAGAACCTCGATGGTGTGAACTTCCTACCTGCACTAAAGAAGGGCAAGGATGTTGCTAAACGCGATCTTTTCTGGGCTACCGAGAATAGCAAGGCTATGCGCCAAGGCGAGTGGAAGATGGTTGTAAAGGGGGAATCAATCAAACTCTACAACCTTGCTGATGATATCACCGAGAGCAACGACCTTTCGGCTCAGTATCCTAAACGTGCTGCGGCTATGGCTAAGGCTATTGATGCTTGGTTTGCTGAGGTGCAGCCTGAGTAGCTACTTGGGTAGTTTCGGACTATCCTGCGCGGACGGCGGCGGGGTGCTCCCCGCGGAGCTATGTCTTTCTTGCGTCTTGGGGCGCTGATCCTTTTAATATCAGCGAAATAAAAAATGTGTGTTTATTAGTTTTACGAGCGAGCTCGGCACTAATAAACACACATTTTTTTATTTTTTTGCTTCGCAACCCTCCCCAAGCCTCACCCTCAATAACTATACCCACAATTAGTAATAGTCAAATAATACTCTCCATTATAATACCCAACAATAGCTTGAATGGTGCAGGCTCGAGCAGGCAGTTGAGCATCCGCATAACTACAATATTGATCCACGGATAGCTCCGCACTATTGCCAGCCTTATCGGTAACCACATGGTAAGTATCCACCGTGCGACCAGTGAGCGAATCGCGCTGACAGAACGTTGCAACACCTGACGAATTCGAGATAGTAACATCATCGAGCTGCACATATTGATAGGTATGCAGTGGTGTCAAGGCATCGAGGGTAACCGTCAAAGGCAGATACGTCTCATCGGGCACAACACTCTGAGTGATATAAACCCCAATCTTCGACTGCGAGATATAATCCAGGGTATAATCCCCCGTAGGCTCCGCACCGAGCACAATAGCCCCATAATCGTTGGTCATATAGAGCCCGCTGCAATTGATCTTCACCTGATTGCCAAAGGCGTAAATTCGGTAGAGATCCTCCACCTCGCACATGATTTTCACTGCTGCGCTCTGATCCTCGACAATGAGCATATTATAAAATTCACCATACTTGCTTGTGCCAGTTATCGTACCCTCGATGATGATACTCTCCGAGATCAGCACACTTCGGCTATTGGTCTCGGTGTTGCGCAGTGAGGCGATCGAGATAGTTGAACTCCCGATCTCCGCGGCATCCTTAGCACATGCCACCAAGAGCAGCACAAGGCTAATATATACAATCCTGCGAACCACGTAATTTAATCATAAATTGATTTGTCTGGCTGTCGGTACTGCCATACTCCAAAATCCCCTGCAAGGTCACTTCGCATTGAGGAATCTTCTCGCCAGCAAAAATCGAATAAGACGAAGTATAGCACCAGACAGTATTGAGATCTTTATCCAAAAATTGAGAATATCCACTCCAAGTGCGTTCCACGCCATCATCGGTGTAGAGAGTAAGTCCACTCAAGGAGATAAACTCCCCTGCTCTGGACTCCGAGAGCTCATCAAAGGTAACGCTGCTTGGCTCAAGCTCCTCACCAAACTCCACAACCGTAACGTGCTCATCGACAATAGCCTCAGAGCTCATATAATCGAGCGAGTAGCTAGAGGTGGAGGGTGCAGTAAGCCCCGTGCGAAGAACCCCCAAGTAACGATCGAAGCTCAAACCATTGAGTTCCAAGATGATCTTACTACCCAAAGGGTGGCGCACATAGGAGTTAAAGAGACCATCCAAGATCTCGATAGCGTAGCCATCACTCTCGATGACAAATGTTTTATAGAAGTTCTCATACTCGTCATTGGCCGTGACGTAGCCACTCACGATAAGATCTTGATTGACCTCTCGCGTACCCATCGAGTAGAGCGTGTGAAGATGAGCAATAGTTGTGTTGGGATCGGGCGCATCATCGAGCGAACCCTCCAGAGGTGAGAACGAGTCGTAGCAACTCTGCGCAAAGAGAAGAGTAAAAAATAGAACCAAATTGCGCAACATAGACACTCCTCCTCCCATCTCTCTATTTATCTATCCAAGAATCTTTCAATCCCACGAAGTAGAGAATACCATCAAGACCAATTGTCGAGATAGACTGCTTCGCTGTTGCCTTCACCTTTGGTTTAGCGTGGAATGCGATACCGAGACCCGCAAGGTTTAGCATCGGAAGATCGTTAGCTCCATCACCCACAGCGATAGATTGCTCCATGTCGATCCCCTCGAATTGACACAAAAGGCGCAACAGTTCGGCCTTACGCTCTCCATCGACCACTTGACCAGTATAGCGTCCAGTCAGCTTACCATCCTCGATCTCCAATTCGTTAGCATAGACGTAATCGAAGCCGAAACGACGACGTAGGTGGTTACCGAAATATGAGAATCCTCCCGAGAGGATCGCAGTTTTGAAACCTACACGCTTCAGTATCTTCATCATACGCTCCAACCCCTCGGTGATAGGCAAATTCTCGGCAATATCGGCCATAACCGACTCATCAAGCCCCTCGAGCAGAGCCACACGTTGCTTAAAACTCTCCTTGAAGTCGATCTCACCACGCATCGCCTGCTCGGTGATTTGACGTACCTGCTCACCAACGCCAGCTCTGTCCGCTAATTCGTCGATCACCTCGGTCTCGATAAGCGTTGAATCCATATCGAAGCAGATCAGGCGGCGGCAACGTCGGTAGATATTGTCCTCTTGGAACGAGACGTCGATTCCATCCTCCAAGATGTCGATAAAGCGCTCTTGAAGCGTGCGACGATCTGTAAGATTTCCACGCACCGAGATCTCGATGCAGGCCTTTGGTGCTCGCTTATCGGGGCTCAGGGGCACACGACCCGTAAGGCGGTTTATGTCGTCGATATTCAAGCCGTGCTCAGCCACTGCGTTGGTCACCTTGGCGATATGCGTTGCGTTGATCCTTCTTCCCAACATGGTGATGATATAGCGGTTTTTACCCTGCATACTAACCCACTTCTCGTATTCATGCTCTGCGATAGGGGTAAAGCGAATAGTTATATCTAGTTCGGAGGCTTTGAAAAGCAGCTCCTTCATTATAAATCCCGATTTATCGGCTGTGGTCTGGAACAAGATTCCAAGAGCCAAAGATTGGTGGATATTGGCTTGACCGATGTCAAGGATAAAAGCGTCGTATTTAGCGAGTATAGCTGTAAGCGAGGAGGTTACTCCTGGCTTATCAACACCCGAAATATTAATTTGTATGATCTCAATTTGTTTCTCCATAGGTGCAAAGATATATATAATTCGATGATAAAAAGCATCAAAAGGGGACAAAAAAAGATGAATCTTGCAAATTTTTAACTATTTTTGTCCCCTAATTTAATATTATACAAAAATGGAATTAAAAGATATTCTTGCAATCTCTGGTCAACCAGGTCTTTATAAGTTCGTTGCACAAGCTGCACGTGGCGTAATTGTTGAATCTTTGCTTGATGGACGTCGCTCGACAGCCTCTGCAAACGCACGAGTTAGCACACTTAGCGAAATTTCGATGTTCACCGAAGAGGAGGATATCGCTCTAGCAGACGTTTTCACAAATATCTACAAATATACCGACGGCAAAGAGGCAATCTCACACAAGGAGTCTAACGACAAGATCGTTGAGGCTTTCGCTGCTGTATTGCCAAACTATGACCGCGATCGCGTTCACACATCAGACATGAAGAAGTGCTTCGCATGGTTTAACATCTTGGTTAAGGCTGGCTTCACTTCATTCGAATTGCCTAAGGAGCAAGAGGAGTAGTAGTCGCCGATGAAGATTTCCAATATTGAGTTGGGTGAAAATCCTCTCTTTTTGGCACCTATGGAGGATGTCACCGACCCGTCGTTTCGCTATATGTGCAAGCGGATGGGTGCCGATGTTGTCTACACCGAGTTCATTTCGGCCGATGGACTAATCCGCGATGCGTGGAAGTCGAGGGCGAAGCTGAATTTGGACGAAGGGGAGCGCCCCGTAGGAATCCAGATATATGGACACTTGATCGAACCGATGGTCGAGGCTGCAAGGATCGCCGAGAGCGCTACGCCAGATATTATCGACATTAACTTCGGCTGCCCTGTGAAGAAGATCGCAGGCCGTGGAGCAGGTTCGGGAATGATGCGCGATGTACCGCTGATGGTCGAGATGACTCGTCAGATTGTTCAGGCGGTAAAGACTCCCGTGACTGTTAAAACCCGCCTGGGTTGGGACGAGGAGTCGAAAAATATCGAGGAGATCGCCCTGCGACTGCAAGATGTTGGTATTGCAGCACTCACTATTCATGGTCGCACTCGTGCTCAGATGTATAAGGGTGAGGCCGATTGGTCGCTTATTGGTGCGGTGAAAAATAACCCGCTTATCAACATTCCGATTATCGGCAATGGCGATGTTAATTCGGCGGAGTCGGCCAAGGCGATGTTCGATAGGTATGGCGTTGATGGAGTGATGATCGGCCGTGCAACTTATGGTCGTCCGTGGATCTTCCGCGAGATTAAGCACTTCTTAGCTACGGGGGAGAGTTTGGCGCAACCATCAGTGGTTGAGAGAGTTACTATTGCCAAGGAGCATCTTGCCAAGTCGCTCGAGGTGAAAGGCGATAAGGTTGGAATCTTAGAGATGCGTCGACATTTGTCGAATTATTTCAAGGGGCTGCCTAATTTTAAGGAGACTCGACTTAAGCTTGTGACGCTTAATGATCCTCAGGCGCTCTTCGAGACTATTGATTATATTGGAAGCCAATGGGGCGATTTTGATCTTAGTGAGCAGGTGCCTTCTCCGCTTTCGCATGATATGTAGGTTTTTGGGCTTTTTCGGGACTTTCGCATTTTCGTGTGTTGCAGCTCTTTGAGCTGCTCGCCCTCTGCGCACTTTTGTTCCAAAAGTGCTTTTTGAGGAGGGAGGGCGAGAGCCTGGGGACTGCGCCTAATGCCGGCGCGGGCACCAAACAAGTTTGGATACGGAAAGCGTAGCTTTCCTTACAGTTAATAAGTTGAGCATCGTTAGGCTGCCACTCGGCTTGGGGTGAGTTTTTGCGAAGCAAAAAAAATAAAAAATGTGTGATTTTCATTCTTTTGAGCGAGCTCAACGACTGAAAATCACACATTTTTTATTTCGATGATCTTAAAAAGATCAGCGCCCCAAGCCGCAAGAAAAACTAGCTCCGCGGGGAGCACCCCGCCGCCGTCCGTGCAGGACAGTCCCCAGGACCCCAACAAACGCAACCTACTCCACAGTAACCGACTTAGCCAAGTTACGAGGCTGGTCCACATCCTTACCCTTGCAAACCGCGATATGGTAAGCCAAGAGTTGCAGAGGCACACTAATAACAAGCGGCTCGAGGCATGGTGGCACAGCGGGAATCTCGATCACCTCGTCGGCGATCTTCGACATTTGCGTATCTCCCTTAGTGACGAACGCTATAACCTTACCTTGGCGCGCCTTCACCTCCTGGATATTGCTAAAAAGCTTCTCATACATATCATTCTGCGTGGCGATCACCACCACGGGCATCTCTGCATCAATGAGCGCAATAGGCCCATGCTTCATCTCCGCTGCGGGGTAACCCTCGGCATGGATATATGAAATCTCTTTGAGCTTTAGAGCACCCTCCAATGCTACGGGATAGTTATATCCGCGACCGAGGTACAAGATATTTCGCGCATAGGTGAAGGTGCGAGCGAGAGTTTGGATCTGCTCGTTTACCTCCAGCACCTCGCTGATTTTGTCTGGTATCTGGCTCAGCTCACCAATGAGTGAGTGGTATGTCGCTTGATCGACAGTGCCATTGATCTGACCGAGAGACAAGGCAAGCATGGTGAGCACAGTGACCTGACCCGTAAAGGCCTTGGTCGAGGCAACACCAATCTCTGGCCCCACGTGAATATATGACCCTGAAGACGTTAGACGAGGAATTGACGAGCCGACAGCATTACAAATTCCATATACAAAGGCGCCATTGGCATGCGCCAATTCGATAGCTGCCAAGGTGTCGGCAGTCTCTCCCGACTGCGAAATCGCGATCACAACATCGGTGGACTTGATCACGGGGTGACGATAGCGGAACTCTGAGGCGTACTCGACATCCACAGGAATCTTCACATAGGTCTCAATAAGTTGTTTTCCGATAAGTCCCGCGTGCCACGATGTACCACACGCCACGATAATAAATCGCGAGGCGGTTGTCAATCGCTCCTTGTGGTCGATAATTGCCGAGAGCGAGATGTTGTTAAGCTCCGTGTTGACACGTCCACGCATACAGTCGCTAATAGATTTTGGCTGCTCGAAGATCTCCTTGAGCATAAAGTGAGGGTAGCCACCCTTATCTAGCTGACCGAGGTTTAGCTCCACACTAGTGACCTCGGGAGTGACAGCAACATTGTCGATATCGACAACTTTGAGCTGCTCACCTCTTTGAAGCACAGCGATTTCACCATCATTGAGGTAGACCACCTGATCAGTAAATTCAATAATCGGAGAGGCGTCCGAGCCAAGGAAGAATTCCGAGCTATCGGCACCAATACCAACCACCAAAGGGCTACTCTTGCGAGCGGCAATAATTTGGTTTGGCGCTTCGGAATCCAGAATCGCCACGGCGTAGGCTCCGATCACTTGACGGAAGGCGAGCTGCACGGCTGTCAACAGGTCAATATCATTGCTTAGAAGCAGATACTCAATGAGTTGGATAAGCACCTCGGTATCGGTATCGCTCTTGAAGGTGTAGCCCTTACCCTCGAGGTTTTGGCGCAGAGGAGCGTAATTCTCGATGATTCCATTGTGGATAATGGCCAGACGTCCAGAGCCCGAGTAGTGAGGGTGCGAGTTACGTTGGCATGGCTCTCCGTGAGTTGCCCAACGCGTGTGAGCGATGCCGACACTACCGCTAAGATCTTTCCCAACGGCGTAGGCCTCGAGCTCCGATACCTTACCCTTCTCTTTATATATATTTAGTGAATTATCTTGACTCAAGAGAGCAACACCAGCACTATCGTAACCACGATACTCTAGTCGTTTAAGTCCCTTTATCAAAATTGGATAGGCTTCACGAGTGCCTATATAACCAACAATTCCACACATAAGTTACATTATTTTTAAACCCCAAAGTTAAATATAATTTATCGTTATTCCAAAATCTTTGCCATCACCGCCTACTAGCAGAATATCATACGCCTAGAACTTTTAGGCAGAATGTTTGTCTTTTTACATTTAAATGTCTATCTTTGTTAAAGTGTGAACCTAATTTAAGCAGCTATGACTCCTACACCACAACCATATACATTCGACCGTGTTATCCGCATTATTCTTACTGCCGCTGGTATAGTAGGTGCCTTCTATGTGCTTAACCTGCTCAAAGGTGCGTTGCTTCCATTTGTGGTAGCATGGCTATTGGCTTACCTAATCAACCCGATAGTTCTGTTTTGCCAAGGTCGACTAAAAATCAAAAATCGTCTATTGGCAATTATCACAACTCTTGCGACCATTCTTTCGGTTATAACGATCGCCGTGGTTATTTTAGCGCCCTCGATAAGCTCCGAGTTTGAAAAAACTACCGAAGTTATCAAAGATCTCTCGCAATCGGCTCAAACAGCGCCCATTGCTGAGCAAGCATGGTATCAATCGCTTCTCGAGAAGTTAAATATCGACGAGATCTCAAAACTTATGGATCCTCAGGAGTGGGCTAAGGTGTTGGAGAATTCGCTATCTTATATTTGGGCAGTGCTCTCGGGATCGGTGAATCAGATTTTGGCGATCGTAGGTTGGCTTATTGTCCTACTCTACTTGGTCTTTATCCTGCTCGATTACGACAAAATTATTGAAGGGGCTAAGCAACTTATCCCGCAACAATATCGCGAGATCACCCTTTCGATCCTCTCGGATGTCGAGGCTGGCATGAATCGCTACTTCCGTGGGCAGTCGCTTATTGCACTCTCGGTAGGGGTACTTTTTAGTATTGGATTTGTGATTATTGGGCTTCCTTTGGCAATTCCATTGGGACTCTTTATCGGTATGCTGAATTTAGTTCCTTACCTGCAAATTGTTGGAATAATCCCAACGGCACTACTCTGTTTGTTGGGGACATATGATAGTGGTGAGAGCTTCTGGTCTCTATTTGGACTCTCGATGGTGGTCTTCGCGGTGGTGCAAACTATCCAGGATCTCTATATCACACCTAAGATCATGGGACACGCCACGGGGCTCAATCCCGCTGTGATCCTACTCTCGCTCTCTATTTGGGGTTCATTGATGGGAGTAATGGGAATGATCATCGCCCTGCCACTCACATCATTACTTTTGGCCTACTACAAGAAATATATCTTGCGCGATTCGGATCCAGCAATCGTAGAGTTGAGTGGAGAGGGTGCTGAAAAGGAGCCTAACAAAGAGTCCGAGCAAAGAGAATCAAAATAAAAAGATTGCGAAGTCGAAAAAAAGCACTATCTTTGCAGCACTTTCGCTTAATGCCACGCGTATAGTTAAGTCAAAAATGGGGGTGACCGGTTTTGACAGCAGGTAGAAGTTGATTGTAAGCACGTCGAGCGTTGTGTGGTGGCTCGTAAATCCCAATGCTCAAATTTCAAATGGCACTAAAAGCTATGCACTCGCTGCCTAATTTTCTAGGAAAATAGGGCTTAATTGCGGAGCCCCAGGAGGTTCTGCGACGAGTATCCCGACGAGAGGTTCCGCTCTTTAATCACGCGTCATACGGGGTATCAATCATTTAGAGATAGTACTGTGAGGTGTCTCGATCACAGTGCGAAACCAAGGGACTGGGGCTTTAGTTCGGCGGTTCGCAGCCAGGCTAAAGCAGAAGGATTAACTGTGAACTAAACGTGTAGAAAGCTTTTGAGTTCCTTGTTTGGACGCGGGTTCGACTCCCGCCACCTCCACAGATAATGGGTGTAAATCAGATAGTTAGGTCTGCTTACACCCATTTTTACACCCAGTATTAAACTTTTTGTTAAAATTCATATTATAAGCAGCCATATCACTCTGCAGCAATAACACTCCCCAACGTATATACAACACTATTATTATCTCTATCAAACTTAATCTCCGAAACAGCGACTACGACCACAGAACGCTTAGCACCATTGTTTACCGTTAGTTTGATAGCATCGTATTCAATTAGCCAACGTTTATTGTCGCCCTTGTCTTGATAGGTGAATTTGTTAATATTCGATGGTTTAATCTTTCGCTCTATAGTTTTGCGTGTACCACTTAGCACCTCTTTGATGAATACCTCAGTAACGGCAAATGGCAACTTCTTTAGCTTCGCGAGATCCACGTTATCAGACAGCTTCTTCAATTTATGCTCTTCGAGCAACTGCTGCTCGGCATTATAGCTTACTGCGACCCCCTTGATAATATAGTCGATGGCACTGCGAATAATTGGCAGAGGTACAATAAACCACTCGTGAGGCACAATCACCGCACCCGAAGTGTGGTGAATCCTTACCTGCAACTGCACTTGGTCGAATAATCTATGCAGCATAGTCTCGAAATAGCTTGTATTGAGATTATATGTTTTCCAAGTAGCAATAATATCAACATCAGCGAGCAAATATGTAGTTTCAGCTGAAGCATTAGCCACTCGCTCCTCTACCGATGTTGTGGTGAATCCAATCTTATATAAATCCTTATATTGCGAAATTGCAGGGTTGTCGGACTTAGAGCGCAAAACATAGATATAGCCAGTCGCTACATCCTCACTCTCGACATTAAATTGCTCTTTTAAATACGATTCATCTCTCTCTCGGCTCTCTGTTATTGCGTATCCATCTAAATATATAGCTTTTGCCAATGAGCGAAGAAGTAGATTAGACTCTGTTCCGTTTTCAAATATACAGTGAGTACGACCATCAGTTTTACGATTCTTGTCGACTTTCTTCTCAAGGATTTTATTGAGTAGTACCAGCACTCCACCGACCAAGAACATAGCCCCCTCTTGAAGTTGCGCTTCAGTGAACTTCACAACTCGCCTTGAGCCTTCTTTCAACTCTCGGTGAACATCCAAGAATTGCTGTTTGTATTGGTCAA
>JBCQVS010000007.1:0-81808 GCA_047172885.1 Rikenellaceae bacterium | reverse complement strand
AAATCTCTGTAACTTGCCATCTATTCATAATTTTTGGTTCGTTACAAAGGTGGGATATTTTAACTAAATTTCATAGACGCCATTTTTGGGCGTATACCTAAATTGAGCTGAACCTCACTGATGTGTGATGACAACCGCAGGTTAGCATAGATACTATATAATATAAGGAGCATTGAAAGTAAATTTTCAATGCTCCTTATATTATATAGTATCGCCAAGGCGCAGCCTCACACATCAGCGCAATACAAAAAGAAAAACAACAGTTTTTCGTATCCAAACTTGTTTGGTGCCCGCGCGATGAGCGCGATTAGCAAGTTACTCGAAACCGAACCCCTACCTACTTCTTACTCTTAGCAATAATCTCGCGGCACTCCTCCAAGGTTAGCTCCTCGGCCACTTTGCCCTTTGGAATTCGGTAGTTCTTCTTCTCGAAGGCGATGTATGGACCATAGCGACCGTTCTTGATCAGCAGCCCCTCCTCCTCTTCGAAAGTTTTGATCGGAGTATTTGCAGCAGCCTTCGATGCACGTGTTGTCTCGATTAGTTCGATAGCACGTTCCAAGGTGATAGTATATGGATCGTCGGTCTTGGCAAGCGATGTAAATGCCTTATCCTGACGGATATATGGACCAAAACGACCAACTCCAACGATCAGCTCGTGACCCTCGAACTCACCCAATGTGCGAGGTAGATCGAATAGCGAGAGTGCATCCTCCAAGCTAATCGACTCGATCAATTGACCCGACTTAAGACCCGCATAGCGAGGCTTTTCGCCCTCAGGGGCTGCGATCTCGACCATCGCGCCATAGCGACCGATACGAGCCTTCACCTCGCGACCAGACTTTGGATCAACGCCCAAAATTCTCTCGTGCGAAGCTCGCGTTGCCTGCTCACCGATAGCCTTGTCGACTAGCGAGTGGAACGGTTTGTAAAAGTCGTCGATCATCTTATTCCAAACGATATCACCCTCGGCCACACGGTCAAACTCCTTCTCGACATTCGCCGTGAAATTGTAATCCAGGATCTCAGAGAATTGACTCTCCAAGTAGTCGTTAACCAACATTCCGATATCGGTTGGCGACAATCTATCTTTCTCTTTACCAACATTCTCCGAGAGGATTTGGCTCTCAATAGCGCCATCCTTAAGGGTCAGTTGTTGATACTCACGCTTCACAGCATCGCGGTTTTGCTTCACCACATATCCACGTGTGATCACCGTGGTGATCGTTGGACCATAGGTCGAAGGACGGCCAATGCCAAGCTCCTCGAGACGCTTTACAAGCGAAGCCTCGTTGAAACGAGCTGGCGATTGAGTATATCGCTCAGAGGCTGTAACCTCGGTTGCGTTGAGCGAATCGCCCATTACAAGCTTAGGCAGGCGAGCCGAATGTTTGCTATCATCCGCCACGGCATCCTCATCGACAGCCTCGGTATAGAGACGCATAAAACCATCGAAGCGAACCACCTCACCCGTTGTCGAGAAGATGATATCTTTGCCCTCCTGCTCGATTGTGATGATCGTTCTGTCCAACTCCGCTGGCACCATTTGCGATGCTACTGTGCGTTTCCAGATCAAGTCATAGAGACGTTTTTCGGCCGACGTACCCTCGATTGTCTTGCGGTCGATATACGATGGACGGATTGCCTCGTGGGCCTCTTGAGCACCCTTTGACTTGGTTTTATAATTTTTGGGTGACGAATATTGCTCACCGAAATCTTTGATGATCTCCGCCTTGCATTGCGCCAAGGCTTGCGAAGAGAGGTTCACCGAGTCGGTACGCATATAGGTGATAAGACCCTGCTCGTATAAGCGTTGCGCCACGGACATAATCTGCGACACTGACATTCCCAATTTTCGTCCCGCCTCTTGTTGCAGAGTCGAGGTGGTGAATGGTGGTGCTGCGCTGCGTTTGAGCGGTTTCTCCTCTACTTTGACTACGTTGTATGCCGCTCCGATAGAGTTCTCGAGTAGTTCTTGAGCCTCAGCGAGTGAGTCCAAACGACGATTCAACTCAGCCTTGAAGATTGAGTTTTTGGTTGTTGCACCGACCTTTTGGAAAAGGGCTACGACTCTGAAATATTGCTTCGAGTTAAAGGCGATAATCTCGCGCTCACGCTCCACAATCAACCTCACTGCCACACTTTGCACACGGCCAGCCGAGAGTTGTGGACGAACCTTGCGCCAAAGAACTGGCGAGAGTTCAAAACCCACTAAACGGTCCAACACACGGCGAGCTTGCTGTGCGTTGACCAAATTCATATTTATAGTTCGAGGATTCTCGATGGCGTTCAAAATCGCCTGTTTGGTGATCTCATGAAAAACGATTCTCTTGGTTTGATCTACGGGTAGATCCAACACCTGCGCAAGGTGCCATGCTATGGCCTCTCCCTCGCGGTCCTCATCGGATGCTAGCCAGACGTTTTTGACCGACCTCGATAATTTTCTAAGTTCTTCAACGACTTTACCTTTATCACTCGACACCTCATAGACTGGGGCGTATTGATCTGCTATATTGATTCCTAGATCTTTTTTTGCCAAATCGCGGATGTGACCACGACTAGATTTTACAATAAAGTCTGGGCCTAAAAACTTTGAAAGTGTATCTGCTTTTTTAGGGGACTCTACTATAACTAAGTTCTCTTGCATATTTATTTCTATCCTTTATCGTATCATTGTATATGTCAGCTCTAAATACATTGGAGCTGAGTTCTCCTCACCATCTCCTGCTTGCAACGAAGCATATCTAAATGAATTTAAATCTGAAGCTATTGGAGCTAGATAGATTACTCTATCCGAAACATCGTCCCAATTGATCTCTGTGCCATTCTCCTCGGCCTCCTCCTTTGCCTCAAGGTAGAGGTTCCAACAAGATTGGATGTGAGCCGAGATATTCATCACATAGCAACCCCATGTGCGGTTCAACTCGCCACCATAATCTATCGAGTAGCTCGACTCGTAAGCGTAGAGGTAATCGGCAATACCTGTCAATGACGAGTAGTATGCATCTTCGTCAACCTCATCGGTGAAAAGATTACCATCTTCGTCAATGATGTAGTATGAATACCAAGTATACATACCCAATTGAGTTGGCAGAACATTCATCCATGGAGTAACCACGTATGGGTCAATGGCTGTGTAGTCATAACTATCGACCTCCTGCATATAGATCTTCAACTTAGCTTGGTTGAAGAATAGGCTCGTGAAGACCTCTCCCGAATCAGCCTCCTCGGCATCCAAGATTGTATCCAACTGCTCGAAGAACTCCTCGGTAAGGGTAATTTGAGTCACCACACCCGCCATACCTTCGACACGAAGCGTAGAGGTTAGAGGCACCTGGTCGGCACTCATTCCTGGGGTCAACACCTCATCAAGATTGATCATCGAACCATCGTAGTTGTGGTCGAATTTATTGATTGTGAAGTTACCAACCTCATCTTCATTATAGAGATAGAAGTAGTAAGTTTGGATGATGGTATCCTTGATAAGTGTTGGATCATCTATCTCGCGAGTACGACCATACAGAGAGAAACCTGCACTCGACAAATCACACGCTACAAGCGACGCTGGCTCACCCGCTGTGATAGGTGCTAGATCAGCCGCTGGACGAACATAGAGTCCCTTGAATAGGTCAAGCCAATCTTCGTACTCCTCGTAGATCTCGTAAAGATCATAATCGTAATCATCTCCCGAGACATTTTGCAACCACAAACGGTCGATAAACTCTTGAGTAAGATCGGTCGGTTGCAATTTTACTGTCGCAGCCGATAGATAGACTCCATTTCTGTAATCGGGGTATGTGAATGTAAATACTGGCTCTGAAGCTAAGTAAGGGTCGATATTGAAAGTTGGAAAGAATACCGAGTCAACGCTATTGGAAAGGAAGCTGTTGTCGACGATCTCGTAAACCTCGAATTGTTGAACGATTGTGGTATCGCCATAGTAACCTGCTGGTGATAGGTAGATAACTGCCGAATCGAAAATTGGCATATATCCAAATGGGCTATCCTCATCGAAATCGTCATCATCCTCATCGAATGGCCAATAAGGGAGATATTGCGCAAAGAAAGAGCCTGAACGAGTACCGAAAGTGTCGTTACCCATACTACCCAGGTAGCCATACGTCAAACCCGCAGTATTCAATGAATCAGTTTTATAGAGTCGAGCCTCGAAGTAGTTGCCCACCCTACTGTCGATATTCATCTGACCGATTTTCACCGATTGATTCTCTAGCGTAAGATCCGAACCAAGCGTGTCGTCGATGTAAGTACAACCACTAAATGTGATGGTCGTAACAATTACAACCACCGAGACTGCGCCAATTAGGCGACGTAATAGATTAGAGCGATTCATAGAATTTGTTATAGTTTTCGTATAATTCTTTAGCTGCTGCGGCATCCTCGGCTACTCCCTCTTCATTGAAAGAGAGTTTTTTGTACTCTAATATCTTCTTCCCAGCAGCTCGAGCAAAATCAACTACGCTCTCATTTACATTCTCAGAAGCTATTACTACACCGTCAGCATAAGTCATAACGAATTTATATAAGTTTTCGTATGAAGGAGTTGTTAAATAATCAATATTGTCGTCAGAAAGACCCTCCGAGATGATCTTATCTTTGAAATCTGCACTCAAAGGTTTTGTGAACTGGTCATCGTAAAGCGACACTACAACCTTCACATCTTGGAAGATCGGATCGTCGGCAAAAGCGTGTTTCAAATAGAGAGGCACAATCGACGAGAACCAACCGTGGCAGTGAACCACATCTGGTGACCAACGCAATTTCTTAACGGTCTCCAACACTCCGCGAGCGAAGAAGATCGCACGTTCGTCGTTATCCTCAAACTCATTACCCTCGGCATCGCTCAAAACAGCCTTACGAGCAAAGAAATCCTCGTTGTCGATAAAGTAGACTTGCACTCGCGCCGAAGGGATCGAAGCAACCTTGATAATTAGTTGATTATCATTGTTGTTGATAATTAGGTTCATTCCCGAGAGGCGGATCACCTCGTGGAGTTGATTACGTCGCTCATTGATCACTCCATAGCGTGGAGTAAACGAACGAATTTCATTACCGCACTCCTGAACACCTTGCAGCAATGAACGACAAAATAACGAATTTCCCGAGCTTGGAAGATATGGATCTATCTCCTGACAAACATATAGTATCTTTTTTGATGACATCTATCGAATCTTTATATTTTTACAAAAGTAATAAAAAATAGCCACATTTCAAATTTTGAAGACTCCGCAGAGTCACATTCGAGGACTTTTAATGAAAATTGGCTCTAAAGGATCAACATTGCATCACCATAAGTACCAAAACGGTAACCCTCCTCTTTAGCTACACGATAAGCCTCGTCGATCAACTCATAACCACCAAATGCCGACACCAACATCAACTGAGTTGAGTATGGCAGGTGAAAATTAGTCACCATAGAATCGGCAACGGTAAAGTCGTAAGGGGCAAAGATAAATTTGTTGGTCCAACCATTCATCTCCTTGATCATTCCATTTGTCGACACGGCGCTCTCCAAAGACTTCATCACAGTTGTACCCACCGACAAGACTCTGCTTCCGCGCTTTTTAGCCGAGTTAACAGCCTCGACACACTCGTCCGAGACGATATATTGCTCCGAATCGACTTTGTGCTTCGAAAGATCCTCGACATCGACCTTGCGGAAGTTACCAAGACCTACATGCAGGGTGATAAACGACTCTTTAACGCCTTTGATCTCCATACGTTTCAAAAGGTGCTTCGAGAAGTGAAGTCCAGCTGTTGGCGCCGCCACGGCACCCTCATTTTTAGCATATATAGTTTGGTAACGCTCAGCATCCTCTGGCTCAACCTCGGTGCGAATCCAGTGAGGTAGCGGAGTTTCGCCCATGCAGTAAAGCGCCTCTTTGAACTCCTCGTGAGAACCATCGAATAGGAAACGAAGGGTACGTCCACGCGAAGTGGTGTTGTCGATAACCTCGGCAACCAACAGATCGTCATCACCAAAATAGAGCTTATTTCCAATTCTGATCTTACGCGCAGGATCGACCAATACGTCCCACAGGCGCAACTCGTGGTTTAACTCGCGAAGCAAAAAGATCTCGATCTCAGCACCAGTCTTCTCCTTATTTCCATATAGGCGAGCTGGAAAAACTTTGGTATCGTTCATCACAAAGAGATCATCCTCGTCGTAATAGTCGAGAATGTCTTTAAAGGTGCGGTGTTCGATAGTTTTTGTTTTGCGGTCGATAACCATCAAGCGAGATTCGTCGCGAACATCAGCTGGGTGTTTAGCCAACATCTCGGGCGAGAAGTCGTAGCCATAGCGAGATAACTTCATATATTATAAGCTCTTTCTTAATTGATTAATATTTCAAATGTTGATGTATTTCAACACAGTGTCAATAAAAGTATACGCAGAATTTACGATTTTGTTTCAATTAGCTCGATATTTTTCATAAAATCGTCTAATTGCCATCCATCTTCGACTCTGTAACCGCCGCTGCATGTACGACGAAGTGCCGAAAGATAGGCTCCAGAATCGAGCCCTTGGCCAATCTCCGAAGCTAGCGATCGGATGTAGGTTCCCTTGCTGCAACTCACCTTGATTGTAAGTTTTGGCATCTCGAACTCCAAGATTTCGATATCGTAAATTGTAATTAGCGCCTGTCGCACCTCGACCGCCTCACCTGCGCGAGCCAATTCGTAGGCTCTCACTCCATCGATCTTTTTGGCCGAAAAGATTGGAGGGGTTTGCAAACGCTCTCCACTGAGGCTTTTGAGGACCTCGCGGATCTTCTCCTCTCTGATATGTTCCGTTGGGTAAGTTTGGTCAACCTCGTGTTCCATATCGTAGCTCGGGGTTGTTGCTCCGAGGGTCACCTCGGCAATGTACTCCTTCTTCTCGGCTTGCAACTCGTTGACTCTTTTGGTCGCTTTGCCGATGCAGATTAGCAACACTCCCGTTGCCAATGGATCGAGCGTACCTGCGTGTCCAACTTTGATCTTCCGAAATCCTTTGTGACGAAGTGCGTAGTTTATCTTGCGGACCACATCTGTCGAGGTCCATTTCAAGGGTTTGTCAATTAGGGCAACGTACCCCTCAGGGAAATTGACCTTTGTTAAATCTTCCATTAAGCTGTGATAAAGAATAGTACGTAGGTGAAAATTGCCGCCACTAGGCAGTAGTAGGCGAACCAAATTAAGCGACCTCGTTTAATTATGTCGATCATAAATCGGCAAGCCAAAGTGCCAACCACAAACGACGAAAGGAAACCAGCGATCAACGGAGCAACTCCCACGCTATTCCAAACAGCGTCGCCACCAGTGAGCGAGAGCAGCGATTTGCCCAAGATTGGCACCAAGACCATCAGGAACGAGAATTGCGCTACACTCTCCTTTTTGTTTCCAAGGATCAGACCCGTTGCGATTGTCGCTCCCGAGCGCGAGATGCCTGGCATAACTGCGATCGCTTGCGCTATACCTATAATAAATGAGTCGAAAAATGAGATATCCTCCTTCTCGCGAGGCTTAGCGCAAGTTGCATAGGCCAAAAGGACTGCGGTGATAAGCAGCATACTTGCCACAATGACCAAGATGTATGGGCTCGAAAGCATAACATTTAGGCTATCCTCCAAGGTAAATCCGACTATCGCCACGGGGATCATCGACAAGGCGATCTTCAAGACGTAGCTCTGCTCAGAGTTAAATGGTCGAGAGAAAACACCCGCTGTGATCTTCGCAATTTGAGGAAACAACACCAAGATTGTACTGCATACAGTTCCCGCGTGTAGCACCAGGTCGAAGGCGATGTTCTCCTCCAACTCGACACCCATCAGCGCTTTGACAATTTGGAGGTGACCGCTGCTCGAAACAGGCAAAAATTCGGTAATACCCTGGACAATGCCCAGGATAATCGCTTCTATTATATTCATATAAGTATTTGGGGTAAAATAGACTACTTTTTCAAAATAGCGTAAGCCTCGATAGCAAAGCCAACCACCACAACGATAGGCGCTAAGGTAATTCTGCGAAACGAGAACATCGAGTAATCAAACTCGGTAGCAGTAGTTCCACCACCACCCGACATCAAAATGAAGCCTAGCAAAATTACAAGAAAACCGACAAGCAGCAGCTTATAGTTTTTCAGCGCCAAGGGCATCTGCCCATCCTCCCTAGACTCCTGCGGCAAATTATTCTTCTCACTCATAATTAATACAAATAAATTTTGTTGGACTTCATGTTAACAAATTTTCTGGCTGCAAAGATCGTAAAAATTAATGAGATAATAACACCCGAGAGGATAATTATTCCAATAATTATTCCAATCAACTGCACATCGCCCATAGTCATTAGCTCTGGCAGGGTCCGACCCAAAGCATAAAGCGAAAACAAGAACAAGAGCGAAGCAAAGAGACCTGCACCAAAACCACTCTTTACGCCACTCCACACCAGAGGGCGCATAATAAACCAACGAGTAGCCCCCACCAGCTTCATCGTATTGATAATATATCGCCTTGAATAGACGGCCAAACGGATAGTATTATTGAGCAAAATAAGCGAGATAAAGAGCAGCGTAAGACCAAATAAGATCAACACAGTCTCGACAATCGACAAAGTCGCATGAACCCGCTCGACAAGCATCGCAGGATAGTAAACCGACTCCACACCCTCGATCTTCTCGACCCGCTCGACGAATGCCGCCAACAATTCTGGTTCCGACGACGAGGCCAACAACTGCACCTCGAAGCTATCCAAGAAGGGGTTCGAGGTCAAGACATCTTCAAAATTTTCACCAAACAGAGTTCGAAACTCCTCATCCTGCACCTTACTCTCGCGCGAAAGGAACTCCACATAACCCACCATTGGCGAAGCGGCAATTTGAGCACGAATACCTTCGCGCTGACCCTCACCGACCTCCTCCAAGAGCTCCACGGTTGCCGTAATGCTCTGCTCCAAAGAGTTAGTGACTCCAAAAACGGTATAGATCAGGTAGCCGACAACACCCACCAGGTACAGAACCAACGAGATGCTAATTGTCGAAACCAGGTACGAACTACGAACCTTACGCTTTAATCTTTTGTCTTCTTTCATTTATAGTGCGAATTAAAAGTATTAGAATTGAGAGGAGTATCACAAGCGACGAGGCCAAGGTGATTCCCTCGATAAGTGACCAACGAGGAGCTCTAAATCGCCACTCTACGGTGTGCTCACCCGCGGGAAGCTCCATTGCGCGAAGCAGATAGTTGGCTCTAAAGTAATCGGCCTCTTGTCCGTCAACGTATGCCCTCCACCCTTTTGGATAATATATCTCCGAGAAAACTGCCACCGCAGGAGCGTCAGAAGAGTATTGATACTTCAAGTAATTTGGCTCATACTCCACCAAGCTGATCTCACCTGTGCCAAGGCCACTGCCCGAAACTCCAAATTGAGAGTCGACAATGGCAACACGGCTCAGATCGTAGAGATCCAAAGCCTCGATCTCCTCGCGAGGTGAACCAACCGCTTGGATCGCCTCCACGAACCACGCTGCTCCCAGAGCCTGATCGTTGACCATTAATATTTGCTCGCCATTTTCGTCAACTGAGATGATGTATCGTGTGTTGAGCATATCCAAAACTTCGTAGTCTACGTCCGAGGTGAAATATCTGTCGATAATATCTTGATATCTCGAGAGTTTCGCTCCGTGATAACCTCCAACCGAGCGGTGGAAATAGGAGGTGGTTGCATCGTTAAATGGGCTCACCGAGAGGTTTAACACTCTGTAACCTAGGTCACTGTCGAGCATAATCTCCTTATCGACAGCCATCGGGTAGATCTTCGCCTCGCGCTGCTGAACGAAATCGTCATCGTTCAAATATCTACGATTCACAGGCACCAAATCGAGCAAAGTAAAGAGCATCAAAGCGCCAACCATCACCAAGCGACCAATCTTCCCTTTAAGCATAAGCCACACCACAGAGGCGGAAGCCACAACAAACAAAAGCGAACGCAGAGCATCGACCCTCAAAATTTGGAATCGCTCCTCGGCCATAGCCCCTGCGACAAGCGAAGCAAGATCCTCGGGGAAACCAGCACCTATCAACATTCTAAATCCTTCGTCATAGCCGAAGCTTAAGAGTGCACCTCCCGCAACAATGAAAAGAAGCAAGAGAGCAGACAAACCCGCAGCAGCATATTTCAACTTTTTAATCAGTTCAGATTTATCTGCCTCCTCACCCCACAACTTCGCAACGCCAATAACGGCCAGCAACGGCAAGCTCCACTCAACGACAACCAGAGTCATCGAAACAGTCCTAAATTTATTATATCCAGGCAAAATATTGAACATCAGCTCCGAGAACCACATAAAGTGACGCCCCCAGGCCAAAAGAAGCATAATCACAGAAATCGACAAGATCCACCACTTCTCGCGACCCTTGGCTAAGAAAAGTGCCAATAGAGCCAAGAAAATAACGACTGCTCCGATATAGGTTGGACCACCCGTAAAGGATTGAGGACCCCAATAAACTGGCAGCTGCTCAGCGATATAGCTCAATTCATATGGCGCTAGGACCTCAGCCACAGCGCCATCCTTAGAGAAAGTTTCAAACGACGATCCTCCCACGAAATTGGGCACTAACAAGTTGAAACTCTCCACGGTGCCGTAGCTCCAAGCCGTAGCGTAATCCATATCCAAACCGCCTCCATTGCTCGACTCGACAAGCTCCGAACCGCCTCTCATAGTCTCAGGAGTATGCTCGAAAGTATACCAAAGAGGCGAAAGATTGGAGCAGAGAGCCAGCAGTGCAGCCACCGCCAAAGCCCCAGTTCTCTTAGCGAAATCAGCCACTCGAGACTCCCGCAAAGCGAAGGTAAGCTCCGAGATCCAAAAAGCAACAATCGCCAAGCCAAAGTAGTAAGTTATCTGAGGGTGATTCGCACTAATTTGCAGCGAAGCAAACAGAGCCGCCAAGGCGCTACCCCACAGCCATTTATCGCTTCTTAGAGCCATATAGACCCCACCGAACATCAGCGGAGCATAGGCCAAAGCCCACATCTTGGTGATGTGCCCTGCTTCGATAATCAAAAAGAAGTAGGTCGAAAGGCCATACATCAAGCCACCCAGCAGCGCCACCCAACCATTGAAGCCCATCATCACGAGCATCAGCCACATCGAGAGCATAGCGAAAAAGATAAATGCCGCAGGTGTGCCAAACGAGTTAACCACCTTATTGGCAGCGACTTTGATAACCTGCGCAGGATAAGCCACATTGATCAGATAGGCGGGCATACCTCCGAACATCGAGCCAGTCCATTGAGGATCGACTCCCGTAGCCTCACGACTCTCCAAAATATCTTGGGTCATTCCCTCGTACTGCTTCACATCGTGCTGATACAACACTTCACCCTCTATTTGAGGGGCAAAATAGCCATACGACAACAGCGCAAAAACAACTACCGCAACTGCAAATGGCAACTTGGCCAACCAATTTATCTTCAAATTCATACTTTAAATATTTCTTACGCCAGCCACTCTCGACCCACGCAAGGCATCAAGACGTGACATTCCACAATTTACAAAGATACTAAAAAAAAGTGTACAGCTTCAATAGAGTTGGCAAAAAATCATTACTTTTGTATCACTAAAAGACAAACTAACAGATCATGGTTAAACTTAGCGACATTAAAGCTCCTATAATCAGCGACTTGGAGTTATTCGACACATTTATTGCCGAGCAATTCAAAGCCGACAGCCCGCTGCTCTCCGAGATGCTAACCTACGCACTTTCGACACGTGGTAAGGGTGTACGCCCCATCATTGTTATGCTCTGCGCAGCACTCAACTCCGCAACACACACGGTGAGCCGCAGGGCATGGGTTGCAGCAACCATGATCGAGATGATCCACCTCTCGTCACTCATTCACGACGATGTGATCGACTCATCGGATGAGCGCCGCGGAAAGCCTTCACTCAACGCCATGTGGCAGTCGCGAAAGTCGATCCTTGTCGGAGATTACATCCTTGGTCGTACACTCACCATAGGTATGTCGAGCGGCCAGTATGACTTGGTTACTCACATCGCCAAGAGCATTGCCATTCTCTGCGAGGGTGAGGTGATCCAAGATGATTTCGCCGCTAAGCACACCATGACCCGCGAGGGATATCTCGATATTATCTTCAAGAAGACCGCTTCGCTGATCTCTACCAGTGCCTCGGCAGGTGCTATCGCCGCAGGAGCTAAGGGTGATGCAGTCGACAAGATGCGCCGCTTTGGTGAGTACATCGGTATGGCCTTCCAGATTCAGGACGACATTCTCGATTATAGCCCCGAGGCGAATACTGGTAAGCCAAGTAATGGTGACCTGCGCGAGGGAAAGGTGACACTGCCACTATTATATATTATCGAGAACTCCACCGAGGATCAGCAAGAGAAGATCACCTCACTACTAAGAAGTTGCACACAGGATGAGACCGCGATAAACGAGTTGCAACAGTGCGTGGAGCAGGGCGGAGGAGTCGAGTTCGCTACATCGGTGATGCAGGCTTACATCCAACGCGCCACGGCAATCTTGGCCGAGTACGAGGAGTCGGAGTACCGCACGGCACTGATGAATCTTTGCGCTTTTATTGCTGAGCGGGATCACTAGAGGTCGTTTCTTACTGCCCTAATGCCGGGCGGGCACCAAACAAGTTTGGATACGGAAAACTTCGTTTTCCTTACTATTGCGCTGATTTGGGGAGCGCTTGTAAGCGCTTACGATATATGAAATATATTGCTCTTATGAAAATAAATTTTCAACGATCAATATATCTCATATATCTATGCCAACCTACGGTTGCCATCCCCAAACCATCGAGGTTGCAAACTCGGTGTGGCAGGGATTTTAAAACCGCAGGTTTTAATAAATATGGAGATATTATTAGATTCGAAAGTTCACTTTCGGGGCTAATAATATCTCCATATTTACTATAATCAACTTGATTATAAAGAATCCCTGCCACAACGCAAGAAAAGATCAAAAACGCCAGTTTTTGGATCCAAGCTCGCTTGGTGCCCGCCCGGCATTAGGGCAGTAAGAAACCAACGCAAGCAAAAAAAAGTGATCAACCCAAGGGTCAACCACTTTCAATATTTAGGAGTAAAATCGTCTACTTCTCAGGCTCAACGTCTGGCACCTTATCGCCATCGTATGCCCATTTCACGTATACTGCGCCCCAAGTATATCCGCCACCGAAGGCAGCCAACACAAGGTTATCGCCACGGCGAAGCACATTCTCGTAATCGTTCAAGCACAATGGAATGGTTGCAGCGGTAGTATTTCCGCAGCGGTCGATGTTGATCATGCACTTCTCGCGACCGATGCCCATTCTGCGAGCTACGGCCTCGATAATACGTAGGTTCGCTTGGTGAGGCACAAGGAAACGAATGTCGTCAGAGCTCAAATTATTACGCTCCATAACATCTACTGCGACATCAGCCATGTTGGTTACTGCGGCTTTGAATACCGACTGACCATCTTGGCTCATGTTGTGCCACTTATTAGCGACTGTCTCCGCACTTGCTGGGTAGCGTGAGCCACCAGCCTTAATATAGAGGTGAGGAATTCCCGAACCATCCGAGTGAAGCGAGCTATCGGTAACACCCATGCCATCTGTTGTTGGCTCAAGAAGCACTGCTGCGGCGCCATCACCGAAGATTGGACAAGTTTTACGGTCGGTATAATCTACGATAGATGACATCTTATCGGCACCGACAACGATAATCTTCTTGTAGCTTCCCGACTCGATGAATTTGGTTGCTGTAACTAGTGAAAATAGGAATCCGCTACATGCTGCGAGGATGTCGTAAGCAAAGGCGTTCTTACATCCAGTCTCATCGGCGATGATGTTGGCAGTCGATGGGAAAAGCATATCGGGAGTTACCGTTGCGCAGATCACCAAGTCGATATCTAGAGGATCGGTGTTAGTTTTTTTCAAAAGGTTGTTAACCGCGCGAGCACCCATGTAAGATGTTCCGAGGCCTTCACCTTTAAGTATATGACGGGTTTTAATACCAATTCGAGTCATGATCCACTCGTCTGTGGTATCGACCATACGGCTCAACTCGTCGTTGGTCAACAAATAATCAGGTAAGTAGTGACCTAGACCTGTTATTGCAGCTATTGTTTTCATTTATTTCTCTGTATTAAATGTGGACTGAAGGCTGCCTGTAACATCCGAAGAGATACAGCGTTCAGTCGAAAGGATCAAGCTCTTTATCGCCTCGGGAGTAGAACATCCGTGACCGATCAAAACTGGAGCGTTGATACCAAGTACAGGTGTACCACCAATAGACTCGTAGTTCATCATCTCCCAAAATGGGTGACCTTTCGCCGATGTTCCCAAAGCCGCATTGATATGATACAAACCTTCTGCCATTTTTAGCAGTGTGTTACCCACGAAGCCATCGCAGACGATAACGTCGGCAATTTTTCCGCTAAAGAGGTGCGAACCTTCGACATTACCCACGAAGTTGATACGGCTCTCGGCCTTCAACAGCTCGTAAGCAGCTTTGGTTTGCGCATTACCCTTAGACTCCTCCTCGCCAATATTTACTATCGCTACGCGAGGTGACTCTATGCCCAGTACGCTTTGAGCGTATACCGATCCGATAAGACCGTACTGCGCCAAAACTTCTGGTTTGCAATCAACATTCAAACCTACGTCGAGTATCAACGCTGCAGAGCCTGCAACGGTTGGAATAAGCGACGAGATTGTAGGGCGGATAACCCCTTCGATTGGTTTCACTGCATACATCGAACCCACCATCATTGCCCCTGTGCTACCTGCGCTAGCAAATCCGTCGATCAACCCTTTGGCCAAGTATCCAAAGCCTACGGCTATACTCGAATCAGTTTTTGCTTGAAACGCTTTTGCTGGGTGATCACACATCTCGATCACCTCGGTTGTTGCAACAATATCAAAATTCGATGCGTCACACTGCTCCTGGGCAAGAATTTCGCGAATACGAGATTCATCACCAAAAAGAACAATGCGAGACTCAGCAGAGAGCAAAGGAAGTGCTTTCACAGCCCCTTTGACAGCAGCCTCAGGAGCGAAATCGCCACCCATGGCGTCTATACCAACTTTCAACATATCTATCTTAGTTTGAAGTTATTAGTAGACCAAATCAACATTGGCCTAATATTTAAAAAGAGTGTAGAATCGCTTAGGGCGGAGACTACACTCTAAAAATTACTCAGTAGCTCTCTTCTCGATAGCTAGTTTTCCACGGTAGAAACCGCATTCTGGGCAAACTCGGTGGTAAAGAACCGATGCGCCACAATTTGAACAAGCAACTACAGTAGGAACAACTGCCTTGTAGTGAGTTCTTCTCTTATCTCTTCGTGTTGACGAGATTTTGTGTTTAGGATGTGCCATTTTACAAAATTAATTAATTATATGTTAAAATTTATATCTCTTTTTTAAGTTCTGGGAACTTCTTAATTTTCTTTCTCCTCCATCATCTTCTTCAAGGCTTCGAGCTTTGCTAAATCACCAGCTGATAGTCCGTGACTCTCCTCTTGTGAATCATCACTCTCATCACCCTCTTCTGCTTCACCCCCGTCTGCTTCGGCCTCTATTTTTGCGAGCTCCTCGCCGGAGATCATTGCAAATTTACTGATCATCTCCTCATTGCACTCACCCTCGGCGTGTACACGTTGGTAAGGGAGCGAGAGCACCACGCTCTCGTAGATGTATTGGCTGAGGTCAACCTCGCTCTCAAGAGGTGAGAGCCAAAGGATTTCGCCATCGTACTCGCCAATCTCGGATGAGAATTTAACGATCAAGCGACCCTGGTAATCAATTGCCACGGGGCAATCATCCAAACATCTATCGCAGGCCACTATCACCTCTCCGTCGATTCTAACATCAACTTCAAGCATAGCTTCTCCGCGCTGTAACTGCACCTGGGCTGCGCAATTACCCGCCATAATCTCAGAGCCTTCGAAGCGGCTAAAGAATTCATTATCAAGCGTAAAGGCATACTCAAAGGCCCCTACTCTCAATGACTTGTAGGCTATTGTGCAACTATTTAAACTTTTCATATCAGTGCAATTAGTTCGCAAAGTTACTACTTTTTCGTAGAATTGCAAAATTTATCGGCAAATTAGTTATCTATTTGTAAAATAATGATCAAGGGGAGTGGCGAGAAGTGAGGTTCGAAAAAAAATCGAGATATTATTTGGATAATGGAATCTTTTTTCATTATCTTTGCACACCGAAAAACGGAATGCTGTTGTAGCTCAGTGGTAGAGCACTTCCTTGGTAAGGAAGAGGTCGTGAGTTCAATCCTCATCAACAGCTCTCAAGAGGGGTGGACTTTAGAAGTCCGCTCCTTTTTTGTTTCTGTTTGGCAGCCAAGGGGATGGAAGCAGATGACGTGCTTTTAGATTTTTCGTGTATTGCAGATCTGCGATCTACTCGCCCTCTATGCACTTTTTCTTCAAAAAAGTGCTTTTTGAGGAGGGAGGGCGAAGACAAGGGGACTGCGCTAATGCCGGCGCGGGCACCAAGCAAGCTTGGATACGGAAAACTTCGTTTTCCTTACAGTTAATGAGTTGAAGCAACGCTTAAGCTGCTACTCGGTTTGGGGTGAGTTTTTGCGAAGCAAAAATATAAAAATAGTGATATATAGGTCGTTGAGCTCGCTCAAAAGAACTATATATCACTATTTTTATACGATGATCCAAAGGATCAGCGCCCCAAACCGCAAGAAAAGATCAGCTCCGCGTGGAGCACCCCGCCGCCGTCCGCGCAGGACAGTCCCCAAGTCCCCAGCCAACCCCAAAAACAAAAAAGGTCCCCAGAAACTGGAAACCTCTTTGTGACACCGCCAGGACTCAAACCTGGAACCTTCTGATCCGTAGTCAGATGCTCTATTCAATTAAGCTACGGTGCCGAATTGCGAGTGCAAATATAGAGTAAATTATTGAATCTCGCAAATTTTTAGCACTTAAAATTTCATTAAGTTATTTTATATGTGTGGCCAAAACCTCTGTAACCTGCTCACCACGAAGATTTTTGGCTACGATCACCCCCTCGGGAGAAATTAAAAAGTTAGAGGGAATAGTACGCACAGCATAATCGGCTGTGGCGGTAGACTCCTCAGATTTGAAGACGTGAACCCATGGCAGATCGCGGCTTATCACCCCCAACCAATCGTTCTTGCTGCGATCGAGCGACACTCCATAGATCTCGAAACCGCGATCCTTATACTCCGCGTAAGCCTCCTTTAGGTGTGGCATCTCGGCCATACATGGGCCGCACCAAGTTGCCCAGAAGTCGATCAAGACATATTTCCCTTGCGCCAGAAGCTCCGACACTGAGACTAGAGTACCATCGGCTCTCTCCAACTTAATATCGGTGTAGGGTTGACCCACCTCGGTACGAAGTTTAGCCTTGAGGGCTTGCGAAATCTCCTGCATAAACTCCAACTCGAGAAGCTCGGCCGAGAACTGCGATATACGGATCATCGCCTCGGGGCTCTCCAACTCGGTGAACTCGTTTGTTGCGAAGATAAATGCTCCAAGCACACTATTGATATTGGCATTTATGGTTTGGGCAACGTGCGTAGTATACTCGTCATAGATTGCATCCTGCAACTCGATCAACTCGGTTGGATCCATCGAGCGATCTAGCTGATAGAATTTGCTGCGGATAGCATCACGCTTTTGGGTAAACTCCTGATTTGCATCGTTGAGCGCAGTTCCAGTAATTGCAATCGCACCATCCTCTTGGCGAGCAACGCTAATCTTTCCAGGCTCAACAATCACAACGCCTACCGCCTGAGCGCCATTGACCATCAACACTCCGACACTTGTGGCATCCGCCTCACCCGCGAGTTTGAACGCTTCATCCTCCGTTGCTACGCCCCATGTCAAGGCTGCCTCAGGCTTAGCATTTGAGTAGGCAAACAGCTCGATGGTGTCACCCTCATTGATCCCCTCAACTACGCCCGAAATGGTGTAGCTCGAATTTTGAGCACAGCTGCACACAACGGCTGCAAGGGCCAAATAAAAAAATCTCTTCATCACTCTCTATTTTTTTGTTATTATTTTCTTCTCTCGCTCGGGGTTCTCCTTTACGAATTGCTCCCATGAGCTGCTACCCTTGCGGCTGCTGGATTTTACTCCTCCGCCCAAGCCTTTGTTTCTTTGTCCTCTATCTACTCCGATAAGTGGCGAGTTGATGGTGTAGTAGTGACACAGAGCCACCGCCATTCCATCCGTGGCATCTAGACGCGTCGAGGGTGATTCAACTCCAAGGATTGTCTTTAGCATTGCCGCCAAGCTCTCCTTGCTTGCTCCGCCTCGGCCTGTTATCGCTTGCTTAACTCGCGTTGGTGCATATTCAAAGACATCTACTTCGTGGCTTAGGGCTGCCGCCATCGCTACACCTTGAGCTCGGCCTAATTTGAGCATCGACTGCACATTTGAGCCAAAGAATGGAGATTCCAAGGCCACCTCGCGAGGTTTATACTCCTCGACCAAGGCTGAAACTCGCTGGAAGATATGGCTCAGCTTAGCGTAAGGATCGGCGAGAAGATGAAGATCAATCTCGCCCAACACCACAGCCTTCAAGTGCTTGCCATCGACCTCCAAGACCCCATAACCCATGTAGTTGGTTCCTGGGTCGATGCCCATGATTCTGTAACGCTGCTCAACAATAGCCTTCTGCGCCATCCTCTACTCTTGCTCTTTAAGTGCTTTAACCTCTTTCTCCAAAGCTCTAAGCGACAGTGCTAGCTCGGGAAGGTTACGCATAACGGCCGCTGCACGGTGGAACTTTTTGCCTGCCATCGCGGGGAACATACCCACATATACTTGATCGTCAGCGATATTGCGCGAAACACCCGTCATTGATCCAAACTTACAATTGTTTCCAATATGTACGTGGTCGGCAATACCAACCTTGCCTCCAAGGAAGCAGTTGCGCCCAATGCTCGATGAACCTGCGATACCCATTTGAGCCGAGGAAACGGTATTCTCACCAATCTGCACATTGTGAGCCACTTGGATAAGGTTGTCTAGCTTCACACCGCGGCGAATAATCGTTGAATCGGTCTTAGCGCGGTCGATACAGGTATTAGCTCCAATCTCGACATTTTCCTCAATTATCACGTTACCCAATTGTGGGATCTTGTCGAAGCTTCCATCCTCTTTCAAAGCGAATCCGAAGCCATCGGCTCCGACGACAGCACCCGAGTGGATAATGCAATTCTTGCCGATGTGGCAATCGCGATAGATCTTCACACCTGCGTAGATGATCGTCCCTTCGCCAATTGTAACTCCCTCACCGATATAACATTGAGGGTAGATTTGGCAACGATCGCCTACCGTAGCTGCGCGATCAATGACTGTGAAGTCACCGATGAAAACCTCAGCACCAACCTTGGCCTCCTCGCTAATCGAGGTCATCGGAGCGATACCTACGCGAGGTTTGTTGATCGCCGAGTTGTAGACCTCCAAAAGCGCCACAATCGCCTTTGTTGCATCGTCAACCTTGATCAAGGTTGGAGCGACTGGCGCTGATGGTTCGAAGGTTTTCTCGACAATGACGATCGACGATTGCGACGAGTAGATAAACGACTCATACTTTAGATTTGTGAGATATGACAAGCTGCCCTTTCCGCCCTCCTCGATCGAAGAGATCTTCCATACAGCTACATTTTTATCGCCTACCACCTCGCCACCTAAAAGGCCTGCGATCATCTCGGCTGTGAATTCCATTTTCATCGTTATTTTTATTTTATATATTTTTCAAACTTAATCCCTTCGGGCAAAAAATCGTCAACACACTTGCCAAAAGAGTACAATTCGCGCACCACATTCGAAGCAACATCGGCCAAATGAGCTGGAGCGTAGAGCACCACGGTCACAATATTCTCATCCAATCGCGAATTGATAGCAGCCAACGAACGCTCATATTCGAAATCTATTGTGCTTCTCACCCCACGAATCATCGCCACAGCACCAACTTCACGTGCGAAGTCGACCGTGAGGCCTTCATAAGCCTTGACCTCTACCCTATCGTCATCCGCATAGAGATCCTCGATAAGTTCCAAACGCTTCTCGGCAGCGAGCAAGCCTCGCTTTGAGATATTCACACCAACGGCCACCACAACCTTGTCAAATAGGCGAAGTGCCTGATCGACCATAGCTGCATGACCTCGAGTAAAGGGATCGAACGACCCTGGGAAAATTGCGATTTTGCTCATAATGACCACAAATGTAACAAAAATTTACAATAAGAACAACATTAATATCAGTTGGGCGATAATTACTCGCAGGAACATACACAGAGGGTAGACCGTTGCGTACGAGACTGAGGCTTTGTCACCCTCCAGAGTTTCATTAGCGTAATTGAGCGCCATAGGGTTGGCCATGCTTCCCGCAACCAGACCCGTCACAACTCCAAAATCGAGTTTAAAACGTCTAAGCGCCACCATCGAGAAGATCACGGTTGGCACAACGGTGATCAGCAGACCCGTGAGCAACCACAAAGCACCCTCGGGTCGCATAACAGTCGAGAAAAAATCGGCTCCTGCCTCTAAGCCCAAACAGGCCAAGTAGATTGCCAGACCTACTCCGCGCAACATAAGATTGGCACTTTGAGTTGTATAGGTCACCATATGCAGATTCACGCCGAAAGCTCCAATAAGTATACCAATTATAATAGGGCCACCCGCCAAACCCAACTTCACGGGCAGCGCCACACCAGGAATCGAGATAGGGATCATACCCAAGATAACACCCACAAACAGACCCACAAAGAGCGGCAGCAGGTGCGGCTCATCGAGAATCTTCACCGCATTACCCAGCTTGTTTTTCACATTATGCAGCGCGGTTTTTTCGCCCACTACCGTTAGGCGGTCACCCACTTGGAGCACCAGATCGGGTGAAGGGATAAGTTGCACTCCTGAGCGCGAAACGCGGCTGATATTGACTCCGTAGTTGTTGCGAAGCCTAAGCGACGAGAGCTTCTTGCCATTGATCTCGGGGCGGGTGATGATGATATGTTGCGAGAGGAGTTGGCTATCCACGCTGCTCCAATCTAGATCCGATTCGTTCCAATCGCGCTGATCTTTTTCGCCGAACAACACTGTCAGCGTATCGACATCCTCGGGGGTGGTAACAACTAGAATTTGATCTCCTTGCACAAGGTGAGCATCCGAGGTTGGAATCGAGAGCTCGCCAGAGCGCCAGATTCTCGAGATTACAAATTTATGGGAGTTGTAAGCGGCAATCTCGCGGATACATTTGCCGAATATTCCAGGGTTGGTGATCTTGAAACCTACGATAAATATGCTGCGCCGATACTCCGCATCGGGCTGAGGCAGCTCCTCGGGACGCACAAACCACTTTCGCAGGGCGATCAGCGAAAAGATCACTCCCACTACACCCAGCGGGTAGGTTAGGGCGCAAGCCAAGGCTACACCACTACTATCGAAGCCCATATCCTTGAGCGTCTGTTGCGCAGCACCCAGAGCTGGCGTGTTGGTTGTAGCGCCGCACAAAAGACCCGCCACATCGCTAATATCCACACCGAACAGCAGTCCCAACAGCACTGCAAAGAGAGTACCTCCCAAGACCATTGCCACTCCATAGAGTTGCAATCGACCACCTCCCGAGCGCATCGAGGCGAAGAATCCAGGGCCCACTTGCAGTCCCAACGAATAGACAAAGATCACCAATCCGAGGCTCTGGGCATAGCTCGAGATAGTAGGGTCGATCGAGAAGCCAAGGTGACCCACCAAGATACCCACAAAGAAGACAAAGGTCACCCCCAAAGAGGCACCAAAGATCTTGATGCGGTTGCATATCATACCCACCGCAGCGATCATCGAGATGATGATTATTGCTTGGAACGAGGAGTGCTCAAAAAATATGGTTCTTATAAAGTCCATGATTTTAAAATATTAGGGCGCAAATATATGGAAAATCTGGAGATTATATATAATAATGCAAAAAAAGGTGACCAACAAGCTAAAAAACTCGTTAGTCACCTCTTGACTTACAAAATATTTCAATTATAAAATCATTGCAAAACGTAAGTTTTGTTCTTTTTAGAGAGTGTTGATAGGTGGATGAAAATTTAAAGATGGCGTAGAGGGCTCTGAAGGGAGCATACTAAAGTATGTGACTGAAGAGAACTCTGCGTTATCCTTGAATTTTCGCCGCCTTGCAACTCTCTCATTATTACATTCTGCCTGGACCACCCATGCCTGGACCACGTCCCATGCCCATGCCTGGACCACGACGCTCACCATCGCCACCTTGCTTGTTACCAAACGAGCGGAGGTTGTAGACAAGTTTTACAGAGTAGTAGCGACCAATAACGCTATTATAGGTGTTTTGCGTGTAACCAGTACCCACCGAACGGTAGAACGATGTGTTTTGGTTCAAGATATCGTTAACACCCACGTTCAACTCACCACGCTTATTGCGGAAGATCTTCTTACCGATAAAGGCGTTACATAAAACGTATGACTCTTGGTAGTCGTTGGTGATACCCACGTACTCCTTATAGGTTGCCGAGCCAGTGAAGGTGAAGCCACCTAAGAATACAAACTTCATCGACGCCGATGCTGTTTGGCTAAGGTAGGTGTTGGTGTCGCTCGAAGTAGATGCTGAGTTCGAAGCCTCGCTATACTCTCCATTCCACGAAAGTGTGAAATCGGCATTCTCCGAGATATTACTTCCCAACACTGCGTTAAGGCTATATTTCATACTCCTGGTCTCGTTGAGCTCACCCCCCGAGATCATACCTGTCGATGAGTCTACGGTACCACCGAACATACTTGGAGTAAGTGTGTAGTTAACACCGCCACGAAGGTTGAAGTTCGATTTTAGAGCCGAGATTGGGAAACCATACTCCATCATTGCACGAAGTGACCAGTAGTTATCCAAGTTTACATAGGTCGAATACTCGATAGGATCGTAAGTCACACCATCGACTGTGAAGGTGTCAGGATAGTAAACTACGTGCTCACCCATATAATCTTTTTGGTGCTCTGCGCTACCCATCACCATAAATGTTGAACCCTTCTCAACATTCGAGTGAACGAAGAACATACGTGCACTTGTAATGTACGATGGAATCAAGTCAGGATTACCGTGCGAGATATATTGAACATTCGAAAGGCTATAAGCATCGACTAGGCGACCTACCCAAGGCTCGTCGGTCTTGCTGCTCAAGTGGAAACGAAGCGAGTTTGTTGGAGTGATATAGGCTTGACCCATCATCGAGTAGGTGAGGTTTTGGAATATGTGGTCGATCGACTCACGCTCTTGGTCTGCACCTGCTAGGACTACATCGCCCGAAAGTTCCGAGAATTGGTAGTTTACATTGGCCGAGATTTTATTCTTGCCATCACCGTAGTAGAAACCTGGTCCAACTTGGTGAACAACATAGTTTGTTGAGTATGAGTTCGAAGATGAGCTTTGAAGATTACCCTCCTCAACGTAGTAAGTGTCGTCGGTAAGGTATGTTCTCTTTTCAGTCTCTTGATCTTTGTTCGAGTAGCGATACTTCAAAGTTAGGCGAGAGAATTTACCGATTGGCTCAGCGTAGGTCACATCACCCGAGAAGGTTACGGACTCCGTTGGGCTGAATACCGTTGTGTAGTAGATATCACGAAGCTGGTCTGGATAAAGAGCCATTAGAGCCGCTGTATCTGCTGCAATAACTGCCGCTTCGGTATAGCCGCTTGCGCCATTCGAGTAGCTATAAGTGATATTATCTTGCTCACGAAGCGAGAGGTTAAGGTTCGAGGTGAGTGTACGACCCGCTTTTCCGAGACGAATCACGTGCGAAAGGCTTGTCGAAGAGTTGTAACCACCCTTGTCACCTAGGCTGTAACTATCCAAGACGCTGTAACCCGATTCGCCCCACATTGCACCTACGGTTGTCGACTCTGCATCGTTGTATTGGAAACTTGCGCTTTGGCGAAGTGTAAGTTGCTGAGTCGGTGTGATCTTCCACTCTACACGACCCGTAACACGGTGGTTGTAATTAGGAGTGTATGAAGTTGTCACCGAGCTCAAAGTGTCGATTGCCGATGGATCTTCGTACCATTTGTCGACGATCTTTGTGTTTTGAGTTGTTGTACCATTATAGAAGTAGCTAGCCTCAACCTTTAGCTTGTCGTTTTGGCCAAATGCACCTGAGTAGTTAAGACCCAATGCACCAACCTCGGCGATACCCGATTGTGGACGAACCATGTAGCTAGATGCTCCACTACTGTCATCCGACACACCCAAGATATCGTCAAACGAGAAGTTTTGTTGGTTGATATTGTTGAATAGCGCGATTACCGAGAAGCGGTGGTTGCCAGTGAAGTAGTTCACGTTACCGCCAGCCATATATTTATATTTGCTGAAGTCGCCCTCAACCTCTGGCTGATAACCTCCACCTACATACATCTTACCGAAGAAACCTTCACGCATATTCTGCTTTGTGACGATATTGATCGCTTTGTAGCCCTCGCCATCATCCATTCCCGATAGCTCGGCGTTGTCGCTAAGCTTGTCGTAAACCTCGATATTGTCGACCATCTCGGCTGGCAAAGAGCTGATAGCAGTTGTTACGTCCGATCCGAAGAATTCGCGACCATCGACAAAGACTTTTTGAACCGTCTCGCCTTGAGCCGACACCTCACCATCGTCCGAGATGGTGATACCTGGCATCTTCTTCAAAAGACCCTCAACATCGGCATCATCGGCTACTTTATAGGCTGCTGCATTGTAACTTAGGGTATCGCCGTGTTGCGAGGTACGCATCGCTTGAACCTCTTTGACAACAGCGTCGATCTCGGTAGATGACTCCTTAACTAGGATCTTATCGAGGATCAGGCGCGGAGAGGCGATCTTGATTGTATCGGCATAATCCTCGTAACCCATGTAGGATGTTTTGATTACATACTCGCCATATGGCATTGATGTGAATGTGAATGCTCCATCGTAGCCCGAAGTTGTTAGTGTAGGCTGACGTGAGGAGTTGAGAGGGGCAAGTTCGACAATTGAGCCGATAACACCTTCGCTACTTGCGGCATCAATCAAATTACCCTTTACTGTACTTGTTTGAGCGAAAAGAGCGGATGTAGCAAAAAGCGCTACGACTAATAGTAGATATTTCTTCATGAATCTTTTTTATAAATTGCTGTCTTGTGTATATTGTTTGCTGTTGGCATATCATAGAGAGTGACTAACAAGGATGAGTTTTGGGGCTTCGTGAAGGCTCTCAAACCGCAGCGTACTTACGTACGTGAGGATTTGAGAGTCGAGGGAAGTGCCGAAAATCGCCTTGTTAGTCGCTCTCACCAAAAAAACTTTCTTAATTAACTTACCAACTTATTTAACGCTGACGTCCACCACCTTGGGGACCACCCTGTGGACGTTCGCTTTGCATTTTCTCCCATGCTGTAAATTGCTCCTCGGTGAGGATCTCCTTCATCTGAGCAGATTGCTGAGCTTGCATCTCTTCCATTTTCTTCATCATCTCCTCACGACTTGGACGCTCTCCACTTTGGCCTTGTTGACCTTGTTCAGCTGCGCGGCTCTCTTCTAAAGCTGTGATTTGCTCGCATTGCTCGTCCGACAAACTTAGTTGCTCTTTAAGCTGCGCTACACGCTCCTCAACTGATTGTTGTTGGCGTTGACCACGCTGACCACCTTGTGGAGGTTGAGCCATTACCATTGATGCGCTTAATGAAAATATTGCCGCTAGGGCTACAAACATTAACTTTTTCATAACTGTTAGATTTTAGGTTTTATTTTTTTATTATAAGTATATCACTCTCTCAACGTCTTAACCCCAGAGTATATTGTCATCCTCAGTCAATATCACCACCCCGTGTTTTTCGTTATTACAAAGATACTACCTATTTTACGCAATTCACCCCTTAAAGAGGTGAAACGACCAATTTAAGGGGTGAATCGACTAGTCTTAAGGGTAAAACGACCGTGAATTGTCAATTTTGAGAGCATAACCACTCTTTAAACTCCGAAATTCTCGCTTTTGGAATAATTATCCGCTCGGGGGTTTCATGATTTAAATTAAGAGCCAAGCGACTTCCGAACCAAACCGAAACATCTTTAACAGCCGCTCGCGAGACAATAAATTGACGATTGGCGCGAAAGAAATCCGAGCTGCTGAGCATCGAAAAAATTGCATCCAAACTCTTATCCACAGGGTATTGCTGCTGCGAGTGAGTCGTCGCCACTACCCTCTCGTTCGAGGTGTAGAAATAGGCCACATCGTCGATCTTGAGCGGTATGATTTTATCTTTGATATGGATCAAAAAGCTGCTCGCCTCACCGCGACTTTGGGCTACGTTTTTCAATCGCTCGTTATAATTTTGCTCCTCGCCAGCCGAGAATTGCTTCAATTTACTTAGCGCTCTTTCGACCTCATCGCTATTGATTGGCTTTAGGATATAGTCGATGCTATTGACCTTGAAGGCTTGCAGAGCGTATTGGTCGTAGGCGGTAGTAAATATAATAGGTGTGGTGACCTCAACGCGATCGAAAATTTTGAACGCTTCGCCATCGGCCAGGTGGATATCCATAAATATAAGGTCTAACTCCGAGGCCGACGAGCGCAAGAAATCGACACTCTCCACAACGCTCTCCACAACGGCGACCACCTCCAAAGGCGGTTGCATTTGGCGCAGGATGCTCTTCAGGTTTTGTGCCGCAGCACTCTCATCTTCAACTATCAGGACTCTCATTACTTCTCTTGTGGGCTAATTAACGGTAATTTCACAACAAATAGATCGTCGCTCTGCACAACCTCGATTGGATGGTGAGCGATAAGCTCCCAACGACGACTCAGATTCTCAAGACCCACTCCTGTCGAGGGTTCGGGATCTAATTTTGGCTGTTTCTGGTTTGAGACAACCATCACACCATCCACCACCTGGATCGAGACGTGGAACGGACGACTGCTGACAATGGTATTGTGTTTCACAGCATTATCCAACAGCGGTTGGAGCGAAAGGGCTGGAATTTGATACTCCTCATATTTCTTGTCGATGTCGATATCGAAGAATAGCTTATCGGCATAGCGGATCTTAAAGAGGTAGATGTAGGCATCTACAAAGCGCATCTCCTCGGCCAAGGTGGTCAGAGTACTCTCCCGATTTTGGAGGATATAGCGGAAGGTGTACGAGAGTTGGTCGATATAGGTCAGCGACCTCTTTTCATCCTTCTCGCGCACCAACATCGACAGCGAATTCAGCGAGTTGAACAACACATGAGGGTTGATCTGGCTCATCAGCATATTATACTGAGCATTAATGCTTTCGCTTCGAAGCTGCTCATTTTCCAACATGATATTTTGGCGTTGCGAGATCAGCGTATAGATTTGACTATATAACAGCGAGACGATCACAGCAAACAACCACTTAAGGATAATCATATATTCGAAGATCGACTGATTGCGCAGCAGTTGATTAAAGACCAAATCCCCCGCATGACGACGCGACAATAGAGGCGCAAAGAGATACAACACAATTGCGATCGACAAGGCCAGGAGCAACATCCTAAAGTGCCCACGTCGACTCTTGCGACTCCACCTTGCGGTTGCCACCATAATCACCACCAACGAAAGTAGAAAATAGTAGAAAGTCTGCGAGACAAATTCATTGATCCTCTGCGGAGCGTTATTCGACGAATAGGGGGCAACGATAGCTCCATTTTGGCGCAATATCGTTTGAACAATTGGGAATCTAGGGCTATCCTCAGGCACTAGGGTCACCATCGCCACCAAGGTGTCGCCAGTGCTAAGGCTATAACGGTTCACCCTGCTTGCCGAGACGTACGATGTGTCGCGTTTCTTTCCGATCATAAAACCGTGGCCATTGGGGTCACGCAAGAAGATTCCCTTGATCCTCACATCATTCGGATTTGCTGCATCCCTCTGCACCTGTTGCGAAGATTGGGCATCCTCGACAAAGATTAGCAAGAGGTGCGAGAAGTTGACCACCAAGCTAATAGCAACGGCGATCAGAATGTCGACTACGATTTTTGATGATCCTTTCATTTTTTCCTACTCTTTATACCAGCTCGCATAGAGCTTATAATCGCGAGCTGTGCGAAGGATAACCTCCTCACGCTGCTCGGGGGCAATATCGCGAATCTTCTTGGCTGGAACACCCGCATAGAGGCTATTAGGCTCCAACTTAGCTCCTGCCAAGACCAAAGCTCCTGCCGCCACGATACATCCCGAGCCAACCACAGCGTTGTCCAAGATCGTCGATCCCATACCAATCAGGCAATCATCCTCGATCACTCCACCGTGAATAATGGCGTTGTGACCCACCGAGACATTGCGTCCGATGTGGGTTTGCGATGGGGTTTTCGAGCCTGTGAAAAGCGTGTGGATAACAACGCCATCTTGGATGTTCGAACCCTCACCGATGGTAATCGAGTTCACGTCACCGCGCAGAACTGCGTTGTACCAGATCGAGCACGAGGCTGCGATCTTAACATCTCCAATTACCACTGCCGTTTCGGCCAAAAATACATCTTCTGCTATCTGAGGCTCGAGGCCTCTCAAACTTTTAACTATTGCCATTTTTACTCCTTATCTTTTGCTTTTTGCCACATTGCTTCCATCTCATCTAGCGTGAGTGCCGCCAGGTCGACCCCCGCCTCTTCGGCTTGAGCCTCCATTGAGTTGAAGCGTGAAATAAATTTACGATTTGTTCTCTCTAATGCCGCCTCGGGGTCGATGCCGTAGAGCCTGCTGGCGTTGATCAGAGCGAAGAATAGATCTCCGAATTCACCCTCTAGCTTGTCGTGGTCCATATTGTCGATCTCGGCTTGAACCTCGACAATCTCCTCCTGCACCTTCGCCCAGACATCCTCTTTATGCTCCCAGTCGAAACCTCGTGAGGCTGCTTTTTCGCCAACTCTAAAGGCTTTGACCATTGCTGGCAGCGAGCGTGGGACACCTCCCAGAGTTCCCTTCTTGCGATTTTTCTTGCGAAGTTTTAGCGCTTCCCAGTTGCGGCTCACCTCGTCGGGGGTTGCTGCGTGGACATCGCTATAAACGTGTGGATGACGGTAGATTAGCTTGTCACAGAGGTCGTTGGCCACATCGCCAAAGTCGAATGCCTCCTGCTCCTCGCCCAACTTCGAGTAGAAAACTACGTGCAGCAGGATGTCACCCAGCTCCTCCTTGATACTAGACATATCACCCGAGGCGATGGCGTCGATCAGCTCGAAGGTCTCCTCGATAGTATTGTTGCGCAGCGACTCGAAGGTCTGCTCACGATCCCAAGGACACTCGACACGTAGCCTATCCATCACACCTAGTAGCCGCTCTAGGGCCGTTAATTTTCTCTCCATGAAAAGTTTTGTTTTTACTAATAAGCAAAGGTAGTAAAATTTGAGAGAAAAACGAAGTTTTTCGTATCCAAACTTGTTTGGTGCCAGCCCGGCATTAGGGCTGTAAGAAGAATAAGAAAGGTAAGAGACAAAAAAAGGATAGGACCAAGTGTATACCTATCTTGAAGTATACGGTGTGCAAACAGAAAATAAACAGATAGATGTGTATAAAAACATATCAAAGATAAAAAAAAGAAATAGTAATCTTTGTCTTGGCCCTATCCGAAGATCTATAGTACAATATTGGTGCCGCGAGCGGAAAAAAGAGGCTAAAGAGTGTAGAATTTACAATATAAAATGTTATCTTTGCGCTATGTCAATAGTAAGAAAACCCGAGAGTGACCAGGAGTACGAGAGTCGCATCCGCCCGCAGGAGTTAGACTCCTTTTCGGGTCAGGATAAGATTGTCGACAACCTAAAGGTCTTTATTCAAGCTGCCTTAATGCGAGGCGACTCACTAGATCATGTTTTGCTACATGGCCCACCAGGATTGGGAAAGACGACACTAGCAAATATCATTAGCCGCGAGATGGGTGCTCAGATGAAGCTCACCTCGGGGCCTGTGTTGGATAAGCCTGGCGACTTGGCCGGCTTGCTGACCAATTTGGATGAGGGGGATGTGCTCTTTATCGACGAGATCCACCGCCTCAGCCCCATTGTCGAGGAGTATCTCTATTCGGCAATGGAGGATTACAAGATTGACATTGTGCTCGACAAGGGCCCTTCGGCTCGCTCCATTCAGATTGAGCTTGCTCCATTTACCCTCATTGGCGCTACCACCAGAAGTGGATTGTTGACCTCACCTTTGCGTGCTCGCTTCGGAATCCAGTGCCACTTGGAGTATTACGACTCGTCGACTCTGTGCGGCATTGTCAAGCGCTCGTCGCAGATCCTGGGAATCTCGATTGATGAGGATGCTGCCCGTGAGGTTGCACTTCGCTCGCGAGGCACTCCGCGTATTGCCAATGCTCTACTGCGCCGCGTCCGCGACTTTGCGATGGTCAAGGGTGAGGGACATATCGACTTGGAGATCACGCGCTACTCTTTGGAGGCGCTCAATATCGACTCGCGAGGGTTGGATCAGATGGATAACAAGATCTTGGGGACTATCATCGAGAAGTTCAAGGGTGGCCCTGTGGGGTTGGGCACTATCGCCACGGCTGTGGGTGAAGATTCTGGCACAATAGAAGAGGTGTATGAGCCGTTCTTAATTAAGGAGGGATTCCTAAAGCGCACACCGCGAGGCCGTGAGGCTACCGAACTAGCGTACAAGCATATGGGATTTAGTACTCCTCTGAGCAATGAATTTGATTTCAATAATTAAACTTAAAAAAAGATGAAGAAACTACTCCTTATTTTCGCTGCTGTTGCCTGCTTTGCAACTGCGGCTCAGGCTCAGGCTTTTGGCTTGGGAGACAAAAATATAACTGCCACCGTGGGCTTTGGTGGCAATGTCGGTATTCCCGTTGCACTCTCTTATGAGCAGTGCGTTTATAGCTTTGGCCCAAGTGCCTCGATTGGTGTGGGAGGTTATGCTGCCTACTCTAATTATAAAGACTCCTTCGCTACGGCAACATACAACTACTCGAATATGTACTTGGCTGCCGAAGGAAATTTCCACTACACGAGCTTCGAGAAATTTGACTTCTACGCAGGTCTTCGCCTAGGTTACAAGATCATCAGCGGCAGTTGGGATGATGATTACATCGACCTAAATTACTCTCTTAGCACAAGCGATATTCACTACTCGGGGCATGTGGGTATCAATTACTATTTGAGTGATTCATGGGCGTTTAACACCGAGTTTAGTGCCGGAATGTCGATTCTAGCTATTGGTGCTACTTATCGGTTCTAGGTTGTTTATTTGTTGACCTAGGAGTGCGCCTAATGCCGGCGCGGGCACCAAGCAAGCTTGGATACGGAAAACTGCGTTTTCCTTACAGCGTTGCTACACGGCTTGGGTGAGTTTTTGCGAAGCAAAAATATAAAAATAGAGACATATAGGTCGTTGAGCTCGCTCAAAAGAACTATATATCTCTATTTTTATACGATGATCCGAAAAGGATCATCGCCCCAAGACGCAATAAAGCACAGCTCCGCGGGGAGCACCTCACCGCCGTCCGCGCAGGACAGTCCCCAACGTAAGAAACCTAGCGACAACCAGCCTGAGCAAAAGCCGCAGCGATAGTCTCAGCCGCCTGGTCGAGTCCTTTTTCAAGCTTACCACCCACCATCATTTTCATCATCATATTCAACTCCACATCGAGCACAAGGCGGAAGCGGGTGTCGTAAGCCGATACCGAATGCAGCTGAATCCAGAAGGCGAAATCCATCGGCACACCACTATCCTCGGCGCTGACGATCTTCACATGCTTGGGAGCCTCCATATCGTCAAAGCGCAGACGTACGTTGAACCCCTTGGCCTTAAATGAGCAGCTTATGGGTGTCGCCTGCCACTCCTCGACCTTACCCTCGAGGGCTGGTGTGAGGTTCTCGAAGTTACTGATGATGGTAAAAATTTGCTCTGCAGGCAGCAATACTTGGTGCTGCTTTGATGTATATCTTTTCATGGTTTAGTCGATTATAATTGTTCGTTCCTTAGGGCTATCCACCTTAATCTCAACGGTCATAGCATCCTGGGGAAGTAGATCCTCGATCTGCTCAGGCCACTCCACAAGGCAGAGCTCACCCGAAGCAAAGTACTCCTCACAGCCGAAGTCAAGTGCCTCCTCGATCTTCGAGATGCGGTACATATCGAAGTGAAATATCGGTGCATCCTCAGCGTCGCGATACTCGTTGACAATAGCAAAAGTGGGACTGCTCACCATATCCTCGGAGCCTTTAAGAGCGACAATCTCACGGATAAGGGTTGTCTTTCCTGCACCCATCTCGGCACGAAATAGGATTATATTTCGTCCTTTGAGGTTTTCGAGAATTGTTCGCGCCACATTTGGCAGTTGCGAGAGAGAGTCGATAGCTAATTTAATCATAAACAATTTCAATATTAGGGCGCAAAATTAATCAAAATTGACCATATTTCAAATTAACGTCTACGATTAAACAATAAAAGCGGAGGAATTTGCATTTATATTGTATGGAATAGTAAGAAATTACTATATCTTTGTAATAAATTTAAAGCAAGCAACTATGGTTAAGATACTCTGGGTAGATGACGAAATTGAACTTTTAAAGCCTCACGTGCTATTCCTCAAAGGCAAGGGATACGAAGTGGAGACGTGTAACAACGGCTATGATGCAATAGATATGGCCTACGAAGCAAGTTACGATCTGATCATCCTCGATGAGATGATGCCTGGAATGACTGGCCTCGAGACCCTCCCCAAGATCAAGGAGATTCGCCCCGACACGCCAATCATCATGGTCACGAAGAGCGAGGAAGAGAATATTATGGACAAGGCAATTGGCTCAAAGATAGCCGATTACATCATCAAACCGGTGAACCCCAATCAGGTGCTGCTCTCGATCAAGAAGAATGTTCACTCGCAACAGTTAGTTACCGAGCAGACCACGGCGGACTACCGCTCGGAGTTTGGTCGCATCAGCTCCTCGTTGCAGATGGCTAGCACCTTTGCCGATTGGTGTAGTATCTATAAGCGACTGGTGTCGTGGGAGTTGGAGTTGTACGAAGGAGACGATGAGAGTATCCGCGAGGTGCTTGGATATCAGAAGAATGAGGCGGGTCAGGAGTTCTCGAAGTTCGTGCGCCGCAACTACTATAATTGGATCAATAACCGCTCGGATGATACTCCAGTGATGTCGCACACGGTGATGCGCAACTCGATTTTCCCAGTGGTGGATGAAAATAAGAAGACTACACTGCTCTTGATCGACAACTTCCGCTATGACCAGTGGCGTGCTATTGGACCATACCTGCGTGGTTACTTCGATGTGGCTCTCGACGACTTCTACTGCGCGATTTTGCCTACTGCAACTCAATATGCTCGCAACTCGATCTTTGCGGGTTTGATGCCGCTAGGGATCTCTAAACTTATGCCCGACAAGTGGTTGAACGACCATGAGGAGGGTGGCAAGAATCTCTACGAGGAGGAGTTCCTGCAACGTAATATCCAGAGCAGTGGACGTAATTATAATATGACCTTCGACAAGATTATTCGTCCTGAGCAGGGTCGCAAGCTGCTCGACAATATGCAACATATCTTAGAGGCGGATTTCTCGGTTGTGGTCTACAACTTCCTCGACATCCTCTCGCACGCACGTACCGAGACCGATATCATTCGCGACCTCACCGAGGATGATGCGTCGTTCCGATCGCTCACCCGCTCGTGGTTCGAGCACTCGGAGCTCTACGCGATGCTCAAGATCCTTTCGGAGAAGGGACACACTGTCATTATCACCACCGACCATGGAACGATCCGCGTGGATAATTCTGTGAAGGTGACTGGCGACAAGCAGACTTCAGCCAACTTGAGGTATAAGTGCGGTCGCAACCTCTCTTACAACTCGCGAGAAGTCTACGAGGTGACCAATCCGAAGGATATTCAGCTTCCTGCGAGCAACCTCACCACAAGTTTTATCTTTGCTTACAACAGCGATTTCTTGGTTTATAATAACGATGCTAATCGCCATATCAGATATTATCGCAACACCTTCCAGCATGGTGGAATCTCGATGGAGGAGATGATTGTGCCTTATATTGTTTTGAAGCCTAAGGGGTAGAGGTTAATTGGTTTATTCAACCTTTCAAATCCTTGAATTGAATCTTCCTCACGTCATCCCAGACCCTTGACACGATCATTCCTCACGTCATCCCAGACTTGATCTGGGATCTACAAAAGCGAGTGGTTATCAGCAACTTACGCCAGCAGGGGTTGTAGATCCTTTTCTCAAGTCTGGGATGACGCACGAGCGGGTTATTTTCGTGTATTGCAGATCTGCGATCTGCTCGCCCTCTGCGCACTTTTTCTTCAAAAAAGTGCTTTTTGAGGAGGGAGGGCGAGATGCTAGACAACGTTGGGGACTGCGCCTAATGCCGGCGCGGGCACCAAGCAAGCTTGGATACGGAAAGCGAAGCTTTCCTTACAATTCGACTTGGGGAGATTTTTGCGAAGCAAAAAAAATAAAAAATGTTCATCTTAGGTGTCGAGCTCGCTCGTAAAACTAAGATGAACATTTTTTATTTCGCTGATCCGAACAGGATCAGCGCCCCAAGACGCAAGAAAGGATCAGCTCCGCGGGGAGCACCCCGCCGCCGTCCGCGCAGGACAGTCCCCAGCGCCTCAGCACCTATCGAATAGCCGCAAAGTTATCATCATTAAGCACCGACTTGCTCTCGTACATCGCCGCAATGCGAGCAGCGTAAGCCTCCTCGACCTTTCCGCGGACGATCTTCATGGTGCTATTGACCATGCCATTCTGCTCGGTGAATGGTTCAGGGAGCAGGGCGAAGCTCACAGGTAGCCATCTATCAGGGAATAGATCGGCCATGGCGCCACCCTTAGCATACTGCGCAATAGATGCCTGAACCAACTTCACAGCTTCGGTTTTCGCCTCGGCGGTGCCCCACTCTGCAGTGGTGTCACGCTTCATGGCATCGAGGTTGGGAACGATAAGTGCCGTGGTGTAAGCATTCTGGTTGTTGTAAAGCACAATCTGGTCGATGTAGGGCGAGGTGGCAACCAACGCCTCCTCGATTCCCTCGGGGCTATACTTCTCGCCATCGCTACCAATAAGCAGGCTCTTGAAGCGGCCAAGCACCACCAGGAAGTCATCCTCGTCCATAAATCCCATGTCGCCCGTGTGCAGCCATCCATCCTTGATGGTCTCGGCTGTAGCGGTTTCATTCTTCCAATATCCGCGCATGACATTCTCGCCGCAGATCACGATTTCTCCCTTCTGACCCTTGGGCAGCTCCGTGCCATCTGCGTCCAAAATCTTGATATCTAGAGGCTTCACAAGCGTTCCCGAAGTGCCGAACTTATGACGGTGTGCAGCATTGGACGAGATCACGGGGGTCGCCTCCGAGAGTCCATAACCTTGGAACATCGGCATACCCACGGCGTAATAAAAATCTTGCAGCTCGGTGCTTAGCAGAGCGCCACCACCAATAAACATATCCAGTTCGCCACCCATTCCCTCGCGCACCTTCGAAAAGATGATCTTATCGTAAAGCGCCACCAGAGGCTTAAGAACAGCAACCCAGCCCTTACCACGGCGCCATCCATCGCGGTTATAGAGCTTTGAGACACTGATGCCGCTGTTGAAAAGCCACTGCACGGTTTTGCCCTTGCTGCGGATCGAGGTCTCGATCGACTTCTTGAAGGTTTTTGCTAGGGCTGGCACCGAGAGGATCAGGTTTGGTTTGATCTCGTTGATGTTGATTGGGATATTTTTGAGCGACTCGATTGGCGTTGCTCCTTGCTGCACTGTGGCTACCGAAGCACCCGACTTGAGGAAGATGTAGAATCCTGTGACGTGGGCAAAGCAGTGGTCTAGAGGCAAGATAATAAGGGTCTTGTAGCTCTCGGGGATGGTCATAAGGGTTAGCGCCTGCTCAACATTAGCTGTATAGTTGCGGTGCGTGAGTATGATTCCCTTAGGGTCGGCTGTCGTGCCCGAGGTGTATGTTATCGTTGCGATATCGTCATTTTGAATGCTCTGCGAGATCTTTAGGAACTCCTCCTTTTGCTCCTCCAAGAGCTTGTCACCCATCACGCAAACCTCCTCCATCGAGATCTCATCCGCCTCACACTCCTTGAGGGGGTTGAAAACGATAATCTTCTTTAGCAGAGGCAGTTGATCCTTGATCTTGCGGATTTTGGGCAGTTGCGTTCCCGAAGTTAATATATATTGAGAATCGGAGTGTATCAAGCGGAATAACAGGTCGTTACCCTCGAGCTTCACCGACAAGGGGACGTTGGCCGCACCTGCATAAAACAGAGCCAATTCACCGATGATCCATGCGTTGCACCCCTCGGAGAGTAGCGCTGCATTATCACCCTTCTTCACCCCCAGGGCCGAGAGGCCTGCACCGAAGCGATATACCGCTGTCTTGGTCTGCGAGTAGGTCGTAAATTGCCATTGCGAACCGATCTTCTCCTTGAGAAATACATTGTCAGAGTACCTCTGCGCCGACTCCTCGAATAGGTCAACGAGTGTAAATTTATTCATATTTGATAGTTTTAAGGTTTTGCGTTCATCTTAGTCCATAAATACAAATATATGTAAAATAGCTTGAAATTCAAAGCTATTTTGCTGGAATTAAGGGGGTGGCGTATGAAAATAAATTTTCAACGATCAATCTATTTCATATATCTATGCCAACCTACGGTTGCCATCCCCAAGCCATCGAGGTGCAAACTCGGTGTGGCAGAGATTTTAAAACCATAGGTTTTAATAAATATGGAGAGTATGTTAGAATCGAAAGTTTACTTTCGGGGCTAACATACTCTCCATATTTACTATAATCAGAGATTATAAAAGAATCCCACCACACCGCGACAAAAGGTCAAAAACTGAAAGTTTTTGGATCCAAGCTTATTTGGTGCCCGCCCGGCATTAGGGCAATAAGAAACCACCCTAGCTTAGGTACTCATCAATAGCCCGAGCCGCAGTGCGACCAGCGCCCATTGCGAGGATCACCGTAGCGGCACCCGTCACAACATCGCCACCAGCGAAGACTCCCGCGCGAGAGGTAGCACCCTCTTCGCTAGCCACAACGCATCCCCAACGGTTTGTCTCGAGCCCCTCGGTAGTTGCGGCGATAAGTGGATTTGGCGAAGTTCCCAAGGCCATGATAACCACGTCGCACTCCACTTCGAAGTTAGACCCTTCCTTCACCACTGGCGAGCGACGACCACTAGCATCAGGCTCTCCAAGCTCCATCTCGACGCACTCTATGGCACGTACCCAGCCGCCATCCTTATCGAGGATCTGCACAGGGTTGGTGAGCATCTTAAAGTCGATACCCTCCTCTTTGGCGTGGTGCACCTCCTCGAGACGTGCTGGAAGCTCAGCCTCACCACGACGATAGACGATAGTTGCCTTAGCTCCAAGGCGCTTTGCGGTACGCACGGCATCCATCGCTACGTTTCCGCCACCCACAACAACGACGCTCTCGCCAGTGAAGATTGGTGTGTCATACTCCGTGTCGTAAGCCTTCATAAGGTTGGCGCGCGTAAGGAACTCATTTGCCGAAACCACTCCATTGAGCGTCTCGCCAGGGATATTCATAAAGCGTGGTAGTCCAGCTCCCGAGCCGATAAATACCGCATCGAAACCCTCGTCATCCATCAAGGAGTCGATAGTCACGGTGCGACCCACGATCACGTCAGTCTCGAACTTCACGCCCAAGGCTGCAACTGCTGCGATCTCGGCTGCAACGATCTTATCTTTTGGTAGGCGGAACTCTGGAATTCCGTATACAAGTACGCCACCCAACTTGTGAAGCGCCTCGAATACAGTCACCTCGTAACCCATTTTAGCTAGGTCACTCGCGCAGGCCAATCCCGCTGGACCACTTCCAACCACAGCCACCTTCTTGCCCTTAGGCTCAGCCGTGCAAGCTGCATTCTCCAAGTTCTCGATCTTCCAATCGCCCACAAAACGCTCGATTTGACCAATGGCCACACTCTCGCCCTTGATTCCCAAGATACAAGAGCCCTCGCATTGAGTCTCTTGAGGACACACTCGACCACATACACTAGGCAGCGAGCTGTCGATCGAAATTGTCGCCACAGCACCCTCCATATCGCCTTTAGCCACTTGACCGATAAATTGAGGGATGTTGATGCCTACGGGACACGCCGCAACGCAACGTGGTTTCTTACACTCCAAGCAGCGTGAGGCTTCTGTTTGTGCCTCCTCTAAATTAAAGCCGTAGCATACCTCCTCGAAGTTGGTTGCTCTAACCTTTGGATCTTGTTCACGCGCCTTAAGGCGTGCTATTTTATTTGCCATGATTCTCCCCTCCTATTTATCTAATCCGATTTTACACTTGTGTCCCGCTTGGCGCTCAGCCTCGATTGCCGCAGCTCTCTGCTCCAACGACTTGTACATTCCGATGCGACGTAGAGCCTCATCGAAATCCACTTGGTGACCATCGAACTCAGGACCCTCAACGCAGGTGAAACGCACCTTGCCACCAACAGTTACGCGACACGCGCCACACATACCCGTTCCATCGACCATCAACGTATTGAGCGAAACGATGGTCGGCATCTCGAACTTCTTGGTGGTTAGAGTGACGAACTTCATCATGATCATAGGTCCGATAGCGATGCAGATATCATATTGTTTGCCTTGCGCCACAAGCTCCTCGATCTTGGCTGTAACCAATCCCTTGAAACCTTTGCTGCCATCGTCGGTACATATATATAGGTTCGATGCCACGGCCGCCATCTGCTCCTCGAAGATCAACATATCGCTGTTCTTAGCTCCGATGATCACATCAGCCTCTACGCCATGCTCATGCAACCACTTCACTTGAGGATATACTGGAGCTGCTCCAACACCACCTGCAACGAATAGATATTTACGCGATTTAACCTCCTCCAATGGCTCCGCCACGAAATCCGATGGGTGACCTAGTGGACCTGCGAAATCTGCCAACGACTCACCCACCTCGAGTGAGCAGATGTGCTTGGTTGAGACTCCGATAGTCTGGATCACGATTGTAACCCACCCCTCGGCCGCATTGAAATCGGCAATGGTGAGAGGAATACGCTCACCACGCTCATCGGTGCGAACAATCACAAATTGCCCTGGTTTTGCTGACGAGGCTACACGGGGAGCCTTAATCTTCATCAGCGAGATACTTGGGGCTATCTCCTGTTTTTCTAATACTTCAAACATAATTTCTTCTTTTATTTGTTTGTATATATAATCTTTCTCTCTACTTTGCTACAACTTCGCCAACGACTCTCACCCTCTGCAAGGGTTGATCAGGGTCGTTGACCGTGATGCTGACATAACCCGAGAAGTTGCCATAATCCAACCCTTTGGTCTCAGCCCACGCCTCGATTGTCTTTGTCTCGCCTGGCTTTATAATTGTCCCCTCGGTAAGTGAACACTTTATATTATCCGCCACTGCGACATTTCTCACCACTAAGTCTCTCACGCCTGTATTCTCGATCTCGATGCTTCCCTTGGGGCTTACTGCACCCTTTGCAACCTGGCCAACTCGAATAGTTCGTGTGCTGGTGTTGCAGATCGGGGGTGCGCTTCTATCATCGCGCGTGAACTTGTCGATAGCGTGCCCATTGACGATAAGCGGATATTTCGACTCCTTGCCATTCACCACAACGGTGAGTCGATCGCTCAGGACTCCATACCTTACACCCGCCTTATTGAGGTCATAGGCCAAAATAAAATTTCCAGTAGCTCCTGCGGCAACCGAGAACTTAGACTCTACATCTAGCACTCCACTGCGCTCGGTATCTTTCAACTCAACGGTGATAGCCTTGCTCGACTCATTAATATATTTAACTTGGGTCTCGGCACGTCCACCCTGCTCAATATGCGAAAATGGGTAGTAGTTGCCACTGATGCGAAACCCACCACCCATATCAAAAGGATATTGCTCCTCGACACTTTTCTTCCTCGCGGTAACGTCACCCGAGATTGTCAATACATATTTATTGCTGCTTGGCGCAACCACGATCTCAACGGTCTTCGAGAATTTACCTGGTCGATTCATCGGATCGTAGGTAACGGTGATCATCGACTCGCCACCTGTCGCGATAGGTTGTCGGCTATACGAGGGGACTGTACATCCGCACGAGCTATGAGCCGAAACGATGACAACGGGCGAGGTGCCGCTATTTTTAAAAGTGAAAGTATGGCTCACCTCACCGCCATCCTCGGCGAAAGTTCCAAAGTCATATTTCGAAGAATTAAAGCTCAATTCTTGTGAAAAGAGATTACCCACACTCAAAAGGCAGATAATCAGATATGTTAGGCGCAAAACACTCCTCATAACAACAAAATTAGTGAAAATCATTTCCACAAAAATACACTTTTTTTCACAAAAAACACCAAAATATTTTGCAGATTAAAAAAAACCTCCTATATTTGCACCACGAAAACAAAACAACCGGCCATACAACGGGGCTGAAGATTGGTTTTCAAAGTTCATTAAATCATGCCTGAATAGCTCAGTTGGTTAGAGCACATGACTGTTAATCATGGGGTCCTAGGTTCAAGTCCTTGTTCAGGCGCACCGTTCTTTATCTTGCTTTTGCAAGATAAAGATTCGGGAGTTTAGCTCAGCTGGTTCAGAGCATCTGCCTTACAAGCAGAGGGTCGGGGGTTCGAATCCCTCAACTCCCACAACAGCCACTCATAGAGTGGTTTTTTTATCGACATATCCTTCGGGAGTTTAGCTCAGCTGGTTCAGAGCATCTGCCTTACAAGCAGAGGGTCGGGGGTTCGAATCCCTCAACTCCCACATTTTTAAGTTGCCTTTCGAGGCAACTTTTTTCGTTTCTAAGGTTATTTTTTTTATTTGGCCAAATTATTCGCTACCTTTGTTCATAAATCAACCTAACTAAAACATGAAAAGATCACTACTTTCACTAGCTTTGCTCTGCATCCTAGCACTCCAATCGTGCGGTGAAGCATCGAACGTCAAAACAATCTCATCGCTCGACGAGCTCTACCAAGTGGCCGCAGAATCAGACGCCTCAATCAAAATGGAGCCTGGCACCTACACCCTAGCCGACTACCTCACCGAGGAGAAAATCGCAGCGACCCCCTTTGCTGACTCAATCAACCGCAAGGCAATGCTGCTATTCAGCGGCTCGAACAACTCATTCGACTTCACGGGCGTAACCCTCGAGATCGACACCAAGCTACTTGCAGCATTCGACTGCTCGATAAACGAGATTCAGATAACTGGCCAGGGTAACCTCATCAAAGGGCTAACGGTAAAGGAGCTCGGAAACAACCCTCCATCGCGCAAAGGAGCTCGCTCGTTTGTGGTAACGGGTGACAACAACAAGATTGATGACGTAACCCTCAACATGAACGGATCGCACCCTTACGGCTACGGAGATCTCCTTGGCAAGGGTAAACAGCAGGTGACACCACTCAACAAACATAGCGGAATGCTAATCGAGGGACTTTGCGACACCATCATCAATTGCAAGATCTACTCTTCGTCATACGGACACCTATTCTTTGTGCAAGGTGGTCGCGATATCTACTTCGAGAATTGTTATGCAGAGGCTAAAGTAAGATCTACCGACGAGATGTTGGCCGAGACTTCGGGCGTGGCGTTCGACATTGATTTCAAGTCTGTATACAAAAATTACGATGGTGAGGCTGTCATCACTCCTGGCTACACCAAGTCGCTTAGCGAGTGTGGATTTAGAAATTATGGCTCGGGGGGCCCTGATAAACATAAGACTGGCGCGGTGACGTTGGTGAATTGCAGTGCGAAGAACACCCGCATTGGATTTGCATTTACGCGCATGGATGAGCCAATGACAATCGAGAATTGCCAGGCTGAGGGTTGCGAAGTTGGATATTATCTCTCAGGAGTCGATGTAAAGGGTAGCCGCGGAGATGCTGCATATGGCCCACTGATGAATATCCTTAGCCTCAACACCACTGTCCCTTGCAACATCGAACTGGAGTTGATTCCGACCTCTACTCAGAGCAAGATCCACTGCTTGGCAGCTATCGCGGGTGAGGGTCACAAGATCAAGCTTTCGAAGTTCAACGACTTGGCTCGCACATCGGAGTTGCCTATCCTTTTCGGTATGGTTGGACCTCCAGCAAATAACGGCTTCTCGCCTATGCGCCCTGGTGCTGCTTCGAATATTGAGTTGGAGAATAGTACTGGCATGCCGATTGTGCTTAACTCGCATAGCTCAGATTGCCGAGTTACTAGCAATGGCGAGGTGAGTGACTTAGGTGCAGGAAATGTGATGCTTTAAAGGCTCTATTCACTCATAAAACAAGGTGGCTAATAAGTTTTTACGCTTATTAGCCACCTTTATTATATAGAGCCAAACAACGACCCTACCTATACTTATTAGAAATAAGCGTCATAAACTCCTCACGCGTCCGAGGATCCGAGAGGAAAATTCCAGTGAAAGCCGAAGTGGTAGTCGCCGACGACTGCTTCTCGATTCCACGCATCTGCATACACATATGGCTCGCCTCGATCACCACAGCCACACCCATCGGGTTAAGTGCCTCCTGAATCGAGTCGCGGATCTGCACAGTTAGGCGCTCCTGCACCTGTAGGCGACGTGCGAAACACTCAACTACGCGAGCGATTTTCGAGAGTCCCGTGATATGCCCATTAGGGATATAAGCCACATGAGCCTTGCCATAAAATGGCAACATATGGTGCTCACAGAGCGAATAAAGCTCGATATCCTTGACTAGTACCATCTGCTTATACTCCTCGCGGAACATAGCCGAGCGTAGGATTTCGAGGGGATCTTGCTGATACCCCTTATTCAAAAATAGCATCGCTTTTGCCACTCGTTTGGGAGTTTTCAAAAGCCCCTCGCGCGCAGCATCCTCACCCAAAAGTTTTAGGATCTCGGTGTAGTGGTGCTCCAATTGTTCAATTTTTTCTTCGCTGTACAGTTCCTCTTTTTTGTAGAGTAGTTCGTCCATTTTTATCTATTTTTTAGGTGGTTCACTAATTTTTTTACCGCTCTCGCTCTGTGCGAAATTTCGTTTTTCTCCTCGGTCGACATCTCAGCAAATGTTTTCGGATTGCCCTCAGGGCAGAAGATTGGATCGTAACCAAAGCCTTGCACACCCGAGTGGATGTGGGTGATCACACCATCGACAATTCCTTCGAAAAGGTACTCCTCAGAGCCTTGCAGCAGCGCTATCACTGTGCGGAAACGAGCCTTGCGGTTACTCTCCCCCTCGAGATTTTTAAGCAGCAGGCGGTTGTTAGCATCGAAGTCGTGGCCATCGGTTGCGTAACGTGCCGAGCGAACTCCTGGTGCGCCTCCCAAGGCCTCTACCTCTAGGCCAGTGTCATCGGCAAAGCAATCCAAGCCAGTCTTATCGCGCAAATATCGAGCCTTTTGCAGGGCGTTACCCTCGAGGGTCTCTTGCGTCTCGGGGATATCCTCAGTGATGCCACAATCACGGGGTGTAACTAATTGATATTCTGAACCCAATACGGCCGACACCTCGGCTAATTTATGGGCATTATTTGTTGCAAATATAATTTTCATCTTTCTAAATTTTCTCTAATAATTTCAAGCGGTGGTCGGTCTCAATCTTGTCGATTATCATCTTCACCAACTCGTCAATCGGTGCTCCAGGCGAATAATCGGCAGGGCAGACGTGGTTTACTCGGTTATCGCGAATCAGGGTCTCCATACCTGCGGGGATCTCATGCTCGGGGTTATACACGGCAATTGATCTTCCTCCGAAGTTCTTCACTAGCCTCATACAGGGGATGTCGGTAGTACCATCGCCAATGTAGATCATATGTTTAAATGGCACGGGGCGATCTGACTCCTCGATAAATCGGTTCACCTCGGTGCTGTCGTAGACCGATTCAACACCCTTGTTGATCTTAAAAATAAATTGGGTTTTATTGGTGTAGTTTACCGCTACGGCTGGCCAGTAGGCATCTCCTTGCTCGTTGTAAAGAAATGAACAAGCGTAGATTTTTTGGAATTCGTGAGCGATGGCCGTACCCTCGATCATCTCCTTGAGTCCTGAGGAGTTGACGTAGTGAAGCACCTTGATTCCCTTCGATTTCCCGTAGTTATTTATCCTCGAAAACCACTCCTTGACACCATTGAAGAGCGACACTTTAGCGCCTGAGGCTTGAAACATTTCACGCTTCAGGGGCATCCCCTTTGTGCGAGCGCCTTTAATCATCATGGCCATATATGTCAGGATGCCATCTGCATCTTGGCCTTGGGCTAGGTCGTTGGCCTCGTCCCAAAACTCCATGTTGCTCTTACCCACGGCAGGGATAAAATCGTGCTCCTGCATGTTGCCTGGCGAGAGTGTTCCATCGAAGTCATATATCAGTGCTATAGTCACTTTGCTCTTCATTGCGTATTTTTTATTTTTAATTGCCAAAAGTAGTGAATTTTCACTATATTTGACCTATAAAAGCAACTAAAAAATAAAATTTTATGGAATTTAAGGAGATATTAATCAAGCGCCGCAGCATCCGCAAATACTCTGAGCGACAGGTTGAGGCAGAGGTTATCAATAAATTGTGCGCAGCAACCCTCGCGGCACCCTCGTCACGCAATTCGCACTCTACGCATCTTTTGGTTGTTCGCAATGGGGAGACGATCGAAAAGATGGCTTCGATGCGCGACTATGGATCGGGATTTATTAAAGGTGCTCCGACTGTGATTTTGGTTATGGGGGATAAGAGTGTGACGGATCTTTGGCAGGTTAACTGCTCGATTTCGGCTACTACTATGCTCCTCTCTGCTACGGATTTGGGATTGAGTGCTTGTTGGGTGCACGTCGAGGGACGTCCTCATTTGAAGGATGAGCCTGAGGGGGTTTCTGCCGAGGAGTACCTTCGTACTTTGGTGGATATTCCTGAGAATTTTGGGGTGTTGTGTGCTGTTGCTGTGGGGTATTCGGATTTTGTGCCCGGGGAGTTGCCCCCGTTCGATAGTGCTTCGCACATCAAAATAGTAGAATAAGGGTCAAAAACTTTCGTTTTTGGATCCAAGCTAGCTTGGTGCCCGCCCGGCATTAGGGCAGTAATCAAGTGGTCGCCCTCCCTCATAAAAAGAACTTTTTTAAAGAAAAAGTTCACAGAGGGCGAGCAGCTCAAGGAGCTGCAAAATAAATATACTCCCGTCATTCCAGACTCTATCTAGAATAACGCACGAGCGGGTTAACATCGCAAAAAAATAGGGCAACTATTAAGTCGCCCTATTTTTTATTTTAATCCCAACCTATTTAGCGTAAGCCGCAGCGATAGCCTTCGCAGCCTTCTCCAAAAGTTGCTCAGGGCAGCAAAGCGTAATACGGATGTAACGAATACCCTCCTTACCGAAGATACCTCCAGGAGTTAGGAACACATCGCACTTCTCCATCACCTCGTCAGAGAATTGGAAGCTATCACCCTGGTAATCCTCAGGAAGCTCAGCCCAGATAAATAGACCCGCTTGACCCTTGCGATATTGGCAACCTAGAGAGTCGAGAATTGCGTAACCTTGACGCTCACGAGCGCGGTAGATATCATTAAGTTCTGTGAACCACTCGTCACCCAACGCTAGTGCAGTCTCAGCAGCAGCTTGAACTGGGTAGAACATACCAGAGTCCATATTCGATTTGAAAGTTAGGATTGAGTCGATCCACTCTTGCTTGCCGACTACAACACCTACACGCCAGCCTGCCATAGAGTGACCCTTAGACAAAGAGTTCATCTCGAGAGCAACCTCACGAGCACCCTCAACAGCCATGATACTTACTGGCTTCTCGCTACGGATAAAGCTGTAAGGATTATCGTGAACGATAAGGATATTGTGTTTGCGACCAAACTCGATGATCTGCTCAAATAACTCAACTGTAGGAGTTTGACCTGTTGGCATATTTGGGTAGTTGATAAGCATCATCTTCACACCCTCAAGGCCAGCAGCCTCGATAGCCTCGAAGTCTGGAGTGTAACCGTTAGCCTTGTTAAGAGCGTAAGTCACCATCTCACCACCTGCTAGGCGTACAGCAGCCGAGTAAGTTGGATAACCTGGATCTGGAACCAATACCTTGTCACCTGCCGATAGGAATGTCATCGAGATGTGCATGATACCCTCTTTAGATCCTAGAAGTGGAAGTACCTCAGAGGCGAAATCCAACTCTACGCCATACCATTTCTTGTACCACTCAGCGAACGCCTTACGAAGAATTGGTTCGCCTTTGTAAGACATATATTTGTGAACATCAGGGCGTTGTGCCTCCGATGATAGGCGGTCGATAACTGCTTGCGCTGGTGGTAGATCGGGGCTACCCATAGCAAGTTTGATAATTTGGCGACCAGTAGCGGCCTCAAGATCAGCGATTTCGCGCAATTTCTTCGAGAAATAGTACTCGCCAATACCATCTAGGCGACTCGAGCGCTCGATAATAACTCCTTTTGACATAGTTGATATAATATATAGTTAAACAATTTTTCCTTTTAAAAAAGACGATATTTGCAAAGATAAATATATTTTTTTAAAAACCTACCTCTTCGAGCAAACATTTTTCCTTAGTTTAGCTCTGCTCCCACTTTCTGGTAATTATAACCTAGCAATTTCAATCCTACGGCAACACCAAGTCGGAAAAAGACCTTGGCCGAGCGCGCAAAGACGTAGAAGGCCATCACACTTTGAGCCTCGATGCTCTCCTTGCGGATCATCGTGAGGGTTGTCTGAGCTGCCGAGCGGAAAAGATTCTCGAGACGAGTAGCCTCTTCGGATTCCAAGGTGTAGCCCAACATCTCCTCCATCACATATTCGTCCAATTCGTCGAAGCCACGAGGCTCAGCGATCGGGGTATAGAGATCCTTCACCTCGGAGTATTTCTCCCACGCGGTGTCCCACAAAACTGCCGAGCCAATTCCCATATATGCTGCCCACGCCACTGCCGCTGCTGGATAGTCGTTGAGTTGTGGTACCGCTGCCGCCATATACTCCGCTGCCGAGCTACTCCACTTCTCCTCGAGCTCCTCGACGGCTAGTAGTTCGCCTGCCAAGAATCCCGCATCGGTTAGTTGCCCCAATAGTGTGCGTGTTAGACGCTCCTCGTACTCCTCCAAAAATTGATTATCCTCTTGTCTCATAAATTTAAAATTTTGTACAAAGATAGGGAAAAATCTTAGATTATAAATTCTATCTATCGCAGCATAGTTATTATCACCATCAAAAATTAGGTTTTGCGCAATATTTGTAGTTTCTTTGTAGAACAAACTAAAAACAGTAAAAGCTATGAAAACAATAACAAAGATAATCTTGGCAATTTCAACATCAATTTTATCTATGACACCACTAGCGGCTCAAGAGACGAGCAAAGTACAAGCAACAACAATCCACCTCACAGAGGCACAATTTCTAGAAAAAGTCTACAACTACCAAGAGAACACCGACGAATTGGTATACTTGGGCGACAAACCCGCACTCATTGATTTCTACGCTACATGGTGCGGACCCTGCAAAGCCTTAGCGCCTGTCTTGGAGCAGTTGGCCGAGGAGTACGCTGGTCAGATCTATATATATAAGGTAGACAGCGAAAAGGAGCGAGGCATAGCTTCGGCATTTGGCATCCGCGCCTACCCTACTCTGCTCTTTATCCCTATGGAGGGCAAACCAACAATGGCTCAAGGGGCACTTCCAAAGGATGAGCTCAAGGAGGCGATCGAGACGATAATGTTGGGAAAATAGAATTTTTTTGGCCATTTTGGGGTTAAGTTAAGGCCGCAAAGTAGTATTTTTCACATTTTTTCGCTACTTTTGCAATATTCTTAATAATTATTAACCTACAAAATCACCAAACTATGTTGAAAGGTAAAAAAATCGGGTTACTGCCAAAAATTATCATTGCTATAATCTTGGGTGTTCTTTTTTCGCTCTTTATGCCGATGGGTTTAGCGAGAATTTTCGAGACTATAAATTCACTTTTCAGCAACTACTTGGGCTTTGTTATCCCGCTTATCATCCTCGGTTTGGTCGCTCCTAGCATTGGCGACTTGGGCAGTAGAGCAGGAAAATTATTAATTATCACAACCCTTATCGCCTACGGAAGTACAATCTTCTCGGGCTACCTTTCATACTTTATCTCTACGGCTTGCTATCCGACAATGTTGGCGGGTGAATCAATGTCAGCAATTGATATGGCAGGGAAAATCTCGGTTACTCCCTACTTCACTGTCGAGATGCCTGCGCTGCTTTCGGTAACCTCGGCTCTGGTCATGGCCTTTGTTTTGGGACTTACCTTGGCCAATTGCAAGGGTCGTGGTGAGACTATCGCTGCGGCAATCAAGGAGTTTAAGGATTTGGTGATGATCATTATCGAGAAGTCGATCATTCCACTTTTGCCTCTCTATATCTTTGGAATCTTCCTAAAGTTAGGAGTCGAGGGTGAGGTTGCAACTGTGCTTGGTGTCTTTATCAAGGTGATCGCTCTGATCTTTGCGATGCACATCGGTCTGCTGCTTATTCAATTCATCATCGCTGGTGCTATCACCAAGAAAAACCCGCTTCGGGCACTCTCTACGATGATCCCCGCATATCTTACAGCTCTGGGAACTCAATCTTCAGCTGCGACAATTCCAATCACGCTTAACTGCGCTCGCGAGAATGGCGTACGTGACGATATCGCCGAATTTGTTATTCCGCTCTGCGCTACAATTCACCTCTCGGGAAGTATTCTTAAGATTGTCGCTTGCACCTTGGCGATCGCCTGGACAACTGGTATGCCGATAGATATTGAGCTTTACACTTCATATATCTTGATGTTGGGTATCACGATGGTTGCTGCGCCAGGCGTTCCAGGTGGTGCAATTATGGCTGCCTTGGCTCTGCTCACCTCTCTGCTTGGATTCACCGAGACTCAATTAGGTCTGATGATCGCACTCTATATCGCGATGGATAGCTTCGGAACTGCGGGTAATGTTACGGGCGATGGCGCTATTGCAATGGTGGTAAATAGATATTTTAAAAGCTAAATATTCACATTTGAGAAAATATTAAGAGGCTCTATTTCATTGAAATAGGGCCTTTTTTTGGTGCTATGCTGCGTTGAGAGAATCGCCTAGCGATAATAAATAATAATCCTTTTGCGTTATCCTATCAGAATAACTTATAATTATTGATTATGCAAAAAGGTAAAATTTCTAAAATATTAGACTCGGTTATCGCTCGCACAGCATTTGGACGATTAAAGGCAGCCGACAAAAAATCATACAAGGATCATCTTTTTCTCGAGCTTCTGGACTCCGAGGGGTCGCTCGTAAGGCAATACTTAGCGGCACGACTTCAAGATTGGCAGCTCTTTCAATTTCGACTCAGAATCCAACAGCTGATCATCTCGTCACCCACCACCGAGACCCTTTCGCCCGAGGAGTTCTATCGCACGTATCTTAGCGAATTGGTCATCGCAAATGCCCCCGAGCAGGTCACTTCGCTGCACGTTTTGCTCAATATTGCCGAGGATGCGACCACGGCACTCTCGCGGGTGTTGGCTTTGTACGAAATTTCAAATTCTGAGCTTCGCTCCGAGCTACTTCGCTACCTACTTTTGGGGCACGAAAGCGAGGCGGGATCATCGAAATCAATTTTGCCAAAGACGATCGAGCCACCTCGATTAGCGGCAAAGGAGCAGAAAAAGGAGGTGAAACATCCGCTCGAAAAGTTCGGTCGCAATATCACGGCAGCTGCTGCGCGCGGTGAGATCGACCCCGTGATTGGTCGCGATAGGCAGGTGGATCGACTCATCGAGATCCTTTCGCGCCGCAAGAAGAACAACCCGATCTTGATTGGCGAGGCGGGTGTAGGCAAAAGCGCTGTTGTCGAAGCACTTGCGCTGCGTATGGCAGCTAGCGATGTGCCATACACCATTGCTGGCAAAACTCTTTTCTCGCTCGATATTTCGTCACTTATCGCAGGGACAAAATTCCGTGGCGAGTTCGAGGAGCGATTGCAACAGCTCATCGAGGCACTCTCGAAGTCAAAGGATACGATAATCTTTATCGACGAGATCCACACGATCGTGGGCGCAGGGGCGACGCAAGGGAGTCTCGACACGGCCAACATCCTAAAACCTGCCCTAGCGCGTGGTGAGTTGCAGGTGATCGGTGCCACTACTCTGGACGAATACCGCGAGGATATCGAGAGTGATTCTGCCCTCGAGCGACGTTTTCAGCGGGTGATGGTCGAGCCGACAACACCTGCGGAGACCTTGGAGATTTTGCGCAATATCGCACCCTATTATCAGCAGCACCACCGAGTAAAATATAGTGATGAGGCTCTGCAAGCGGCTGTAAATCTGAGTGCTAGGTATATCACCGATCGACATTTTCCCGATAAGGCGATCGACATTCTCGATGAAGCGGGTGCTCGAGCTCATATCTCGGCAGCTGTCGAGCCCACTGAGATCAAGGAGCTTGAGCAGGCTCTGGTGACAGCCACGCAGCAGCGCAGCACATCACTCGAGGCGATGGCATACGACAGAGCTGCCGAGGCACGGATTGATGAGGTGACCCTCAAGCAGCGACTCACGGATCGCCGATCGGAGTGGCAACGCGAGATGGAGCTATCGCCCGTGGAGGTGGGTGTAGAGGCTATCGAGGCGGTGATAACCTCGATCACAGGAATCCCTGCCGAGCGTGTTTCGGCTAGCGAGCAGCAGCGACTGCGCACCCTTTCGGCCCATCTCTCGTCAAAGGTAATTGGCCAAGGGGAGGCTGTCGAGAAGCTATCGCGCTCGATCTATCTTTCGCGCTCGGGGCTGAGATCGGCTAAGCGACCCATCGGAGTTTTTATGTTTGTTGGCCCTACGGGAGTGGGCAAGACTCACCTAGCTAAGGAGCTCTCGCAGTGGATGTTCGACGATCGCCAGGGGTTGATCCGTATCGACATGAGCGAGTATTCGCAGAAGCATAATGTCGCTCGGCTAATCGGCTCGCCTCCAGGATATGTCGGCTATGGTGAGGGTGGTCACCTCAGCGAGGCGGTTCGTCGCCAGCCCTATGCCGTGGTGCTATTCGATGAGATCGAGAAGGCGCACCCCGATGTCTTCAATGCGATGTTGCAGATCTTCGACGACGGACATTTGACCGATGGCGCGGGTCGCAAAGTCGACTTCAGCAACACCATCATCATCATGACCTCCAATGTCGGTTCGCACGCGGCAGTCAAGCGGCGCAAGCAGGTGGGATACTCCACAACCGTTAAGGATCAGTCGGTGGCACTAGCTCCGCAGATCGCCTATAGCTTGGCTCTGGAGCGCACATTTTCGCCTGAGTTTCTCAATCGCATAGATGATATTGTGCTCTTTCGTTCGCTCACCCTCGAGGATGTTAAGTCGATTATTGACTTGGAGCTCAATGGATTGCAGCAGCGACTCGCAGAGCTTGGATACTCATTCCGCATTACCGAGAGCGCGAAGCAGACCCTGGCCGAGATGGGCTACAACGCCAAGTATGGAGCTAGAGCGATGAAGCGCACACTGGGCGACAGAGTCGAAGCACCCATCTCGCAGCTGATCATCGAAGGAGCAGTGAGCGCCGGAGATACCATTGTCGTGGAGAAGGCCAAAGCCCTGCGGGATGTGAGGCTGAAGGTGGCTTAGGGGTGTGATTGATTGCGTTGGTTTCTTACTGCCCTAATGCCGGGCGGGCACCAAGCAAGCTTGGATACGGAAAACTTCGTTTTCCTTACAATTCGTCTTGGGGTGGTTTTTGCGAAGCAAAAAAAATATAAAAGGTTACTTAATTATTTCTGCGAGCTAGCTCGTAAAAATAATTAAGTAACCTTTTATATTTCGCTGATCAAAAGATCAGCGCCCCAAGTCGCAAGAAAGAACTAGCTCCGCGGGGAGCACCCCGCCGCCGTCCGCGCAGGACAGTCCCCAACAATTTACATTAAAAACCGCTCAACCAACTCAGCCACGCCATCCTCCTCGTTGGAGAGGGTGACGTAGTCGGCAGCCTCCTTGACCACCTCCTGCGCATTGGCCATTGCTACGCCAAAGCCAGCGAGCTGAATCATAGAGAGGTCGTTGAAGCCATCACCCACAGCGACAATATCCTCGGCGGTGCATCCAACGTGCTCAAATAATCTATTGAGCGACAAGGCTTTATCAATCCCTTTGGGCACAACCTCCAAGAAAAATGGCTCGGAGCGGTAGGCACTAAGCTGCTCGCCAAACTGCTCATTCAAGTTATCAGCAAGAGGAACGAGCGAGTCCGGCTCACCGACAATCAGGCACTTATCGGGATTAAAGGTGACCGCAGCGCTAAAATCGTCAACCTGCTTGGTGGCCATCTTAGTGAGGAATACCTCATGACCAACATACTTGTCCTTAGGCTGCTCGGTGAGAATAAACTCATCTTCGTAGGTGAGGATCACAGCACCCGCCTCGAGCGATGCCGAGTGCAACGAGGGGACAATCTCGCGAGGTAGAACCTGCTCGAAGATAGTCTTCATCCCCTGCACCTCGATGATCTTGCCGCCATTAAATGAGAGGATATAGCCTCCAAAGCGTGACATTTGCAACTGCTCAGCCAAGGGTGTGATGCCATAAGTAGGTCTACCCGAAGCCAAAACCAACTGAACACCAGAGGCTTGAAGTTTCAAAAGTGATTGCAAGGTGCGAGGTGTAATCTCCTTGTTATTATTCGTTAGTGTGCCATCCAAGTCAAGCACCAATAATTTATATTTCATACGATCGAGGTTTTAGAAGCGTAGAAACAAAAATTGGTCGACATTATATGCCAACCAATTAAATCTGCTCTACTCACGACATGACTAGAATGGAAGGTCGTCAACCTCCTCAGATGATGATGAACCGTACGAAGGCTCCGAGGCTACTGGTGACGATGGCATAGGTGGCATTGCCGAAGGTGCTGACGCAGGTGCAGGAGCTGCCTCTTGCTTAGATTGCACTCTCCAACCGTTTACGTTGGTGTACCAACGACCATTATACTCGCGTGACTCGATGTTGATCGACACGGTGTATACTTGACCCTCGACCATTGATTTAACCTCGGCCTCTTTGTTAAAGAATGTCACAACAACCTTGCGGGTGTATTGGCCATCCAACACGTCGAAAATTACCTCTTGACGTTGCCACTCACCGCGAGCCGAGACGCCTGAAGCTGCTGGTAAGACTTTAAATAGTGTTCCTTCAAATTCCATAATATGATGTTTTTATTGATTTCTAATGACAAAGATACAAAAAAGGCTTGGAATAATCCAAGCCTTAAGTGGTGAAAGTCGCTAAAATTATTTAGCAGCCTTCTTATCGTAACGTTTTGCGTAACGGTTCATAAACTTATCAACGCGACCTGCGGTGTCAACCAACTTCATCTTACCAGTATAGAAAGGGTGAGATGTGTTAGAAATTTCCATCTTATACACGGGATAGGTTTCGCCGTTCACTTCGATGGTATCTTTTGTCGAAACGGCGGACCGGCACAAAAACACGTGATCGTTCGACATATCTTTGAACGCCACCATACGATAATTCTCTGGGTGAATACCTTTTTTCATTTTCGTTGTCTTTGTATTAATTAGTACTAATTTGTGGCTGCAAAGATAGTGTTTTATTTCTTAATACAAAAGAAAAGTTAGTTTTATTTGCATAAGTTTCACTTTTATTTCGTGGTCAAATTTTGGAGAGTCTATTTTTTTTACTATATTTGTGCCACTCAAATGGCTCAACACACACGTGCAGAGCATTGATAGGGCCTATAGCTCAGTTGGTTAGAGCAGCGGACTCATAATCCGAAGGTCGTGGGATCATGCCCCTCTGGGCCCACCAGGAGAAAAAGAGCAACTTTTTGGTTGCTCTTTTTTTAGTTAGTAGTTGCGACAAGCGGTAAACTACCAACTACCAACTACCAACTATAAACTCATCGTCCTCCAAAGATATAAGAGCCAACCCTCACCGAGGTCGATCCGCACTCCATCGCCAAGCGATAATCGCCCGACATGCCCATCGAGACCGTATCGAATGGCTCACCAAAAAGAGGAGCAAAGCGGTCGAAATAACTCTTTAGACGTCTAAAATCGGCCTCCACAACACTCTCTGAATCACTGTAAGTCGCAATACCCATCACACCACGCAGGCGGATATTAGGCAGATCCGAAAACCCACCCTCAGCAATAAAAGCCTCAAGATCAGCGAAATCCCATCCAGTCTTAGAATCCTCGTCCGAGAGCTGAATCTCGAGCAGACAATCCACAACCTTGTCGATCCGTCGAGCCTCCGAGTCGACAACCTGCGCCAGGCGCGATGAATTCAACGACTCGATAATAGATACAATGGGCATAATCATACGAACCTTATTGGTCTGCAAGTGGCCGATCATATGCCACTCGATATCTGTGGGCAGTTGCTCACTCTTGGCCTTTAGCTCTTGAGGTCGACTCTCGCCAAAGCGACGTTGACCCACTGCGTAGGCCTCGGAGATTGACTCCGCAGGGAAGGTTTTCGAAATTGCAACGAGTTGGACCCCTGGAAGTAAGGAGTCGCGGATTTCATCTATTTTGGTGCTGATTGACATATTTGTATATATAATAAGGACAAAAATAGATAAAAATTCCTACATTTGCCAATCAGAAATTAATTTAAACTTAAAATAAGTAATCAAATGAAACTTTTCACAAGAACCATTGCGGTGATCGCTGCAACGCTCTTAGGCTACGGTGCTGCCGAGGCGTGTACAAATTTTATCGTTACAAAGAGTGCCTCGACCGATGGCACAATCATGGTGACCTACGCTGCCGACTCAGCTAACCTCTACGGTGCGCTTTACAGCAACGCAGCTACAAAGTACCCTCTAGGCACAATGCTTCCAGTTTACGAGTGGGACACTCAAAAGTACTTGGGCGATATCCCTCAAGTAGAGGAGACTTACTACACCATCGGAAATATGAACGAGCATTCGCTTATCATCACCGAGACAACCTTCGGAGGTCGTCGCGAGTTGAGCGACAAGGATGGTGTTATGGATTACGGTTCACTTATCTACATCACGCTTCAACGCGCTAAAACTGCTCGTGAGGCGATCGCAACAATCGTTGATCTCGCGAACACTCACGGATATATGTCAAGCGGAGAGTCATTCTCGATTGCCGACACTCAAGAGGCTTGGATTATGGAGCTTATCGGTAAGGGTTCCGATTTGGATGCCGATGGCAACAACAAGGATAAAGGTATCGTATGGGTAGCTCGCCGAATTCCTGATGGATATGTTTCTGGTCACGCTAACCAAGCACGTATCACAACTTTCCCACAAGATGATCCTGAGAATTGCCTATTCGCACCAGACGTTGTAGAGTTCGCTCGCAAGAAGGGTTACTACAAAGGTAAGGATGCTGATTTCGACTTCTCGGCAGCTTACTGCCCACTAGATTTCGGTGGTGCTAGAGCTTGTGATGCTCGCGTGTGGTCGTTTTTTAACTCTGTTTCTGACGATATGGATCAATACTTGAAGTATGCAATGGGTTACGATATGGATAACCGTATGCCACTTTGGATCAAGCCAAACCACCAAATTTCGCCAAAGGAGCTTATGGATGCTATGCGCGACCACTACGAGGGTACAGCGATGGACAAAACCACTGGCGTAGGTGCAATGGGTAAAGGTTTCCCTTACCGTTCAGGTTCACTTTCGTTCGAGGTTGACGGCCAAAAATATTGCAACGAGCGCTCGACTGCGACTCAACAAACTGGCTTCTGGCTACTTGGTCAAGCACGCGCGGAGAAAGGCACCGATATGGGTATCCTTTGGTTCGGTATGGACGATGCAGCAACTTCTTGTCTTACTCCATTCTACTCATCTTCGAGCGTGATTCCTTTTGCGTATAGCGAGAATAGCGGTTCACTGTTTAAGTACTCACCAGACGCTGCGTTCTGGAAATTTAGCCAAGCGACAAACTTTGCGTATATGAGCTACAACACCATCGCGCCAGATATCTGCACTGTTGCCGATGCTTGGGAGAATGCAAAATTGGCTGAAGTTGAGGCGATTGACGCTGCTGCTATGCAGTTCGAGGGCGAGGCGCGTCGCTCGTTTGTAACAACATATAGCAATATGACCGCTTCTGCGCTTTTGGAGCGTTGGTCGAACCTCTATGTTTACCTTATGACAAAGCACATTGATGCTAAGGTGAAGCAGGAGAATGGCACAGTGCTAGATTATCTTGATGGCGATATGTCGGAGTCACACTTCGTGGATAATGGTAACGGACGTGGTGTTCCAGCGAGAATCGCTGCTCCAGGTTACGACGAGGAGTTCTTGAAGGCTCTAGTTGAGGAGCATGGTGCAATCCTTAAGGCAACAGAGTAATGCAATACGATATTATAGTCATCGGTGCTGGCCCAGGCGGCTATGTAGCAGCTATCAAGGCGGCACAAAATGGTAAGAAAGTAGCACTTATTGAGCGCAGTGAATTGGGTGGAGTATGTCTCAATTGGGGCTGTATTCCCACCAAGGCGCTACTCAAAAGTGCTCAGGTCTTTGCTTATTGCAAGAACTCGGCTTCGTATGGTGTCGAGATCGAGGGAGCTGTTACTCCAAATATGGAGAGCATAGTTGCTCGCTCGCGCAAGGTTGCCGAGAGCATGAGCAAGGGGGTTAGCTTCCTGCTCGACAAGAACGGAGTTGAGATTATCAAGGGCTCTGGAAAGCTCACGGGTGGCGGCAAGGTAGATGTCGATGGAGTGGAGTACTCGGCCGAGAGTATTATCTTGGCTACAGGTGCTCGTCCTCGCGAACTTCCGAACATCGCAGTTGATGGGGTAAAGGTAATTAACTCGAAACACGCTTTGGCACTCGATAAATTGCCCGCTTCGATTGCTGTAATTGGCTCAGGTGCAATTGGTTCGGAGTTTGCATATCTCTATGCTGCTTTGGGCTCGAAGGTAACGATCATCGAATATATGCCAAATTTGATGCCGCTCGAGGATCAAGAGGTATCGAAGACTATGGAGCGCTCATTCCGCAAACTTCGCGCAGGTGTGCTCACCTCGACCAAAGTTAATGGGGTTACCATCGGAGAGGATGGCATGTGTAAAGTTGAGATCGAGGGCAAAAAGGGAGTCGAAACGCTTAGCGTCGAGATGGTTCTTTCGGCCGTAGGCATCAAATCAAATATTGAGGGTTTAGGGCTCGAAGAGACAGGTGTTGAGATCTCTCGCGACAAGATCCTCGTTGACGAGGATTACAAAACTTCGGTCGAGGGGGTTTACGCCATTGGTGACATCGTCGCTTCGCCAGCATTGGCTCACGTCGCTTCGGCTGAGGCTATTCACTGCGTGGAGCGAATTTGTGGCCACGCGTCGCAACCTATTGATTACTCGACCATTCCATCGTGCGTATTCACCTCACCAGAGGTTGCATCCGTGGGACTCACCGAGGCGCAAGCCGCAGAGCAAGGCATCGAGTATAGCGTGGGTCGCTTCCCATTCACCGCCTCTGGCAAAGCTACTGCCGCAGGTGACAGAGATGGATTTGTGAAGTTGTTATACGACAAGCAGGAAAAACTTATCGGAGCTCACCTTGTGGGAGGCAACGTCACGGAGCTTATCGCAGAACCCACACTCGCCAAGGCAATGGGTGTTACCGCCGAGCAGATTGCCAAAACTATCCATGCACATCCATCGCTAAACGAGGCGATTATGGAGGCTTCGGAGGCTGCTTTAGGCAAGGCGATACATATATAAGTGAGCTGTAATTTTAAAACCACAGGTTTTTAAAAAATAATAAATCTTCATTAAGCACGAAAGTTCACTCTTGGGTTTAATGGAGATTTATTATTTACTATAATCAGCAGATTATAAAAGAATTACAGCGTTATGCAACAAGGTTAAAAACTGAAAGTTTTTGAATCCAAGCTTGCTTGATGCCCGCGCGGCATAAGCGCAGTAAGAAGTTTTTTACAACTTTCCACCCACCTTTCAAAAAAAAATATTAAATTTGCACAAATATATACTTATTTAATATGGCTAAAATCAAAGGAACAATAGTAGTAGACACCGAAAGATGTAAGGGCTGCGGCGTTTGCACGGCGACGTGTCCGCTTGACGTTCTAAAAATGTCAATAGAGGTGAACAGCAAGGGATATCCCTTTGCGGTGATGGCCACCCCTGATGCATGCACAGGCTGCGCATCATGCGGCATAATCTGTCCAGATAGTTGCATCACCGTTTACCGTCAAAAATTCGAATAACATATGGCTGAAAAAGAGGTAAAATTAATGAAAGGCAACGAGGTGATAGCTCATGCAGCGATTCGCTACGGTTGCGATGCCTATTTTGGCTACCCTATTACTCCACAATCCGAGATTATGGAGACTCTAATGGATCTCAGACCCTGGGAGAACACCGGCATGGTTGTGCTCCAAGCCGAGTCTGAGATCTCTTCTATTAATATGGTCTATGGTGCTGCGGGCACAGGTAAGCGAGTTCTAACCTCTTCGTCGTCTCCTGGTGTGAGTTTGATGAGTGAGGGACTAAGCTACTTGGCTGGTGCTGAACTTCCTTGCCTTATTGTCAACTGCCAACGTGGAGGTCCAGGCTTGGGAACGATCCAACCTTCGCAGGGAGATTACTTCCAAGCGTGTAAGGGTGGCGGTCATGGTGACTTCCATATGATTGTCTTGGCTCCCGCCTCGGTGCAGGAGATGCATGATCATGTAGGCTTAGCCTTAGACCTTGCCTTCAAATATCGCAATCCAGCGATGATCCTAGCCGATGGCGCAATAGGTCAGATGATGGAGAAGGTGACCCTAGCTCCGCAACGCCCTCGCAGAAGCAACGAGCAGATCGCTCAGGAGTGCAAATCATGGGCAGCGTGCGGCAAGAGCGACGACAGAGATTACAACGTGATCACCTCACTCGAGCTAGATCAAGCAGATATGGAGAGGATCAACCTGCGCCTACAAGCCAAGTACGAGGCAATGAAGGAGGATATCCAAGTCGAGGAGTTTATGTGCGAGGATGCCGACTACATCATCGTAGCGTTCGGATCTTCGGCTCGCATCTGCTCGGCAACGGTCGAAATGGCTCGCGAGGAGGGGTACAAAGTTGGATTGGTTCGCCCAATCACTCTCTATCCTTATCCTTACAAAACCCTCGAGGCTCTTGCGGCACGTGGCGTAAAGGGATTCCTCTCGGCTGAGCTTAACGCTGGTCAGATGGTCGAGGATGTTCGCCTAGCGGTGAATGGAGCTGCCAAAGTTGCGCACTACGGTCGCCAAGGAGGTATGATGTTTAGCCCCGACGAGGTGCTGGCAGCCTTAAAGTCAAAAATAATCAACAACGAGTAAGTTATGGCAGTAGTTGAAATAAAAGAGGAGAATTTGGTTTTCAAGAAATCAAAGCTCATAACAGATAATGTAATGCACTATTGCCCTGGTTGTAGCCACGGCACAATCCACAACCTTATTGCGCAGGTGATCGAGGAGATGGGGATGATAAATCGCACTATCGCGATCTCGCCCGTGGGATGTGCAGTCTTTGCATACAAATACGTGGCGGTAGATTGGATGGAGGCGGCTCACGGTCGTGCTTGCGCAGTTGCGACAGGCATCAAGCGTGTGCACCCTGAGAACTTGGTTTTCACCTACCAAGGTGATGGCGACCTCTCGGCAATTGGAACGGCGGAGTCGATCCATGCGGCAGCACGTGGCGAGAATATTGTGGCGATATATGTCAACAACGCCATTTATGGTATGACTGGTGGTCAGATGGCACCGACAACCCTCCTAGGGATGAAGACCGCAACCACTCCGCAAGGACGTGATAAGCAGCTTAATGGTTACCCATACAAGATTGCCGAGATGATGGCGCACCTCGATGGTGTAACCTTTATCACTCGTCAGAGTGTGCACACGGCAGCGGGAGTTCGTAAATGCAAAAAGGCAATTCGCAAGGCCTTCGAGAATTCGATGGCTGGCAATGGCTTCTCACTTGTAGAGGTCGTAGCGACATGTAGCAGCGGTTGGAAGATGACACCTACGGCAGCCAACACATGGATGGAGGAGAATATGCTTCCCTTCTACCCACTCGGAGATATTAAAGATACTAAACTAGAGTAAGATGAAAGAGACCCTAATTATAGCTGGATTTGGAGGGCAAGGAGTTCTCTCAATGGGCAAAATTTTGGCATACTCAGGCGTTATGCAGGATTTCGAGGTTACTTGGATGCCCTCGTATGGTCCCGAGATGCGTGGAGGAACGGCAAACGTAACGGTGATCCTCTCCGATAAGAGCATCTCATCGCCTATGGCTCATGAGTTTGACTGTGCCATAATTCTAAATCAACAATCCTTGGAGAAGTTCGAGGAGAAGGTGAAGCCTGGTGGCACGCTGATTTATGATACTAACGGTATTTCGCACCACCCAACGCGTACTGATATTAATGTATACTCGATAGATGCTACCTCGCAATGCGCCAAGATGGGTAATGCTCGTCTTTTCAACACCATGATCCTTGGTGGTTACCTCAAGGTGAGACCTGTGGTGGAGATGGAGAATGTGATGATGGGACTTAAGAAGTCACTGCCTGAACGCGCCTGGAAATCGCTGCCGCTTAATGAGGAGGCTATCCGAATTGGTGGTGAGATTATTCTGGGGGTACACTTGATCTAGGGGTCCTTGGGGACTGTCCTGCGCGGACGGCGGCGGGGTGCTCCCCGCAGAGCTATGTCTTTGTTGCGTCTTGGGGCGCTGATCCTTTGGATCATCGAAATAAAAAATGTGTGATTTTCATTCTTTTGAGCGAGCTCAACGACTGGAAATCACACATTTTTTATTTTTTTTGCTTCGCAAAAACCTTCCCAAGTCGAGTGGCAGCGTTCGAAGGAAAGCTCCGCTTTCCGTATCCAAGCTTGCTTGGTGCCCGCGCCGGCATTAGGCGCAGTCCCCAACGTCCCCTTGCTTCGCCCTCCCTCCTAAAAAAGCACTTTTTAGAATAAAAAGTGCGCAGAGGGCGAGCAGATAGAAGATCTGCAATATAAACCCGACGTTCACCTAATACCGTCATTCCACCTCCTTGAACCGACTTATTCTCCTTGACCCGAAACTTCCTCACGTCATCCCAGACTTGATCTGGGATCTACAAGAGCGAGTGGATCTAACTCAACGTATGCCAGCAGGAGTTGTAGATCCCAGATCAAGTCTGGGATGACGCGAAAAGAGAGCCGATCAAGGCATAAATCCAAGCTAAACCCAACCTACACCCACAAAAAAAGTGCCACGCAAGCGCAGCACTTTTTTTATATCGAAAATCCGAAATTACTTAGTAAGCTCAGCAACAGTTGCAGCAGCAACCTCAGCGTTAGGACCTGCAGTAACCTTCTTAAATGCAGCAACAGCTTGGTCAGTCATTTGGCGATCGTTGTACGAAGCACCAAGGATGAAGTAGATATTGCTCTTCTCAGCCTCATCAACTTGAGCCTCAGCAGCAGCCTCAGCAGCAGCAGTTACAGCAGCGTGATCTTTCTTATCGTAGTATGCTTGCAAGCGAACCTTCTCAGCGATTGCGCTAGTTGGGTCGTTAGCAAGGATTGACTCAGCCATTGTGATGATGCCATCGTTATCACCCTCAGCTTGAAGCGCAGCTACACGGTTGATAGTGTAGATCGAAGCGTTCTTTTGAGCATCAGCAGCAGCCTCAGCATACTTAGGATTCTTAGCACCCATCTCTGAGATCTTAGAGAAAATTGCCATACCCTCCTCAAACTCGTCAGTCTCGCAGTAGCAGATTCCCAACCAGTTAGCCATCTCAGTGTTTGTTGGGTCAGAAGCGTAACCCTTAGCGAATACCTCCTTAGCAGTTGCGTAGTCACCAGCGTTGAAAGCGTCACCACCTTGCTTTTGGTACAACTTTGCGATCCAACCGTTAGCCTTGTGTTGAGTCGACATATCGTCCCAAAGCTCAGCGTACTCAGCCGATAGAGTGAAGTTCTCTAGTGCAGCATCGTAATCGCCAGTTTGCATTGCGCGACCACCAACTTGGTAGTAACATTTAGGGATGTAGCTCTTAGCAGTAGCAACCATGCTTGCAGCAGACTCGTCGTCCATGCCTAGATCAACAACTTTGTTGAAGTTCTCAATTGCAACATCGAATTTTTTCTCGCCATAAGCAGCAGCACCAGCATTGTAAAGTGAAGTTACATCCTCTTGAGCCGATGCAACAAATGCAGCAGTCGCTGCGAAGAGTGTCAGAAATAATTTTTTCATTGTTGTAGATAATTTATTGTTTTGTTCTTGTTTGTTACTTCTCTCTTCATCATTTTTCGTTGCGTGTATCCTAACCCGCTATGTCGCAAAATTAGCTATTTTTTATTTATTTGCAAAATTATATTCCAATTCTACCTTAATTTTGCGAAAAAAGAGCGCATTAACCCCTCACATTGCTCTTTCTCGACCCCATTTTTAATTTTTATTTTTGGAGGAAGGATTCTCTCGGAGTAAGTGCGATACCCTTTTTTCGGGTCGTCGGCACCCCATACCACCGCACCTAGTTGACTCCAGGCGATAGCTCCTGCGCACATGGCACATGGCTCGACGGTGACGTACAAAGTTGCCTCTGTGAGGTACTTACCACCCAAGGTCGAGGTTGCCGCAGTGATCGCTTGCATCTCGGCATGAGCCGTAGCGTCGCTAAGTGTCTCGACCAAGTTATGCCCCCTTCCAATCACTCTATCGCCCGCCACTACGACAGCTCCGATAGGTACTTCACCCTCTTTTAACGCTTTTTGAGCCTCGCAAATTGCTAGCTTCATATATTTTTTCTCTTTCTCCTCCATTTTTTCCTCTATCATTCTATTAGGTTGCTTTTTTATTATTATCTTTGTGGGTTACAAAACTACGAATAACAAAACAAAATAACAAAATAAATTTATGTACAGAAGTCATACATGTGGTTGCTTGAGAGCCACACACATCGACCAAACAGTAACCCTTTCAGGTTGGGTGCAAAAAGTTCGTAACCTTGGCGCTATGACCTTTATCGACTTGCGTGACCGTTATGGTATCACTCAGATCGTTGTCGAGGAGCACTCTGCTCAGCAAACCAAGGCCGTAGCAGCTCAATTGGGAAGAGAATATGTGTTGCAAGTTGTAGGAAAAGTTATCGAGCGCGAATCGAAGAATCCAAAGATGCCTACCGGCGACGTGGAGGTTATCGCTCAGGAGCTTACGATCTTGAACGCAGCGCAAACCCCTCCATTCACAATCGAGGAGCACTCGGATGGTGGTGATGATTTGCGTATGAAGTACCGCTATTTGGATCTTCGTCGTGCACCACTTCAACGCGCGATGATCCTTCGTCACAAGATGGCTCACGCAGTTCGTAACTTCCTTGATTCTGAAGGCTTCTTGGAGATCGAGACTCCATACCTTATCAAGTCGACTCCCGAGGGAGCACGCGATTTCGTTGTTCCAAGCCGCATGAATCCTAATGAGTTCTACGCTTTGCCTCAGTCGCCTCAAACCTTTAAGCAATTGTTGATGGTTGCCGGCTACGACAAATATTTCCAAATCGTGAGATGTTTCCGCGATGAGGATCTACGTGCTGACCGCCAACCTGAGTTTACTCAGATCGACTGCGAGATGGCCTTTGTGGAGCAAGAGGATGTACTTTCGACATTCGAGCGTTGGGCAAAATATATGTTCAAGGAGGTTATGGATATCACCTTGGAGGAGTCATTCCCACGCCTAAGTTGGCACGAGGCAATGGAGAAGTACGGATCGGACAAACCAGATATCCGCTTCGGCATGGAGTTCTCTGACCTTACCGATTTGGCTAAGGGTCACGGCTTCCCAGTCTTCGACGACTCGGAGTATGTGTGCGGTTTCGCAGCGACAGGTTGCGCAACTTACACTCGCAAGCAGATTGACGAGCTTACGGCATTCGTGAAGCGCCCACAAGTTGGAGCTAAGGGTTTGGTCTGGATCAGAGTTGATGCTTCAGGGGCAGTGAAATCGTCAGTAGATAAGTTCTACTCACCTGAGCAGGTTAAGGCTATGGCCGACAAGGCTGGTGCTGCAGCAGGAGATATCGTCTTTATCCTTTGCGGTAAGAAATATAAAGCACTTTCGCAACTAAATACTCTCCGCCTAGAGGTTGGTGAGCGCCTAGGATTGCGTGATCCTAAGAAGTTTGCGCCACTTTGGGTTATCGACTTCCCACTATTTGAATGGGATGAGGAGACTGCTCGCTTCTACGCTATGCACCACCCATTCACCTCACCAAAAATCGAGGATGTGGAGTACTTGGCAACAGATCCTGGCAAGGTGCGTGCTAATGCTTATGACTTCGTTTGTAACGGAACTGAGATCGGTGGCGGTTCAATCCGTATCCACGACTCTAAGTTGCAAGCTCAGATGTTCGAGATTCTTGGATTTACACCTGAGAAGGCCGAGGAGCAGTTTGGTTTCTTGATGAATGCCTTTAAGTTTGGTGCACCTCCACACGGTGGTCTTGCCTTTGGTTTCGACCGTTTGTGCTCGTTGTTTGGTGGCGTGGAGTCTATTCGTGATTATATTGCTTTCCCTAAGAATAATGCGGGTAGGGATGTTATGATTGAGGCGCCGTCGACGATCGACCAAGCGCAGCTAGACGAACTTTATTTGAATGTAGTTGCGCCTGAATAGGTGGGCTCTTGGGGCTCAAAGCCGTCTCTCGTAGCCATTTTTGGCACTTAGCTGTGGTTTTTAATCCTCACGTGCACTAGCACGCTGCGGTTAAAAATCCTCGCTAAGCCCCAAAACTGACTACGATATACGACTTCGGGTGTTGGGATCGGCTTGGGTTATTTCCTTGATTCGACTCCCTTGATCAGTTTTTTTCTCACGTCATCCCAGACGTGAGGAAATGTCGGATCAAGACATTCAAACGACAGCAATAAACGAAACCCAACCTCGAATGTTAATAGCAAACGCCAGTTTGCGTAACTGAGGACGTTTCTACTTCTATTTTGAAAGTTCACTTTCAAAATAGAAGTAGAAATGGCATCAGAGGATTGAGCATCAATCCATTAACATTCGCAGCAACAAAAAACAAAAACGAAAGTTTTTGAATCCAAGCTCGCTTGGTGCCCGGCCGGCATAAGGCCAGTAAGTAACATAAGAAACAATAAAAGCAAATGGCAATCCCCCTACCAGAAAGACTACGTCCAAACACGATCGACGACTACATCGGTCAGGAGCACCTAGTAGGCCAGAGTGGCGTTTTCCGCAAGTTCTTCGACACGGGTAACGTCCCCTCCTTTATTTTGTGGGGACCTCCGGGAGTTGGCAAGACGACTTTGGCGAAGATCATAGCCCACGAGCTTAAGCGACCTTTCTTCACGCTGTCGGCTGTGTCGTCGGGGGTGAAGGATGTGCGGGAGGTTATCGAGTCGGCCAAGAAGCAGCGTTTCTTCGATGCCAAACCCCCATTTTTGTTTATCGACGAGATCCACAGATTCAATAAATCGCAACAAGATTCACTGCTTGGCGCGGTGGAGCAGGGTGTGGTGACCCTTATTGGCGCCACTACCGAAAACCCCTCGTTCGAGGTTATCTCTCCGCTTTTGAGCCGCTGTCAAGTCTATATCTTGAAGTCAATGGAGGAGGCCGACCTGGAGCGCCTTTTGCAGCGTGCACTCACCACAGACATCGAGCTAAAGGAGAGGGATATCGAGGTTGTGGAGCGTGAGGCACTGTTCACCTTTGCTGGTGGTGACGCTCGTAAATTACTCAATATCTTGGATATAATCGTCGGTGCTACCACTGGCAAAATCACAATCACCAACGACTACGTCACGGAGTGCCTGCAACAAAATATCGCCTTGTACGACAAAAATGGCGAGCAGCACTACGATGTGATCTCCGCCTTTATCAAATCAGTCAGAGGTAGCGATCCAAACGCTGCGATCTATTACTTGGCGCGGATGCTGACTGGAGGTGAGGAGGCGCGATTTATAGCACGTCGCTTGGTTATCCTCGCCTCGGAGGATATCGGCCTGGCGAATCCCAATGCCCTACTTTTGGCCAATGCCTGCTTCGACACGGTGCATAAAATCGGTATGCCTGAGGCGCGTATTACCTTGGCCGAGGTGACAATCTACTTGGCGACAAGCCCGAAATCAAACTCCGCCTACAACGCTATAAACCAAGCACTTGCGATGGTGAAGCACGACTCGCAAAACCGCTCCGTGCCACTCCACTTGCGCAATGCACCCACGAAACTTATGAGTGAGGTAGGCTACGGCAAGGATTACCGCTATGCTCACGACTACACGGGGAGTTTTGTAGATCAGGAGTTTATGCCCGCAGGACTCGAGGGAACACAATTCTACAAACCCCACAGCGACAACCCCACAGAGGCAAGAATCGCGGAACGTATCCGTGAGCTCTGGGGAGATAAATATTAAAGAACATGAAAAAAATAGGCCTACTCTCCGACACCCACCACTGCTTCGATGAGCCACTACGCCACTTCCTGCGCGATGTCGACGAAGTGTGGCACGCAGGCGATTTCGGCTCGCTGGAACTAGCCGATCAGATCGCAGCATTCAAGCCCCTGCGCGCTGTGTGGGGGAATATTGATGGTGCCGAAACTAGGCGAGCCTTCTCGCGCGACCTACTTTTCGAGTGCGAAGGGGTCAAAGTCCTTATGACTCACATCGGAGGTTATCCACGCAGATATCGCCCCGAGGCGCTAGCGAATATCATCGCCGCACGTCCAAAAATCTTCATCTCGGGACACTCCCATATATTAAAGGTAATGCACGATCCTCAGTACGATCTGCTGCATCTCAATCCAGGTGCCGCGGGAAATTATGGCATCCACAAGGTGCGAAGTGCGCTGCGCTTCAAAATTGATGGAGAGCGTATTTTCGACATGGAGGTGGGCGAATGGCCACGAAATTAATCCAATAAAAAATATTTTGACTATGAAAAGAGCTATTCTATCATGCGCTGCCATCGCTGCACTCGCAGTATCGTGCACCCAAGCGCCAGGAAGCTACCACGTAACGGGTAGCGTAACTAACAGCGAACTCGAGGGTTCGACAATCTACCTTAGCGAGTATGGCAACAAGGTAAAACTCGACAGTGCCATGGTTGAGAGCGGTAAGTTCGAGATGAAGGGCCAGCTCCCTGCACCTGCAATCCTCTTTGTGGAATCGGGTAAACAGCGTGCAACGGTGCTCACTGGTGATGCTGCGACAATCACCATTGGCGATGAGATCACCTCTGAGCAAAACGCTGAGCTTGAGGCAATTAACGAGATGAGTGCATCACTCAAGCAGACATATAACGCATTTATGGAGTTCGCAAGAGAGCATCGCGCAGATCAAGAAGCTCAAAATGCTGAGCACACTAAGACTCGCGCCAAGATGTCAGAAATTCAAAACTCATATCTAGTGGCAAATGCCGATAACCTTGTGGGTGCTTATGCGGTACTTGAGCAAGTTGGTGACACCAAGACCATCGAGCAATTGGACTCTTTGGTTGCTCTAGCGCCACTTTCGGCAGATCTATACTCTGTTCAGAAGAATCGCAAAAGTAAGGAGCAGGCTCTAAAAACCGCTGTGGGACAGCCATATATTGACTTCTCAGGATCTAATATTGATGGCACGCCAGCTAAATTCTCGGATTACGTGGGCCAGGGAAGCTACGTCTTGGTTGACTTCTGGGCTTCATGGTGTGGACCATGCCGTCGTGAGATGCCAAACCTACGCGAAGTGTATGAGAAGCATAAGGAGAATGGGCTCGTGCTGCTTGGCGTAAACGTGTGGGACGAAAAGGAGGCTTGCATCAAGGCGATGGACGAGGAGGAGATGACTTGGCCAATTCTATACGCTTCGGATGATACTTCGGCAACTGACACTTACGGAATCCGCGGAATCCCAACAATTATTCTCTTTGCTCCTGATGGCACGATCGTGGATCGTACGGCTCGTGGGGCTGCTATCATGGAACTTGTTGATGGGGTTTTTGCTGAGTAAATCTTTGGGGACGTTGGGGACTGTCCTGCGCGGACGGCATTAGGCGCAGTCCCCTAGCCTCGCCCTCCCTCCTAAAAAAGCACTTTTGGAACAAAAGTGCGCAGAGGGCGAGCAGATCGAAGATCTGCAACATCCCATGCAGAACTAAGCCTTACCCCTTAACATGATCAAAATCAATATTATAGATATCCTCCACCTGATTAAACAGCTCTCTTGTATTGAGCCCCAGATCCTTCAACTCCCCTGAGCGGACATCGAAAATCCAGCCGTGAACGTGAGGATAGCTTCGCTCAACCCACGAGCGTTGCACATGGTCGATCTTCATAATATTTATACACTGCTCGCGCACATTGAGCTCCACCAACCTATCGTAACGCTCCGAGAGTGAGTCGATAGCATCGAGCTCATCACGGTGCGTATGATAAACATCGCGGATGGTTTGCAGCCAACCATTGAGCTGCCCCATATCCTCAGGGTGCATCGCCGCCTTGATTCCTCCGCACTCATAGTGGCCGCAGATGATGATATGTTTCACCTTGAGGTGCTCGACGGCATACTGAACCACGGCATTGAGGTTGCTGTCGGTGTTAACGACGATATTGCCGATATTGCGATGCACAAACAGCTCGCCAGGCTTAGCCCCCATAAGCTCCTCGACCGAGACCCGCGAGTCGCAGCAACCTATATATAGGTAGTCGGGGCTTTGTCCCATCGAGAGTTTGGTGAAGAATTCGGGGTCGGAGGCCTTGCACCTTTCGACCCACTCTTTATTTCGATCAAATATGTTTTTACACCACATTTCTTGTAATTTTATCTCTGTTGCACTTTATGCAAAAATAGTGAAAATAATTGTTATTTCGTAGCCTTGCAAGCTGTTTTGAGAGAATTTATATCCTCGATGAGCTAACTTACAATGAGTCAAGGGGGTATAGAGGCTCTGCGAGATTCTGATTTTTCGGGTTCGGCGGCTGGTCAATGTCACTGGATTACAAATAGTTAGCCGCTAGAATTGAAAAATATTAAACTTTTTCAATCATAAAGTTTGCGGTGTAAGATATTTTGCATATCTTTGCACCGCTAAATCTCCCTAAAGAGAGTAGCGGTAAGGCCCGTTCGTCTAACGGTTAGGACGCAAGATTTTCATTCTTGAAATAGGAGTTCGATTCTCCTACGGGCTACACGGGTGATTGATCACAGGAGCGGACAGCGGACAACGGGATACAGGTAGGTTGCGTTATTGAATGGTAACTTATGGAATTTATGTTTTGCAGTCTATCCGAAATAAGCTAAGGCTTAATTTGTTACAAAGATTGTAAGATTAAAAAATTAAAATAAAAATTATCATGGCAAACCATAAGTCATCAAAGAAAAGAATTCGCCAAACATTGGTGAAACGTGCACACAACCGTCTAGCTCACAAAACAGCTCGTAACGCCGTTAAAGCTATGCGTAACACAACTGAGAAGAGCGCTGCTGAGGCTCTACTTCCAAAGGTATCTGCAATGTTGGATAAGTTGGCTAAGCACAACATCATCCACAAGAACAAGGCTGGTAACCTTAAGAGCGCAATGCAACTTCACGTTAACGCTCTATAATTTAGAGGGTGTAGACCAAATATATAAGCTGACTGGCGTTGCTGGTTGGCTTATTTTTTTTGTGTTGGCGGGTTAGGTGAATGTTTGGTTTGTATTGCAGATCTGCGATCTGCTCGCCCTCTGCGCACTTTTTCTTCAAAAAAGTGCTTTTTGAGGAGGGAGGGCGATGCAAGGGGACTGGCCTAACAGCGGCCGGCCGCCAAACAAGTTTGGATACGGAAAACGAAGTTTTCCTTACAGTTAATGAGTTGAAGCAACGTTAAGCTGTCACTCGGCTTGGGGAAGTTTTTGCGAAGCAAAAAAAATAAAAAATGTGTACTTATTAGGTGTTGAGCTCGCTCATAAACCTAAAATGCACATTTTCTATTTCGATGATCTTAAAAAGATCAGCGCCCCAAGCCGCAAGAAAAAACTAGCTCCGCGGGGAGCACCCCGCCGCCGTCCGCGCAGGACAGTTCCAAACGCAAGAAAACCAAACAGCCTACCACTCCAAAAAGATCCCCCGACGACGTCGCTCCTCGAGCATCCACTCCAGGTGTTCACGACGGTCGCGAGCGATATATCGACGAGCAAAGATATTCGGGATAGCCACACCCACCGAGATCACAAGGATTATCAGCACAGCATTCACGCCATTGGTGAGTGTCCAGACGATATTTGCCGAGCCGCTACTTATGCTCACCATACCTAGCAGGAAGCGATAGAGCAGCACACCTGGGATCATCGGAATAACCGAAGGAATAGTAAGCACATGGCTAGGCACATTAAACCAATGCACAGCCTTAATAGATATCAGGCTCACCATCATACTACCCAGGAACGAGCCAACGATGGGGCCACAACCCAGGTCGAAGTTAACAAAGTTACGAGTACACACCGAGACCATACCTCCGAGGGCTATCGCCCAGAGCACCTTGCGGGGCACGTTGAAGATCATCGAGAACCCCACAGCAGCAATGGCCGCAGCAATGGCATGAGTGATATAGCCACCATTAGGAATCAAGCTCAGCTCACTAAACTTCTGATCTATAGCGACATCCTGCAATCCCGAGATCGCCAAGGCCATAGTGATACCGAAGGTCATCGAGGCGATGATCATCACGCAGTTCGAAGCTCGCGTCATTCCCACAAGCAGGAAGTTGTCGATCATATCATCAACAAAATTTATCAAAGGCACACCTGGCACCAGGAAGAGGGCACAGGCCAACAGCGGATGGTAAGGAGTAGTGGAGAGCCCCGTGAGCGATGTGAGGTAGGCCAAGCATGTGGCGACAACCGCGGCGATGGAGATACTCATATAGTGGTTTATCCCAAACTCGAAGCAGCGTGCACGAGTGCGAAATCCCAAGAATGCACAAATTGAGGCTAGTAGGAAGGCAATCCAGTCGCACCCAAAGAGTTTGCAGAATCCTCCGCAGGCAAAGGCGGCACCTACGGCAACAAAATATTGGCGGTAGTTGCGTGGTCGTGAGGCGATCTGTTCCAACTCCTCCTCGAAGCGGTCGATGGAGTAATCTTGCTCAATGGCACGCCACGAAAGTAGGCTTATCTCGGTGATGGTAGTCATGTTAACTCCATGATGCTCACACTTTTGAAACTTCGAAAAGGAGTGAGTCTCATCACTCACATTCACGATGAGCATGGTCCAACGGATATCGATATGGAGCTTATCCTCGGGAATTCCCAAAAATGCCGCTACGCGTTTCATGTTGCGGTCTACCCTGTTGGTGTCGGCAGCGCTTTCGATTAGTAATTTTCCTACGCGAAGAAGTAGGTAGAGTTTGCGTCTGAGCAGCAGGTGCTTGTTTTGGATGCTATTGTTGCTATTTCCCATCATTGTTATTTTTCAGATTTGCAAAATTACAATGATTTCTCGATATGGCAAATATTTTTTGATATTTTTTAAAAATAAATTGAGGTTACCACTACACTGCGATTTTGCCGTGTGGGATAACCTCAATTAATATATGTATAGTGGCTAGAGGGTAAACGACGTTCCCATCGTCACCCAAGCACCGGGCATGGTCAAACCACCATAGTCGAAGTACTCGGTGGAGGTGATATTCGTTGCGTCGAGGTATACCCGCAGCCTATTGCGCTCCCACGTTAAACGACTATCTAACAGGAAGTAAGGCTCATATGCAAGCACCTCACCCTCGGCCGAGGAGTAGTTACCATAGCGATCAAAGAGCGAGCCAGTGACAACGAGCTTAAGGTTCTTGTGCAGGCTCAGAGTCAACGATGCAGCAGCCTTATTGTGCATATAGTTCTGCGCATAGAGCGAGATTGAATCGCCTGACTCCTTGTCTTGGGTGATATATCCGTAGCTCAGCGAAAGGCAGTCGACAAAGCCGCGAGGGGCATAGACTCCGCTCCACTCCACACCCACGGTTTGCAGCTGAGTGATCTGGCGCGAGTAGTAGATGTCGGGATTCTCCTCACGCTCCTCGGCACTCTGAACCCAATCTATAATGTTCTCACCTTGACGCAGGTAAATTTGGGCTGAGGTTGAGAAGACCCCTTTTGAGTAGCCACTGGCAAGTGAATAGGTCGTGGCGCTCTCGGGCAGAAGGTTTGGATCGGCAACGCGCGTGGCATTGGAGTAGTAGAGGTCGGTGAAGGTTGGCAGGCGCATAGATTGAGTCACTCCCGCCTCCAAGCTAAGCGAATTGAAGGGTGCGTAACGCGCAACAACGCTCCAGATGGGCGACTCGCCATAGGGTGACGAGGCTACTCCGGCCGAGGCTGAGAGCGATACTTGGCGCCAGCTTTTGGTGTGACGGAGATACGCGTTTCCCACGCTGCGATCGTCGGCATGGGTGTAGATTCCGTTCGCCTCGTCGGCCTGAACGCCCATATTTGTACTCCAGATATGGTTGTAGGTATAGTCGGCACCCAGGCGCGTTGTACCTATCACATCCCACTGATAATCAGCGTATAGCTCGGCTGTGATGTTGTCAGTATTGTGGAGATTGTTCCCCACTGACGAGCCTTTGATCCACTCGTAATCGTCGAAGTTTTTGCGGTAGCTCACGCTGCTGCTCAGCCTAATCTTTTCGCTTAGCGACTTCATCCAACGCAACGATCCAAGGTAGGTCTCCGTAGTTTCATACTGATCGGGATTGCTCAGCGAGTAGAAGCCATTGGAGCCAAATTGGCGATGTTGGTAGCCCAGCTGCACGTCGAAGAAGCCTAGCGACTCATCCTCGTAGGTTGCCCGCAGGTAGCTATTCCAATTCTCGAAATCGGTGTTGTAGGCGTAACCATCGCTTCGTCGCAGGGAGGTAGCACCGAAAAGATTGAATTTTTCTTTGGTAATGCTTCCCGAGAGGTTTGCATAGGCATAGCCATATTGACCTGCCGCCAGCTCGACCCTGCCGTATGTAGGTTCGAGGGGTGCTGTGCGGAAATTGATCGCTCCCGCATAGGCTCCTACGCCCGACACGCCGTCGATGAGGTCGATGCCCGAGATAAGTTCCAGATCGACTGGAAGTGAGTGAGTTTGATGCCCTGTGCGAGCATCAGTGAAATTGATGCCATTGAGTAGCACCATTGTTTGGTCGAACGACCCGCCTCGAATTGAAAGGTCCGTCTGGATCCCCTTGCCGCCACGTTCACGAACATCAATAGAGGGCGACAGGCGAAGCGCAGACTCCAAAGTTTGGAGAGGGGCAGCGGCCTGGGTCGCTCTACTAAATAGTTGCGTTGGCGCCATTGCTGTGCGTGTTGGGCTCTCCTTTTCGAGAACCACACCCACGTCGTCGATGTCGACAACCTTGAAGATCTTCATGGTGTCAACCTCGGCCGCAGTAGCGTCGGATGCAGCAAGAGAGATGATAGACATTCCTACACTCAAGACACCAATCCGCACCTGCTTGTGCATCGAAGCAAAGGCCGAATAACCCCTGTTACTCCAACGACGGAAGCATGCGACAGAGCTCTTTGAATGAGTTCTTTTCATCATTACTTGTTTTTAGTTAATAAAATTTTCTGTTCGCTTTGAGTTGTCAAAGCTATGGCAAAGGTAGGGAAATATTTTACTTTTGCAAATCTTGAGGGCGTTTCTTACTGCGCTCATGCCACAATTAAGAAAAACGTAGTTTTTCGTATCCAAGCTTGCTTGGTCGCTGCCCGCGCGGCATTAGGGCAGTAAGAAGCGTAAGAACCGCACAGAACCCTAGAACATAGCCTCCACCTTAGCCACAACATCGTCCACGTCAGGGGTAAGCGAGAAGGTGTGTGTAGGCTTCAAGTAGCAGAGCTCGCGGCCACGTTGGCGCAGCTCCTCACCACCACCAGTGATGTTGAGCATGATGGCAGCATCGCGCTCCACCTTGCCCTCGGCCACAGCCTTGATCAGCGTTGCAAGGGCCACGGCAGGTGCCGAATAGATATCAATTCCCTCGGTGCGCTTGAAGAGCGCCTTAGCCTTGCGAGCCTGCGCATTTGTAGCCACCATGACCTCGCCATTTGTAGCTTTCAGAGCATCGTACAATCCTCCGATAATTCCGTATGGAGGCTTACGATTCGAGAGCACTTTAGCGTCGATTATCTCCACATCGCGACGTGCGTTGTAGTCATCATATGGAAGCATCTCGCGAGAATCCTTACGCCATGCATCGTACATCGGCACGAAGGGAGCATTTTGCGAAACGATTAATTTTGAGATAGTTGTGCCGTATGATCCATCGGCAATTAGGCGCTGGTTAGCCTCCCAAGCTGCGATAGCTCCTGTGCCACTACCTACTGCTTGGAAGTAGTAATCTGGAATACGTCCGATGGTTGTTGCAGCCGAGAGCATGGTGCAGGCCATACCGTCACGGCGTGCGATATTCTTGGCGCCACCTTCGGCGTAGAATTTGCTTGACTTGAGTGCCAAGTTGCTTAGGTAAATAGCATCGAAGTAGTCACCACCCTTCTCCGAGGCGATCAGCTTCACGCAAGGGTTCAATGCCTCGGTAAACCACAAAGCATCAAGGTTATCGGCAGGCACCGAGAGCAACAATTTGATGTTGTTGTCCGAGCAAACTTTAGCGAATGCACGAGCCGTATTTCCAGCTGAGGCAACCACCAACACACGCTCCTCATCGGGATTGATTCTTCCGCAAACGCTGTACGCCTCGGTCTCCTTGAACGAGCAGGTTGTCATGTTGGCACCGATCGCAGGGTTGTAACCGCTGAAGGTGATGTAAAGATTCTCCAAGCCTAGCTCCTCGGCCAAACCGCGACTCTTGTAGGTCACTGGGGCTGATGAGCCTTTGAGCATGTGGGTGATAGGCAGCCAATCTGCAAATTTGTAGAGGCCAAGTTCGTTGTCTCCAACCTCCAATTTTTGCTTTGCGTACTTCGCACGAACGAGCGAAGGTGAGGCGCATTGAGGGTCGTCCATTACCCAGCCACTATCCTCGAACTCGCGAGATGAGGCTACACACTCCAATGTATACTCTGTTGCTTTGAAATCTTCCATTATATTTTTAGGTTTTAATTTATGACAATCTATTTTTGTAATCCTCGTAGCCGAACTCCTTGACTATCTCCACCTTGCCCCCTACCCTAGCTATCGCAATTGATGGGTGAGCCACACCGTTGAACATTGTGGTCTTGACCATGGTGTAGTGGATCATATCTTCGAAGATGACTCTATCTCCAATTTGTGGACGCTTCTCGAAGGCCCAGTCGCCGCAGTAGTCTCCCGCAAGGCAGCTGTTGCCTCCAAGTCGCCATGCCTCTTCACCCTCCTCGGGGTCATGAGCTCCCACCACCGCAGGTTTGTAGGGCATCTCCAAGCAGTCGGGCATATGGCAAGCGAACGAGACATCGAGCAGTGCTGTGCGCACTCCACCGTTCTCGACGATATCTTCTATCTTTGACAATAAAACTCCAGTGCGCCAAGTAAATGCGCTTCCTGGCTCTAGGATTAGGCGCAGGTGAGGGTGGCGTGATTTAAACTCCTTAAGTATCGTGATTAGCTCCTCGCAGTCGTAATCGGCATGGGTCATTAGGTGACCTCCGCCCATATTTAGCCACTTTAGTTGTGGGATAAATCGGCCGTAGTGGTATTCGAACGACTCTAGCGCTTTGCGTAGGTGCTCCGCTCGTGATTCGCATAATACGTGGAAGTGAAGCCCCTCGACGCCTGCTGGAAGTTCATCCAACTCTTCGGGGGTTACCCCCAATCTTGACCCCGCAACGCATGGGTTATAAAGGTCAGTCTCCACGGGTGAGTAGCGTGGATTGACTCGCAGACCGCACGAGATGCCGTTTAGCAAGGCGCGTTGCGAGAAGCGGTGGTATTGGTTCAGCGAGTTGAACGTTATATGGCTACTTAGCGCAATGATCTCATCGATATTTGCATCGGTGTAGATGGGTGCGTAGGTGTGGGCAGGTGCTCCGAACTCCTCGAAAACTAGTCTCGCCTCGGCAAGGGAACTCGCTGTTGCTCCATCGGAGTGTGCTGCGAGTGTTGGGAAGATGCTCCACATGGCGTTCGCCTTGAGCGCCACGATAATCTCGGCACCTGATTGCTCCCTTACGTGGTCAATTGTCGCCAGATTTTCGAGCAGCAGCTCTTCATCGAGTATGTAGCATGGGGAGGTTACTCCGCTGTAATTTATCATGATTGAAGCTAATTAGGCCAAAAAACGAACAAAAATAATAAAACCATTTTTAGATATCGTAAAATTGGTTAAAATTAGGTATTTATACTTACTAGAAGTTGCTTATCGCGCTCATGCCGCGCGGGCACCAAACAAGTTTGGATACGAAAAACTGCCGTTTTTCTTTTTTATTGCACTGATGTGTGAGGCTTCGCCTGACGATCTATTTATTGTAAAGGGCTTTTGAAATGAATTTCAACGCTCTTTTCAATAAATATATCTATGCCAATCTGCGGTTGGCATCACACTTCAGTGAAGTTCAGGTCACATTTTAGTATGTCATCACTGATTCGGATCAAGGTCTCTAAGTAGCATTAAGCTGCTACACGGCTTGGGGAGGTTTTTGCGAAGCAAAAAAAATATAAAATGTGAATTTTAGGTGTTGAGTTCACTCATAAACCTAAAATCCACATTTTATATTTCGATGATCCAAAAAGGATCAGCGCCCAAGACGCAAGAAAGACATAGCTCCGCGGGGAGCACCCCGCCGCCGTCCGCGCAGGACAGTCCTCAGATAAACCTACAATTCCAAGTCGCCACCAAAAACCTCGACCCAAGGTAAACCTTGCTCGCCAAGCTCCGCAAGGAATGGATCTGGGTTGAACTCCTCGACGTTATAAACGCCAGCACCTTTCCAAAGGCCCTTCGCGAACATCACAGCACCTAAAGCTGCTGGCACGCCAGTGGTGTAGCTCACCGCCTGAGTTCCAGTCTCGGTGAATGCTGCCTCGTGATCGCAGTTATTGTAGATGTAGTAAGTGATCTCCTTGCCATCCTTCACACCCTTGATGCGGCAACCGATAGAGGTTTGACCGTGGTAGTTCGAACCGAGTGATTTAGGATCTGGGAGAACCGCCTTAAGGAATTGGATTGGTACGATCTCCACGCCATTATACATAATTGGGTCGATACGCGCCATGCCGATATTTTGGATCACACGCAGGTGAGTAAGGTACCCCTGACCGAATGTCATCCAGAAACGTGCACGCTTTAGCGTTGGGAAGTTCTTCACGAGCGACTCCAACTCCTCGTGGTAGATAAGGTATGACTCACGCTCACCGATCTCGGGGTAGTTGAGCGGCATATGTATCTCGTGTGGCTCGGTGGTAACCCACTTGCCATTCTCGAAGTAGCGACCCTTTTGAGTAACCTCGCGGATATTGATCTCGGGGTTGAAGTTTGTAGCAAATGCCATACCGTGGTTTCCAGCGTTGCAATCGACGATGTCGAGGTAGTGGATCTCATCGAAGTGGTGCTTCGCGGCATAAGCTGTGAAGATTGCCGTAACACCTGGGTCGAAACCGCAACCTAGGATCGCTGTAAGACCCTTCTCCTTGAAGCGGTCTTGGTATGCCCATTGCCAAGAGTATTCGAATTTAGCCTCGTCCTTTGGCTCGTAGTTAGCGGTGTCGAGATAGTTGCAACCACACTCCAAGCAGGCATCCATAATGGTGAGATCTTGGTATGGTAGGGCAACGTTAATTACGATATCTGGCTTAAAAGCGTTGAACAATTCGCATAGCTCGGGCACACTATCGGCATCCACTTGAGCCGTTGCGACACGACCACCACCAATCGAGGCAGCGATAGCATCACATTTAGATTTTGTGCGACTTGCAAGCATCACCTCAGAAAAAATTGGATTTGCAGCAACTTTTTGCGCTACGACAGTTCCGACACCTCCAGCGCCGATAATCAGGACTTTACACATGTTAATAAAGTTAAAATTGTTTTGTATCAAAAAATATTTGCGACAAAATTACCGAAAAGTTTTGGTATTACAAAAAAAACCTCTACATTTGCACCACCAAAACGAGAGAACAACACGTTTTTCGAGTTTGGAAACGATGATTCCGTAGCTCAGCTGGTAGAGCACAACACTTTTAATGTTGGGGTCCTGGGTTCGAGCCCCAGCGGGATCACTGCTCGGAAGAGCAAAAAGAAAAAGTCCTGATAGGTTTTACCTGTCGGGACTTTTTTGTGTTGTGCAAGCCATCCTCGACTCACTGGCAAACAAGCGAATTAAACTATCGCAGATTCTTTTCGCGCCACCGCGATGGGGTGACACCCTCGTAGCGGGTGAATAGGTGCGAGAAGGAGGTCATGGAGGTGAATCCTGTTTGCTTTGCAATCTGAGAAATTGGTCTTGCGGGCGACTCGCTCATCAGCCTTTTAGACTCTTCGATTCGCTGTTGAGTAACCCAAGTTTTGAAAGAGCAATTATAGACCATGTTGATATAACGCGAAAGATAGGTGCGATTGGTAAACAATTTCTGAGCCGCTGAGTTAAGAGTTGCATCCGGCAGCAGAAACTCTTTTCTATCGACCCACCTTTGCAGATGTGCTTCGATATGAGACTTAACCTCATCGCTGATTACCCAGGCGGAAAGATCCTCGATGTTTATCTCATCTGCCATTTGCTCATCAACGATATCTAGCCCCTGCTCACCCACTGGGATCAACGAATTAATATTGGAGTAGAGTATTTTATGATAACAGACATAGATATAGATAGCGCCACCGACAAAGTAGCCCATAAAAACAAAACCCATCCACATAGGATACGAGAAAAAGGAGGCCGAGAAGAGACCAACAAGGATCATAATCATCGAGACGTAGATGGTTCGGCCAATCAATTTGAACTCTAAGCGCACCACCTCTGACATATCATCTTTTCTCTTGAGGTATCGCAACCGATAGAAATAAAAGCTCGTTGAGATATGTATGATAGCCAACACACAAAAGACCGTATAAGAGGCTATAAGGAGGTGACGAATCATATACTCAGAGCCACAACACAGGCCAAGCCACAGAGGAATCGGATAGATCAGAGAGATTATCAGGTGGATTTTTATAAATATTTTATCTTCTAGATGCTCCAATAAGTAGGGTAAAATAATTATTGGTGTGTTTTTAAGAGTACTATTGGAGAAGAGATTTTTTTGCTATTGAATCGAAAATATAGTTATTCTATATTGAGATTTGATAGTGAAAAATATCGCTCCAAGAGTGCTTTTAAAAATATGGCAATAATTGTTTTACACTACTTAATACATAATAAGCCAGAGAGATAAGGGTCGAAGTTGCGCAGTATGCAGTGAGGTTCACCGCAGTGGCATAGTACGAAGCCCAACTTTGCATATCCAAAAAGAAGTAGACATAGCCAGCTATGGGCAAGATAGTCATTGAAGCCCCGATTATCTGCCCCGATCTGTGTATTCTACTCCCTTCGAGCCTTTTGGGGATAGGTGCAAAGATCAAATAGCAGCCAAGAGCCAATATTCCGCTCATGACGACTAGCTGTATTGTTAAATATAGCATTAAAGTCATTTCCCTTATACAATTTAGCTATTCGACACCTCACACTTCTCCTCACGCCATGTAGATGGTGAAACACCCTCTAAGCGGGTGAATACATGGTTAAACGACTCCTGCGAAGCAAAACCTACAATATCCGAGACTCTGACTGTGGTCATATCCGCCTCTTGAGAAAGCAATCTCTTTACCTCCTCAACTCTCATCGCTGTGATCCATGTTTTGAACGAACATTGATAGGTTGCGTTTATGTAGCGTGAGAGGTATGTTCGATTTGTTCCAATCTCTTTAGCTACCATATTGATCGTAACACCTCGCTGCTTATACCCTTTCAAGCTGATCCACTCTTCGAGTTGACTCTGGATCTTACCTTGAGTCTGGGTGCTTATATTTAGGTCAGCTTCAGCATCTTGTTCAACGAGAGCGAGATCAGAGATATTGTGCCCCAGCAACATAAAATAGTCGATCATAGCGATCATCATACGCCGATAACCATAGTGAATATGCAGATAGCATGACATACCGTAGACCAAGAAGAAGAGTCTAAGCCACCAAGGAGCGATTGGAAGTAGTGGAGCTATGGCGCAGTTTACAGCCATACCCATAAGTAGCCAGATAGAGCGCCTGATCCAACTCACACATATTTGCAAATCATCCGAATAGTAATTATCAATATTCTTTTCGGCTTTAGAGCAGTGGCGCAGAACAGAGATAACCGAGAGCAAAAGGACTAATACAAAGTAGGTGTAAGATGCGGTGATTACAGTGTCGATTATCTCAATACGTCCGCTCAGCAGACTCAGCCATGCGGGCACGGGAAAGAGAATGATAGAAGCTACGACAGCTCCCCAAACAAGTTTGCCGAATCTTTTACCAAGTAGAGTTAGAAATGCTACACACTTCAATACAAACGCCCCAAAGTAGGCAGTTAGGTTTACCACAGCAGAGATATATGGTTCCAACGCCAAACTCTTGTCTGGTGTGTATAGAAAACATGATAGAGGAACAAACAAAAAGGCTGCACCCATAATCCGAAATGCCAATTTATAAAAGCTATTTTGGAGTTGTCGAGGCAATGAGACAAGAAGCATATGACTACCCAAAAAGAGCAGCAATCCCATTAATATTTGCCGAATCATTATATATGAAGTGTCTGTCATGTATATCTACTTAAATACGAATTAAGGTTTAAATTCTTACACAAATATAATCAATATGAGCATTAAATCATAATTGTAGATTCTCTTTGCGAGAGTAAATAGATCGCTTTACTTGAATGAACAACAATTTTTTGACTGTAATGTAAATAAATACAACATTATATAAGTAGGGTAAAATAATTATTGGTGTGTTTTTAAGAGTGCTTTTAAAAATATGGCAATAATTGTTTTACACTACTTAAACTCATAGAAAATGAGAATTGACCACTAATATTCAACTTATTACACAAACAGGGTATTGAATATTCAACATTTGTTATTCTCAAATCAAGCTAAAGAATTAACTTCTTCTCCAAAAAAAATAGAATTGCCTCCAGCGGTAAGGTTTCACCCTTATCACTGGAGGCATTTCATTTTTTTAGATCCGACAAAAGTTATCGTCTATTAGAATTCGAGCTAATAGATTGCTTCTTTTGCGCCTCCAAGCTCTTGTGCTTAGTATCTAGTTTGGTCTGCTTCACCTCGACCTTTTGGATCTTCTTATCAATCTTTTGGGTGTTGATGCGTACAGGAGCACACGACGCAAAGAAGAATAGCGTCGCAGCCAAAACTAAAAAATAAATCCCGCGGTTGTTTGATGTTTTCATAGCTCTATGTTTTTTGAAATTAATAGTTTTCAGTTGAACAAATATAGCAATTTATTTTTAAATTTTAGCCCTTTTACAGTGATAATGAAGATTTTATGAGAATCTTGGGTGAAAGAAGTTTGTTTTTTCAAAAAAAATAGATACTTTTGCATCCGTTATTGGTGTGGCGACTCGACTAGCTCGGGGAGTCATAAAAAAGGGAATCCAGTTAAAATCTGGAGCTATGCCCGTAGCTGTAAGTTCTTACGTACTCAGAGTAATCCTTTGGTCACTGTCCTTAAGGGATGGGAAGACCTCTTTGAGCGGAACAAGCCAGAAGACCTACCAGTGACGTTTGTTTAATTTTTTGACCTCGGGGACAAGGCCAGCAAT